>JBJTIF010000126.1:0-74241 GCA_046094825.1 Actinomycetota bacterium
GGCGGGGGGGCCCCGCCGCCGCGCGCCGGCGCGGCCGGCACCGCACCCACCCCCTCCGGGCGCTCACGGATCGTCCGCCGGAAGACGGAGCAGGCCCACCTCGTCCTCGGGACGAACGCCCCGACCCGGACCGATCCGGACCGCTTCGCCTTCGGCATCGCGAACACCGCGCTCGGCGGTGGGATGTCCTCGCGGCTCTTCCAGGAGGTGCGCGAGCGACGGGGCCTCGCGTACTCGGTCTACAGTCACCACGAGATGTACGGCGACGCGGGGCTCGTCTCCGCGTACGCGGGCACCACGCCCGCGCGCGCGCAGGAGGTCGTCGATCTGATCCGCGCGGAGATCGCCGTCCTCGCCGCCGGCCGCCTCGGCGCCGAGGAGTTCGCCCGCGCGAAGACGCAGCTCCGCGGCCAGCTCCTCCTGTCGCTCGAGCATCCCTCGAGCCGGATGTCGCGACTCGGGCGCAGCGAGATCTCGGGCGGCGAGATCCTCACCGTCCCGCAGATCCTGCGGCGGATCGAGCGCACGACGCTCGACGACGCGCGGTCCGTCGCCGCCCGCGTGTTCTCCCAGCCGCTCACCCTCACGGTGCTCGGTCCCTTCGCGCAGGGAGCGATCGCGTGATCCGCGTCGGGGTCGTCGGCGCCGCCGGTCGGATGGGGCGGCTCGTCGCGCGCGCCGTCATCGACGAGGCCGACCTCGAGCTCACCGCGGCGGTCGACCGCTCCCACGTCGGGCACCCGATCGGTCCCCTCGTCGGTCGTCCGGAGATCGAGGTCCCGGTCACCGACCGTCTCGAGGGGCTCCGCGAGGCCGAGGTCGACGTCGCCGTGGACTTCACGCACCCCGACGTCGTCCTGGAGACGATCGCCTACTGCGTCGCGCACGGCGTCCACGCGGTCGTCGGCACCTCCGGGTTCGACGCCGGCAGACTCGACCGCCTCCGCGCGAGCGTCGGGGCCGCGGGTGGCGCCGCGAACGTCCTCGTCGCGCCGAACTTCGCGCTCGGCGCGGTCCTCATGCAGCGGTTCGCCGCCGAGGCCGCGCGCCACCTCCCCGACGTCGAGATCGTCGAGCTCCACCACGACGGGAAGGCCGATGCGCCGTCGGGGACCGCGATCGCGACCGCCGCTCGTATCGCGGAGGCGCGGGGTGCCGGTGGCGGGCCGACGGCGCGACCGTCGGACGCGTCGCCCGCGCGCGGCCAGGACATCGCGGGCGTCCGGGTCCACGCGATCCGCCTGCCCGGCCTCGTCGCCCACCAGGAGGTCCTCTTCGGGGGCCCGGGCGAGACGCTCGCGATCCGCCACGACACGACCGACCGCGCCGCGTTCGTCCCCGGGGTCCTCCTCGCGATCCGACGGGTCGCGGGGACGCCGGGCCTCACGGTCGGGCTCGAGGCGCTCCTCGACGACGGGCCAGCGCGACCGCGTTAGCGGCGGACGCCCGCGACGACGAGCGCCACGCCGAACCCCGCGAGCGCGATCGCCGCGACGTCGAGGAAGCCCTCGAGCGCGCGCGGCGGCAGTCGCCGCGAGCCCGCGCCGAGCAGGACCGTCAGCGCGTCCGTCGTCACGACCCCCGCGAGGAGGGCCGCGCCGACGAGGAGGGCGAGCCCGCGCCCGCCCCGCCGCGCACCCTCCGCGACGACCGCCGCACCCGTCGTCGCGAGGAAGAGGTAGAGCCCCGGGTTCACGAGGACGGCGACGACCCCGCGGACGAACGGTCGCCGGGTCTCGACGGTCGGGTCCGCGTCGAGCGACCGACGACGCTCCCGGAACGCCGACACGGCGATCGCGACGAGGACGGCGCCGCCGACGATCCGGATCGCGCGGAGCGCCCCGGGCGAGGGCTCGAGCGCCGCGACGCCGAACGCGAGCGCGAGGAGGAAGCCGCCGAAGGTCGCGTTCGCGCCGACCATCGCGCGGAGACCGCGCGCGACGCCACCACGTGCCGCCTCCGCGACGAGGAGCACCTGGACGGGACCGGGGGAGGTGCCGAGGACGACGCCGAGCCAGTACGCCCCGGCGATCGCGCCGAGGTTCACCGCGTGCGGCTGCGGGGTTCCGGACCCCCGGCGGCGCTCCGCGCGAGGACGAAGAGGAGGTCGGAGAGGCGGTTCAGGTAGTGGAGGAGATCGTCATGGACGGGACCACCCGCGTCCCGCAGCCGGACGGCGGCGCGTTCCGCCCGCCGAACGACGACCCGGGCGACGTCGAGCGCCGCCGAGGCGGGGTCCGACCCCGGCACGATGAACTCCTGGGGAAGAGGGTTGCGCGCGACCTCCTCGTCGATGAGCCCCTCGAGCCGCGCGACCATCTCCGGGGTCACGAGGGAGACGCCGGGCTCGAGCTTCGCGCGCTCGTCGGGGTTCGCGGCGAGGTCCGCGCCGACGACGAAGAGCTCGCGTTGGAGATCGAGGATCCGCGCGGCGGCGTCGCCCTCGAGGAGGGTCCGGGCCACCCCGAGGTCGGCGACGGCCTCGTCGACGGTCCCGTACGCCTCGGTCGCGAGGTCGGCCTTCGAGACCCGCCCACCGAACAGGCGCCCGGTGCTCCCGTCGTCACCGGTTCGCGTGTAGATGCGGGGCATGGGCGTAGGATACGGCCGACGACGAGGAGGTCCTTCCCCCCATGCCCGGCCCGTTCGGCTCCGTGGTGACCGCCATGGCCACCCCCTTCCGGCCCGACGGCTCCCTCGACCTCGAGGGCGCCGCCCGCCTCGCGACCCACCTCTTCGAGCACGGGAGCGACGCCGTCCTCGTGGCGGGTTCGACCGGGGAGGCACCGACGCTCTCCGCGGAGGAGAAGGAGGCGCTGCTGCGGGCGGTCGTCGGGGTCGGCCGGGGGCCCGTCCTCTGCGGGACCGGGACGTACTCGACCGCCGAGAGCGTCGACCTCACGCGGATGGCGACCGAGGCCGGCGCATCGGGCATCCTCCTCGTGACCCCGTACTACAACAGGCCGCCGCAGCGCGGACTCGTCGAGCACTTCGCGACGGTGGCCGGCGCGACGCAGCTCCCCGTGATGCTCTACAACGTCCCCGCACGCGCCGCGACGCGGATCGAGCACGAGACGCTCGTGCGGCTCGCGTCCGTCCCGAACATCGTCGCCGTGAAGGACTCCACCGGCGATCTCCAGGCCGCGGCGCGGCTCATCGCCGCGCTCCCGGCGGACGTCGTCGTGTACGCGGGTGACGACTGGGGGGCGTTCGCGTGGGCCTGCGCCGGCGCGGCCGGCGTGGTCTCCGTCGCGAGCCACGTGGTCGGCGACGCGATCGCGCGCATGCTCTCGCTCGTCGAGGCGCGCGACCTCGAGCCGGCGCGGGCGATCCACGCCGAGCTCACCCCGGTCTTCGACGCGCTCTTCATCACGAGCAACCCGATCCCGCTCAAGGCCGCGCTCGACCTCCTCGGACTGCCGGGGGGCACGCCGCGGCTGCCGCTCGTCGCCGCGAGCGAGGACGAACGCGCGCGCGTCGCGGAGGCGCTGACCCGTGTCGGGCTCCCGTAGGCGGCGGGGGACGGCGCCCTCGGCGCCTGCCCCCGCGCGCGTGGCCTTCCTCGGCGGCGTCGGCGAGGTCGGTCGCAACATGGCCACCGTTGAGCTCGAGGGTCGCTTCCTCCTCATCGACGTCGGACTGTCGTTCCCGCACGCGGACATGCCGGGCATCGACCTCGTGCTCCCGGACTTCGAGTACCTCCGCGACCGCTTCGACGACGTCGAAGCGGTCGTCCTCACCCACGGCCACCAGGACCACATCGGCGCGGTGCCGTACCTCCTGCGCGAGCTCGGTCGGCCGCTCCCGATCCACGGGACGCCGTTCACGCTCGCGCTCCTCGAAGGACAGCTCGAGGAACACGACGTCCGACACCTCGCGGACCTGCGGACGATCGTCCCGGGCGAACCCGCGACCGCGGGGCCCTTCACGATGCGCTTCGTCCGCGTGACGCACTCGATCCCCGACGGCGTGGCGGTCGCCGTCGACACGCCTGCGGGGACGATCCTCCACACCGGCGACTTCAAGATCGATCAGACGCCGCTCGACGGACGACCGACCGATCTCCACGCGCTCGCCGAGGAGGCGGGGCGCGGGGTCCACCTCCTGCTCTCGGACTCGACGAACGCCGAGGAGGCCGGCTACACGCCGAGCGAGCGGAGCGTCGGCCCCGTCCTCGCGGGGATCGTCGCCCGGGCGCCGGGGCTCGTCGTCGTCGCGTGCTTCTCGAGCCACATCCACCGCATCCAGCAGGTCGCGAACGCCGCCCGCGCGAGCGAGCGCGTCGTCGCCTTCCTCGGTCGGTCGATGCACCAGAGCGTCGCGGCCGCGCGTCGACTCGGGCTGCTCGAGATCCCGGACGCGGACATCGTCGCGATCGAGGAACTCGAACACCTCGACCCCGCGCGGGTCGTCGTCGTCTCGACCGGTTCGCAGGGCGAGCCCTACTCGGCGCTGTCCCTCATGGCGGCGGGGGAGCACAAGTACGTGCGCCTGGGCGACGGCGACACCGTCGTCCTGTCGTCCTCGCTCATCCCCGGCAACGAGCCCTCGATCCACCGCGTCGTCGACGGGCTCTACCGGACCGGGGCCGACGTCTTCCACGTCCCCGCCGCGGACGTCCACGCGAGTGGCCACGCGGCGGCGGCCGAGCTCCGCCTCATGCTCTCGCTCGTGCGACCGCGGTGGTTCATCCCGGTCCACGGCGAGCGACGCCACCTGTCCCACCACGCGAAGCTCGCGATGGAGGTCGGGATCGCCGAGGACCGCATCCTCATCTGCGAGGACGGCGACCTCGTCGACGTGGGGGAGGAAGTCCGCCTCGCGGGCCGCGTCCCCGCCGGCATGACGCTCGTCGACGGGCTCGGGATCGGCGACGTCGGACAGGCGGTGCTCCGGGACCGCCGGAAGCTCTCCGCCGACGGCGTCGTGGTGGTCGTCGTGACAATCGACGCGCACCGCGGCGAGGTCGTCGCCGGACCCGACCTCGTGAACCGCGGCTTCGTGTTCGACGAGACGGCGGCCGACATCCTTGCGGAGGGCCGGAATCGCGTCATGCTGGCGATCGAGGACCACGGCGCCAGGGGCGGGTTCGACCGCGACGTCCTGGCGCAGACGGTGCGCACGACGCTCGCCCGGTACTTCCGCGAGGTCACACAGCGCAAGCCCGTGATCCTGCCGGTCATCATGGAGGTCTGAGTGGCGACGACGAAGCCCCGTCAGGGGACGAAGACGGCGAGCGGACGGGGGTCCGCGAGGGAACCCGCACCCGCGCGGGGCCGCGTCCGTCAGCACCTCGCGCCGTGGGCGCGCGACGCGCTCGGCATCGGCCTCGTGATCCTGTCGCTCCTGTCGGTCCTCGCGCTCTGGTTCGACGCCGCCGGTCCGTTCGGGGACGGGCTCACGTGGCTCCTCCGCGCGCTCGTCGGCGTCTCGGCGGCGGCCGTCCCGCTCGTCGCGCTCGGGTGGGGCATCGCCCTGCTGCGGGAGGCGAACGACGAGCGACCGCGCGCGGTGCTGGGGTTCCTCCTCCTCGCGTGCGCCGGGCTCGCCCTCCTGTCGTTCGTCCGCGCGAACCCCGCGCCGCTCGACGGCTACGACGCGCTCGCCGATGCCGCGGGCCTCGTGGGCGCGCTCGCGGCGTGGCCGCTCGGGCGGCTCGTCTCGACGACGGGCGCGGTCATCGTGTGGTCCGGCGCCCTCGTGCTCGGCCTCCTCATCTTCACCGGTACGCCGCTCGCGGACGTGTGGGCCTGGCTGAAGGACTTCTTCGTCGGCGACGAGGTCGAGGACGACGCCGCGGTCGAGGATGCGTCCGAGGCGGAGGACGAGGACGGCGCCGTGGAGGAGCCCGCGCCGCGTCGCTCGCGCCTGCGGCTCCGCAGCGGCACCGCCGTCGTCGACCTCGGGACCGGGGAGATCCTCGAGGATGCGCCCGCGCCGGTGCCGGCGGTCGTCGCTCCGGCCGCCGCAGGGATCGACGGCGACGACCTCCTCGACGAGGCGGACGAGGACGTCGAGGACGACCCGCTCGATGCCCGTGAGTCCGAGGTCGCGGCGATCGTCCGCGCCGACCCCGGCGACTACGAACTCCCTCCGCTCGACCTCCTGCGGGCCGCGCCGGAAAGCGATCGCGGGACCTCCGACGAGGAGCACACGGTGGAAGCGCTCGAGCGGACGTTCCGCACCTTCGGCGTCGCGGCGCGCGTCCCGGCTGCCCACCGGGGCCCGACGGTCACCCTCTACGAGGTGGAGGTCGAGGCGGGCACGAAGGTGAACAAGGTCCTCGCGCTCGCCGACGACATCGCGTACGCGCTCGCGACCCCCGACGTCCGGATCATCGCGCCGATCCCCGGGCGCTCGGCGATCGGCGTCGAGGTGCCGAACAAGGTGCGCGACTTCGTCATGCTCGGCGACGTCCTGCGATCGAAGGCCGCGCGGGACGACCTCCACCCGCTCTCCGTCGCCCTCGGCAAGGACGTCCACGGTCGCGCGCAGCTCGTGAACGTCACGAAGATGCCGCACCTCCTCGTCGCGGGCGCGACCGGGGCCGGCAAGTCCTCGCTCATCAACGGGTTCATCACCTCGGTCCTCATGCGGGCGACGCCCGACGAGGTGAAGCTCGTCCTCGTCGACCCGAAGCGCGTCGAACTCTCGCACTTCGCCGACCTCCCGCACCTCCTCATGCCGGTCATCGTCCATCCGAAGCGCGCCGCCGAGGCCCTGGGGTGGGTCGTCCGCGAGATGGAGCGGCGCTACGAGCTCCTCGCGATGGTCGGGGTCCGCGACATCGACGGGTACCGGCAGGGACTCCACGAGGGCACCCTGCGCATCCCGCCCGGTCAGGAGTCGAAGGTCGAGGAGTTCCCGTACCTCCTCGTCGTCATCGACGAGCTCGCGGACCTCATGATGGTGGCCCCGCGGGACGTCGAGGATGCGATCTGCCGCATCGCGCAGATGGCGCGCGCGGTCGGCATCCACCTCCTCGTCGCCACGCAGCGTCCATCGGTCGACGTCGTGACCGGGCTCATCAAGGCGAACATCCCGTCCCGCGTCGCGCTCATGACGTCGAGCCAGGCGGACTCGCGGGTCATCCTCGACATGAACGGCGCGGAACGCCTCGTCGGCCACGGCGACATGCTCTTCGCTCCCTCGACGGCCTCGAAGCCGTTCCGTCTCCAGGGCGCCTGGGTGAGCGAGCAGGAGATCCACGACGTCGCCGCATTCATCCGCGAGCAGCGCGAGCCGGTGTACGAGGTGCTCGTCGACGGCAAGGGCCTGCCGCCGTCGGACGCCGAGGAGATCGAACCCGGGAGCGACGACGACCTCCTCGAACAGGCCGCCGAGCTCATCATCCGGTCGCAGCTCGGGTCGACCTCGATGCTCCAGCGCAAACTCAAGGTCGGGTTCGCGCGCGCGGGCCGACTCATGGACCTCCTCGAGGACCGGGGCATCGTCGGCCCGTCGCAGGGCTCGAAGGCGCGGGACGTCCTCCTCACGTGGGAGGAATGGGAGGAATCGCGCGCGTCGCGCGCGGGCTGAGCCTGACCGCGTCCGTCGCGGCTCCTATACTTCCGCCGTTCCCCGACCCCGGAGGCACGATGCAGAGCGCGAGCGTCGGCACCGTCCTGCGCAAGGCACGCGTGTCGCAGGGCATCCCGCTCGACGTCGCCGCGCGGGACACGCGGATCCGCGCCGACGTCCTCGAGGGACTCGAGGACGGACGGTTCGACCCGATGGCGGGCCAGGTCCACGTCCGCGGCACGCTCCGGACGTACGCGCGGTACCTCGGCGTCCCCGAGGACGCCCTCCTCGAGCGGTTCCGGGACGCTGGCGTCGAGCCCGAGGACGCCTCTCCGCCGCCGCCCCTCGCGGAGTTCCTGCCCGTCCTCCGACGTCGCCAGACGCGGATCGCAGCGATCGCCGCGGTCACCGCCGTCGCCCTCGCGCTCGGGTTCGGCGTCCTGCGCGTCGGAGCCGACACGCCCCCCGCGGCCGACCTCGCGACCGACGCCGTGCCCTCGGTCGCACCGATCCGCGGAGGGCTCCTCCTCGCGATCACGGCACGCGTCCCCGTCGAGGTCGGCATCCGCATCGACGGCGGGGCGGAGGCGACGTACGAGCTCATCGCGGGTGAGAGCCGATCCTTCGAGGCCGACGGGCTCCTCGAGGTGCGCCTCGCGCAGGGCGGGACCGCCGACGTCGTCGTGAACGGCATCGACCTCGGCGCGCCCGGTGACCCCGACGGGCCGTGGGAGCGCGCGTTCCGGCCCGGTGACAAGGCGATCACGCCGCCCGCGAGCCCGACCCCGACCGCCGCTTGACCGTGCGCGCCGAGCTCGTCGCGATCGGGACCGAACTCCTCCTCGGGCAGATCGCGAACACGAACGCCCAGTGGATCTCCGAGCGGCTCGCGGAGACCGGCGTCGACGTGCTCCACCACACCGTCGTCGGCGACAACCACGGTCGCATCGTCGAGGCGCTGCGGCTCGCCGCGTCGCGCGCCGACGTCGTCATCGCGACGGGGGGCCTCGGGCCGACCGGCGACGACATCACCCGCGACGCGCTCGCCGAGGTGCTCGGAGCGGAGCTGGTCCGCGACCCCGCGATCGCCGACGCGCTCCGCGCACGGTTCGCGCAGCTCGGACGCACGATGCCGGCGTCGAACCTCGTGCAGGCTGACGTGCCGGTCGGCGCGCGGACGATCCCCGCCCGGCTCGGGACGGCACCGGGACTCGCGGCCGAGCGCGACGGGGTCGTCTTCTACGCGCTGCCCGGCGTCCCGGCGGAGATGCGCGACATGATGACGCTCGCGGTGCTCCCCGAGCTCGCGGCGCGCACCGGTGGCGGCACGATCGTCTCGCGCGTCATCCGGTGCACGGGCATCGCGGAATCTCGGACCGGCGAACTGCTCGACGATCTCTTCCGGAGCTCGCGCAACCCAACGCTCGCGTACCTCGCCGGGGGCGGGGAGGTCCGCGTCCGCCTCACCGCACGCGGCGCGACCCGGGCGGAGGCCGAGTCCGCGATCGATCCGATCGCGGTCGAGGTCGTGGCCCGGCTCGGCGACGCCGTCATCTCCGATCGCGGCGAGGACCTCGAGACCCGGATCGTCCGCCTCCTCGTCGAGAGCGGTCGCACGCTCGCCGTCGCGGAGTCGCTCACCGGGGGTGAGGTCGGAGCCCGCCTCACCGCGGTCCCCGGGGCGTCGGCGGCGTTCCTCGGATCGGTGGGCGCGTACGCGACGGCCGCGAAGGTCGCCCTCCTCGGCGTCGACCCCGACCTCCTCGCGCGCGAGGGCGTCGTGAGCGAGGCCTGCGCCCTCGCGATGGCCGCCGGGGCGCGCGAGCGCTTCGGCGGCGACGTCGCGCTCGCCCTCACCGGCGTCGCCGGTCCCGACGCGCAGGACGGCATCGAGCCGGGGACCGTGTGGCTCGGGCTCGTCGCGGACGGCGTCGCCCACGCGCGCCTGCTGCGGATGCCGGGGGAGCGCGCGGCCGTGCGGCGATGGGCCGCGCAGAACGGTCTCGATCTCGTCCGGCGCCACCTCGAGGGGCGCGAGCTCCCGACCGGCCCTGCCCGCTGATGCCCGGCGGGTCGATCCGCCTCTTCGTGGGGGTCCCGGTCCCGGATGCGGCCGTCGCGTCGGCAGCCGCCGCGGCTGGTCGTCTCCTCACCGACCGGTCCGCCCGTGTCGTCCCTGCGGGCTCCCACCACGTGACCCTCCGGTTCCTCGGCGCGGTGACCGAGGGCGACCTCCCCTCGCTCGTCGCGGCGATCGCCCTCGCGACCTCCGACGTCCCGGCGACGTCCGCCCGGCTCCGCGGGCTCGGGGCCTTCCCCGGCGGACGGCGGCGCGCCCGGATCCTGTGGGCGGGCGTCGCAGATGACGGGACCCTCGCCCGCCTCGCGGCCGCGCTCCGGGACCTGCCCGGGGATCGGCCACAGGAGCCCTTCGTCGCCCACGTCACGCTCGCCCGATACGACCCCCCGGCCCGGGTCCCGGAGGCCTCCGATGCCCCGGGCGGCCCCGTCGGGGAGGCCTTCCCGGTCGACCGGGTCGTCCTCTACCGCAGCCGCCCGGGGTCGGCCTACGAGCCCCTCGAGATCTTCCCCCTGGGTCGTTGACCCCGAACATACGTTCGGATACCGTTCCCACGTTGCACGTGGGTAACTACGACGATGTAATCCATGTCAGCGCCGGGGGCTAGCGTCCCCCGTCCGGGCGGAGGAACGCCCGGCCGGGCAGCTGCCCGGACGGACCAGGAGGAGGCTCCGATGGCTTCGGCTTCGCCCGACCGCGACAAGATGCTCGACGTCGCTCTGTCCCAGATCGAGAAGCAGCACGGGAAGGGCGCGGTCATGCGCCTCGGAGAGCACCCGATGGGAGCCGGTATCTCGGTGATCCCGACGGGGTCGCTCGCGCTCGACATCGCGCTCGGAGTCGGCGGCATCCCACGGGGCCGGATCATGGAGGTCTTCGGTCCCGAGGGATCCGGCAAGACGACCGTGACGCTCCACATCATCGCCGAGGCGCAGCGCCGGGGCGGCATCGCCGCGTTCATCGATGCGGAGCACGCGCTCGACCCGACGTACGCGCAGCGGCTCGGCGTGAACATCGAGGAGCTCCTCGTCTCGCAGCCCGACTCGGGAGAGCAGGCGCTCGAGATCGCGGACATGCTCGTCCGCTCGGGCGCGCTCGACCTCGTCGTCATCGACTCGGTGGCGGCGCTCGTGCCGCGCGCCGAGATCGAGGGTGAGATGGGCGACTCGCATGTCGGACTCCAAGCCCGGCTCATGTCCCAGGCGATGCGCAAGCTCGCAGGGACGCTCTCGCGGTACGACACCACTGCGATCTTCATCAACCAGCTCCGCGAGAAGATCGGCGTGATGTTCGGCAACCCCGAGACGACGACGGGTGGCCGCGCGCTGAAGTTCTACTCCTCGATCCGCCTCGACGTCCGCAAGGTCGAGAACCTGAAGGACGGCACGGACGTCGTCGGTTCGCGCACCCGCGTGAAGGTCGTGAAGAACAAGGTCGCGCCGCCCTTCCGGCAGTGCGAGTTCGACATCATGTACGGGACGGGTATCTCCCGCGAGGGGAGCCTCCTGGACGTCGGCGTCGACCTCGAGATCGTGAAGAAGTCCGGCGCCTGGTTCACCTACGAGGGCGAGCAGCTCGGCCAGGGACGGGAGAACGCTCGCCAGTTCCTCGCGGAGCACCGGGACCTCGCCGAGGAGATCGAGCGCAAGGTGCGCGAGGCGGTCGGGCTGAGTTCGTTCGGCGTCGGTGGCGACGCCCCGGCGATCGCCCCGGCACCGGTGGCGGACCTCGCGGAGGACGACCTCCCCGCCGACAAGGCCGCAGCGAAGCCGCGGGAACGGGCCGGCGCGGGTACCCCCGCCGGGGCGTGACGATCCCGCAGGGCCGAGGGCGCGCTCGGGAGCCGAAGCAGCCGCTCCCGCTCCACGAGCGCGCCCTCGGCCTCCTCGCGGTCCGGCAGCGCTCGCGCCGGGAGCTCCGCTCACGGCTCCTGCGGGCAGGCTTCGAAGCCGTCGCGGTCGATGAGGAGCTCACCGCGCTCGAATCCGTCGGCCTCATCGACGACGACGCGTTCGCGCGCTCGGTCGTGGAGCAGGCAGCGGGTCGTCGGCTCCAGGGCCGCCGGGCCGTCGCCTCGGCACTCTCGGCCAAGGGGGTCGACCGCGGGACGATCGAGCGGGCGCTCGATGAGCTCGACGGGCCGGGGGAGGAGGAGCGGGCGTTCGCGCTCGCTCGGACCCGCGCCTCGCGGCTCGTCGGCGCACCACCGGAGGCCGCGGCGCGCCGGCTCACGGACTTCCTCGCCCGTCGCGGTTACGCGCCGGGCCTCGCCCGTCGCGCCGCGGCGGCCGCGCTCTCCGTGGATCCCGACCCCGCGGATGCCTGACGCCTTGTCTGCCGTCGCAGACCGGTCGTACCCTGATGGGGTACCGGTAGGACCCGAGGCAGCACTTCGACACGTGAACGTCCCGATGACCATCCAGACCGACACCATCGACCGGAGGACCGAGGACCCGCCCCGACCGGGGCTCGTCGCACCCTAGTCCGCCGACCGGACACGTTCGAAGCGGCATCCCGGGCCCTCCCTCGGACACGGAGGAGGACCGGATGGAGACGGCGTACGTCGCAGCGGTCGCCCTGCTCGTCGGCGGCCTCGTCGGTTTCGCCGTGCGGCGCGCGCTGGGCACTCGGCAGGTGCACGGGGCCGAGGTGCGGGCACAGCGGCTCGTGGCCGATGCCGAGCGGGAGGCCGAGCGCCTCACCCGCGAGGCCCTCGTCGAGGCGAAGGAGCAGATCGGCGCGCTCCGGCGCGAGACGGAGGAGGACCTCCGCGTCCGTCGCGAGGACGTGACTCGGCTCGAGTCTCGGCTCCTCGCGCGCGAGGAGAGCCTCGATCGCAAGCTCGAGGACGTCGAGCGGCGCGCGGAGGAGCTCGCGGATCGCGACGCGCGGCTCCGGACGGTGCGCGAACAGCTCGAGCAGGCGGCCGGAGAGCATCGCGCCGCCCTCGAGCGCATCGCCCAGCTCACGACGCAGGAGGCGAAGGACGCGATCGTCGCGCAGGTGGTGGAGCAGGCCCGCCGCGAGGCGATGGTGAGCGTCCGCGAGCTCGAGCAGCGAGCGCGTGAGGAGGGCGAACAGCGGGCCCGGAAGATCGTGACGACGGCGATCCAGCGCGTCGCCTCGGAGCAGACCGCGGAATCGAGCGTGTCGGTGTTCCCGTTGCCCTCGGAGGACATGAAGGGGCGGATCATCGGTCGCGAGGGCCGCAACATTCGCAGCTTCGAGGCGGTGACCGGCGTGAACCTCATCATCGACGACACCCCGGAGGCGGTCGTGCTCTCGAGCTTCGATCCGGTCCGCCGCGAG
The DNA here is from genome assembly GCA_046094825.1 of Actinomycetota bacterium. GTDB lineage: Bacteria > Actinomycetota > UBA4738 > UBA4738 > HRBIN12 > JBJTIF01. The sequence continues at coordinate 12,911 of JBJTIF010000126.1, forward strand.
ACGGCACGCCTCACCCTCGAGAAGCTCGTCGCCGACGGACGGATCCACCCGTCGCGGATCGAGGAGATGCACGAGCGGTCGGTGCGCGAGGTCGACGAGCAGATCCGCCGGGCCGGAGAGGATGCGACGATCGAGGTCGGCATCACCGATCTCCACCCCGAGCTCGTGAAGCTCCTCGGACGGCTGCGGTTCCGCACCTCGTACGGTCAGAACGTCCTGCGCCACCTCGTCGAGTCCGCGCACATCGCGGCCGCGATCGCCGCGGAACTCGGGGTCGACCCCCGCGTCGCGAAGCGCGGCGCGTTCCTCCACGACATCGGAAAGGCGGTGACGCCCGAGGTGGAGGGGTCCCACGCCCTCATCGGGGCGGAGATCGCGCGTCGACTCCAGGAGCCCGAGGACGTCGTCCACTGCATCGAGTCGCACCACGGTGAGGTGGAGCAGCGCTCGATCGACGCCGTGCTCGCCCAGGTGGCGGACGGCATCTCCGGAGGTCGCCCGGGAGCCCGCCGCGAGAACCTCGAGACGTACGTGAAGCGCCTCCAGCGGCTCGAGGAGCTCTGCCTGGCCCATCCCGGCGTCGAGAAGGTCTACGCGATGCAGGCGGGCCGCGACGTGCGGGTCATGGTGAAGCCCGAGGAGCTCGACGACATCGCCGCTCAGCTCCTCGCGCGCGACATCGCGAAGCAGGTCGAGGAGGAGCTCCAGTACCCCGGGCAGATCCGGATCACCGTCGTGCGGGAGATGCGCTCCGTGGAGTTCGCGAAGTAGATGCGCGGCCGCTACCTCCTCCGGACGTTCGGCTGCCAGATGAACGAGCACGACTCCGAGCGCATCGCGGGGCTCCTCGAGGGCGAGGGGCTCGTCGCGACCGAGGTCGCGGGGGAGGCCGAGGTCATCGTCCTGAACACCTGCGCCGTCCGCGAGAACGCCGACAACCGCCTCTACGGCAACCTCGGGCACCTGCGGCCCCTGAAGATCGCGAACCCTCGGCTCCGGATCGTGGTCGCCGGGTGCCTCGCCCAGAAGGACCGGGGCGAGATCCAGCGGCGGGCACCCTGGGTGGACGTCGTCGTCGGCACCCACGCGCTGCCCGGCCTCCTCGAACTCATCCGGCGGTCGGAGGAGGAGGGGCCGCTCATGGACGTCGCGGAGTACACGGAGACGTTCGCGAGCGCCCTGCCGGCGGTCCGGGACTCGGCCCACAGCGCGTGGGTCTCGATCGCGGTCGGGTGCGACAACGCCTGCACGTTCTGCATCGTCCCGCTCGTCCGCGGACCGCAGCGCTCGCGCGCCGTGGGCGACGTCCTCGCCGAGGTGCAGGGCCTCGTCGACCGGGGTGTCGTCGAGATCACGCTCCTCGGACAGAACGTGAACACGTTCGGCCGCGATCTCACGGTCCCCGGCTCCGATCGCCGTTCGCGCTTCGCGGAGCTCCTCCGCGCCGTCTGCGCGGTCGACGGCCTGCGACGGCTCCGGTTCACGAGCCCCCATCCCCACGACTTCACGCCCGACGTCATCGCCGCGATGGCGGAGACGCCGTCCGTGTGCGAGCACATCCATTTCCCGCTCCAGTCGGGGTCCGACCGCATCCTGCGGACGATGCAGCGGTCGTACCGGGCCGAGCGGTACCTCGGGTGGCTGGACGCGATCCGAGCGGCGATCCCGGAGGTCGCCGTGTCCACCGACGTGATCGTCGGGTTCCCCGGGGAGACCGAGGACGACTTCGCGGCCACCCTCGATGTCGTCGGACGGGCGGGGTTCGATCAGGCGTACACGTTCCAGTACTCGCCGAGACCGGGGACGGTCGCGGGCTCGATGGAGGACCAGGTCGCGAAGGAGGTCGTGCAGGAGCGCTTCGAGCGACTCGTCGCGCTCCAGGAGGGCATCTCCCTCGAGCGCATGCGGGGTCGCCTCGGGCAGGTCGAGGAGGTCCTCGTCGAGGGGACGGGGCGCAAGGGCGGGGTGCAGGGCAGGACGCGGACGAACCGCGTCGTCCACCTCCCGGAGGACGGGTCGCCGATCGTCGCCGGAACGTTCCTCGACGCCCGGATCGTCTCCGCGCACCCGCACCACCTCGTGGCCGAGCGGGTCCCGGCCGCGGTCGCATGACGGGTCCCCTCCTCGCCCTCGTCGGTCCGACCGCGAGCGGCAAGACGGCGGTGGCCCTCGCGATCGCCGAGGCGCTCGACGCGGAGATCGTCTCCGTCGACTCGATGCTCCTGTACCGCGGGCTGGACATCGGGACGGCCAAGCCGACGCCCGCGGAGCGCGCCCGCGTCCCGCACCACCTCGTCGACATCGCGGACCCGGGGGAGGCGTTCTCCGTGCAGCGCTACCAGGAGCTCGCACGCGTCGCGCTCGCGGGCATCGCGGCCCGGGGCCGGCGGGCGCTCCTCGTCGGAGGGTCCGGGCTCTACTTCCGGGCGGTCGTCGACGACCTCGAGTTCCCCGCGACCGATCCCGACCTCCGCGCCGCGCTCGAGGCCGAGGCGGAGCGGGAGGGGCAGCCCGCCCTCTACGCGCGGCTCGCCGCGACCGATCCGATCGCGGCGAGCCGCATCGAGCCCGGCAACGTGCGCCGGACGGTGCGGGCGCTCGAGGTCGCGGCGGTGACCGGTCGGCCCTTCTCGTCCTTCGGGAGCGACTGGGGGGCCTACCCGAGCGAGCGCGTCAGAGCCGTGGGGGTGCTCCCGGATCGCGCGGCGATCGACCGACGCATCGAGGCGCGCGTCCGTTCGATGGTCGACGCGGGGTTCGTCGACGAGGTGCGCGGCCTGCTCGCGCGCGGGGGCATCGGGCGCATCACCGCCGGGCAGGCCATCGGCTACGCTGACGTCGCGCGCCATCTGGCAGGGGAGACGACGATCGAGGACGCGATCGAGGCGACGGTCCGGCGGACCCGGGCGCTCGCGCGTCGCCAGATCGCCTGGTTCCGTCGCGACCCCCGCGTGGAGTGGATCGCGACGCCCGATGGCGCCGAGGCCGTCGCGGGCGAACTCCTCGACCGCCTCGCCGGGAGGGCGGCGTGAGCGCCCCGGTCGACCTCGCCGTCTCGAAGTACCACGGCACCGGCAACGACTTCGTCATGGTCCTCGACCTCGAGGACGCGCGACCGATCGACGCCCCGCTCGCCGCGGCCCTCTGCGACCGGAGGTTCGGGGTCGGTGGAGACGGCGTGATCCGCGTCACCCGCGACCCCGACGGCGCCGACCTGTTCATGGACTACCGCAACGCCGACGGCTCGCTCGCGGAGATGTGCGGCAACGGTATCCGGTGCCTCGCCGCGTTCGCCGTCGACCGCGGCGTGCGCTCGTCCGACACGCTCACCGTCGGGACCCGTTCGGGACGCAAGCACCTCCGGCTCGACCTCGACGCGGGGTGCGTCCGGAGCGTGACGGTCGCGATGGGGGCGCCGGCACTCGAACCCGCGGCGATCCCGATGGCGGGTCCTTCGGCGCAGCCACTCATCGGGGCCCCGTTCGACGCACCCGACGGTCGCACGTATCGGGCGACCGCCGTCTCGATGGGCAACCCGCACCTCGTCCTCCACCTCGAGGACGATCCGACCACCGCCCCGGTGACGACGCTCGGTCCCGCCATCGAGCGCGACCCCCGGTTCCCCGAAGGGGTGAACGTCGAGTTCGCCCAGGTCCGCGACGGCGTCGTCGTCGCGCGCGTGTGGGAGCGCGGGGTGGGCGAGACGAAGGCCTGCGGCACGGGCGCCTGCGCCGTCGTCGTCGCGACCCACGCCAGCGGGCTCACCGCCGCGCGCGCGACGGTCCGGTTCCCGGGGGGCGACCTCCTCGTCGAACGCGGCGAGGACGATGTCACGCTCACCGGCCCCGCGGAGCGAGCGTTCGACGGGGTCGTCCCCGCGTCCTGGTTCTCGGCACGGGGGTTCGCGTGAGACCGGCGGCCCGCGTGGACGCGCTGCCTCCGTACCTCTTCGCCTCGCTCGACGCGAAGCTCTCCGCCCGCCGCGCGCAGGGCGTCGACGTGATCTCGCTCGGGGTCGGCGACCCCGATCTCCCGACGCCCGACTACGTGCTCGACGCGATGCGCGAGGCGATCGCCGATCCCGCCACGCACCGGTACCCGAGCTACATCGGGAGCCCGGAGTTCCGTCGGGCCGTCGCCGACTGGTACCGGCGGCGCTTCGCCGTGGAGCTCGACCCCGACATGGAGGTCATGGCGCTCATCGGGTCGAAGGAGGGTCTCGGCCACCTCTCGTTCGCCTTCGTCGACCCCGGGGACGAGGCGCTCGTCCCCGACCCCGGCTACCCCGTCTACGCGACGTCGACGCGCCTCGCGGGCGGGACCCCCGTGTCGCTCCCGATGCCCGCCGAGCGCGGATTCCTCCCCGACCTCGATGCGGTCGCCCCGGGCGCGCGCACGAAGCTCCTGTGGCTGAACGTCCCGACGAACCCCACCGCGGCGGTCGCCGACCTCGGGACGTTCGAGCGCGCGGTCGCGTTCGCCCGCGAGCACGACCTCCTGCTCGCCCACGACGCGGCGTACTCCGAGATCACCTTCGACGGCTACGTCGCTCCGTCGGTGCTCCAGGTTCCCGGTGCGAAGGACGTCGCCCTCGAGTTCGGATCGCTCTCGAAGTTCTTCAACATGACCGGGTGGCGGATCGGCTGGGCCGTCGGTTCCGCGGAGGCGCTCCGGGCGCTCGGGGTCGTGAAGACGAACCTCGACTCGGGGCAGTTCACGGCGATCCAGCGCGCCGCCATCGCGGCCCTGGAGCGCCCGCTCACCGACCTCGATGGCCTCCGCGCGACGTACCGCGATCGGCGTGACCGCATCGTCTCGACGCTGAACGGCCTCGGGTGGCGCCTCGAGCCCCCGAAGGGGTCCTGCTACGTGTGGGCTCCGACGCCGGAGGGGATGACCTCGACGGCGTTCGCCGACCTCCTCCTCGACCGGGCGGGCGTGTTCGTCGCACCGGGGAGCGGGTACGGGGCGCGGGGCGAGGGCTACGTCCGCTTCTCGCTCACGGTGGCCGACGACCGCCTCGACGAGGCGCTCGAGCGCCTCCGGACGACCCTCGCCTAGCCCGTGGCGAAGGATCGGAGCCGGCGCGGCGTCCACGAGGGCACGATGCTCGAGTCGCCGCTCTCGGCGACGTGGCGCCCCCGCGTCCGCGAGCGCGCGGTCCTCGTCGGCGTCGGCCCGGGCAAGACCGAGACCGATCTCGACGAGCTCGCGGCCCTCGCGGACTCCGCCGGCGCCGAGGCCGTCGGTCGCCTCGTCCAGACCCGGGCCGACCCCGACCCCGCGACGTTCGTGGGGCGCGGGAAGGTCGAGGAGATCGCGCGCACGGTGCGGTCGCTCCGCGCGGACGCGGTGATCTTCGATGACGAACTCTCGCCGGGGCAGCTCCGCAACCTCGAGGAACGCCTGAAGACGAAGGTCATCGACCGGACGGCGCTCATCCTCGACATCTTCGCGCTCCACGCGCGCTCGCGGGAGGGCAAGGCGCAGGTCGAGCTCGCGCAGCTGAACTACCTCCTGCCGCGGCTCCGCGGGTGGGGTGAGGCGATGTCCCGTCTCGGTGGTGGTATCGGCACGCGCGGCCCGGGAGAGACGAAGATCGAGGTCGACCGCCAGCACATCCGTCGGCGGATCGCGAAGCTCCGGCGCGACCTGAAGGACCTGGCGCGGACCCGGGATGTGAAGCGCTCCGGGCGCATCCGGTCGGGGGTCCCCCAGATCGCGATCGCGGGCTACACGAACGCCGGCAAGTCCACCCTCCTGAACGCGCTCACGCAGGCGGACGCCCTCGTCGCCGACCAGCTGTTCGCGACCCTCGACCCGACGACGCGGCGTCTCGACCTGCCGGCCGGCCGCGGTGCGGTCCTCACCGACACCGTCGGGTTCGTCGGCAAGCTCCCGCACCAGCTCGTGGAGGCGTTCCGCTCGACCCTCGAGGAGGTCACGACGGCCTCCCTCGTACTCCACGTCGCGGACGCCTCCTCGCCCGACCTCCGGCAGCAGGTCGCGGCGGTGCGTGGGGTCCTCGCGGAGATCGGCGCCGCGGCGCTGCCGGAGATCGTCGCGTTGAACAAGATCGACCTCGTCGGGGACGACGGGCGGCGGTCGCTCGCGGAGCGCTACCCGGATGCGGTGCCGATCTCCGCGGTGACGGGGGAGGGGCTCGAAGCGCTCCTCGTCCGACTCGCGGACGCCGTCCCTCGGCCTCCGTACGTCGTCGAACTCCTCGTACCGTTCGGACGCGAGGACGTGATCGCCCGGCTCCACCGCGATGCCGAGGTGCTCTCGGAGCAGGTCACCGACGACGGGACCGTCGTGCGGGCTCGCATCGGCGATCGCGACCTGGCGGTCGCGGGAGACTTCGTGATCTCCGGCGGCGCGACCGCGTAGCGCTCGCGCCGCCGCGCGGGATCTACAGCGTCCGCAGCACCCCGGTCACCACGCCGACGATCCGGCCGCCCTCCTGCATCTCGAAGGGGCGCAGGGCCGGGTTCTCGGGGACGAGGAGCACCGTGCCGCCCGATCGCCGGAGCCGCTTCACCGTCGCCTCATCCTCGGCCGGTCCGGGGAGGAGCGCCGCGACGATGTCGCCGTCGCGGGCGTCGTCGGCACGTCGGACGACGACGAGGTCGCGATCGAGGATGCCGGCACCGATCATCGAGTCGCCGACGACGCGCAGGGCGAAGTGCTCGCCGGAGCGGACGAAGTCGGCGGGGACGCGGACGCGGTCCTCGACGTGCTCGGCAGCCAGGAGCGGAGCTCCGGCAGCGATGCGTCCGAGGAGGGGAACCGTGCCGTCGCCCGCGGCTCCCGAGGCCGATGGCGTCGTCGCCCTCGAGGCCTCGGCGAGGCCGATCGCCCGGGGCTTCGTCGGGTCGCGGTGGAGCAGGCCCCGGGCCTCGAGGTTCGCGAGCTGCGCATGGACGCTCGACGACGAGGTGAGGCCCACGGCCTCCCCGATCTCCCGCACCGTCGGCGGGTAGCCCCGTTCCGTGACCGTTCGCGCGATGAAGTCCAGGATCCGGCGCTGGCGCGCCGTGGGGGCGGACGGACCCTCGGGGACCGCCGCCGTGCCGTGAGCCGTACCGGTGTTCGACGCCATGTCAGACCCTCCTCCTAGGGTCGCGAACGTAGCACCCAGGGGAGGTCGGGGCAAACATATGTTCGGAGAAGTGCTTGCAATCGAACACCCGTTCGATACCATGCCCGGCATGGAGATCGCGATGGCAGGAGCGACGGTCGGCTCGGGAGCGGCCCGGGGCACGGATCGGGTCCTCCGTGGGCACGATCGGGGCGTCTTCCTGCGGCGCCGCGTGCTCGTCGCGGCCCTCGCTGCCGTCATGGTCGGTCCCTGGGTCGGCCCGCTCCACGACGCGCTTTCGGGGTCCGGGGCGGCCCCGCTCCCCGTCTCGAGGGGCACCTACCTCGTCCGGCCCGGCGACACGCTCTGGAGCGTCGCCGAGCGCCTGGCTCCCGGCGAGGACCCCAGGCCCCTCGTGGACGCGATCGCCCTGGCCAACGGGCTGGACGCCCGCGGGCTCCAGGCAGGCACCACCCTCGTGATCCCCGCGCGTTGACGCGCCGGGGCGGAGTCCCTATCCTCGGCTTGCCCCCTACATCTTGTGGTGATGCCGATGCGCTGCCCCTGGTGCGCCCGCGAGGACGACAAGGTCATCGACTCCCGTCCCGCTGACGGGGGAGCGGCCGTGCGCCGCCGCCGCCAGTGGCTCGCCGGCGGTCGGCGCGACAAGAACTTCGAGCGGGTCGAGGAGCTCGGTCTCACCGTCGTGAAGCGCAACGGGACCATGGAGCCCTACGACCGAGCGAAGCTCCTCGCCGGCATCGAGAAGGCCGTCGCGAACAGCCCCGTGACCGCCGACCAGGTGGCCGCGGTGGTGGTCAGGATCGAGGACCGCCTCCGGAGGAAGGGCCCGCGGATCCGCTCCGAGCAGGTCGGCCTGGAGGTGCTCGCCGCCCTCGCGAAGCTCGACCAGGTGGCCTACCTCCGCTACGCGAGCGTCTACAAGGACTTCCAGGGCGCGAGCGACTTCGAGCGCGAGCTCGGGATCCTCCAGAAGAAGTCCGCCAAGCCCCGCACCCCCTGACCTGCGGAGACGCGAGCCACCCCAACATGTTGGGGGTTAGGGCTTCCGGCGGCACGATATCTTGCCACGGGTGGCTTGACCGTGCCCGTCCCCGGCGGCAGAATCACGCCCCTGTCATTCCCGGCCGTTACGGTGCCGGGACGGCGGTCACGAACGGCAGCGATCAGGCGGAGTACGGGAAAGGGGCAGTGGTGGCGACCAAGCAGGGCGACGTCCGGGCGGCTTCGGGGCTCACGTTCAAGCGGTACTTCACGCGGGACGGGGGGCACCCCTTCGACGACATCGCGTGGGAGCGCCGCGACGCCGTGATCCCCAACTACAAGGAGGGCGGCAACGCCTTCGAGCAGCTCGGGGTCGAGTTCCCGGTCGGCTGGTCGCAGAACGCCACGAACATCGTCGCCCAGAAGTACTTCCGCGGGACGCTCGGGACGCCGCAGCGCGAGTCGAGCGTCCGCCAGCTCGTCGGCCGGGTCGTCGACACGGTCCGAGGCTGGGGCGAGAAGGACGGCTACTTCGCCACCTCGGACGACGCGCAGGTCTTCGCCGATGAGCTCGCCCACCTCCTCGTGAACCAGAAGGCGGCCTTCAACTCGCCGGTGTGGTTCAACGTCGGGGTCCCGGACACCCCGCAGCAGTGTTCCGCCTGTTTCATCCTCTCGGTCGAGGACCGGATGTCGTCGATCCTCAACTGGTACGTCGAGGAGGGCACGATCTTCAAGGGCGGCTCGGGGTCGGGCATCAACCTCTCGCGCCTGCGCTCCTCCCGCGAGGTGCTCGCGGGAGGTGGAACGGCCTCCGGACCGGTGAGCTTCATGCGTGGCGCCGACGCCTCGGCCGGGACGATCAAGTCCGGCGGCAAGACCCGTCGCGCCGCGAAGATGGTCATCCTGAACGTCGACCACCCCGACGTCCGCGACTTCATCTGGTGCAAGGCCGACGAGGAGAAGAAGGCGCGCGCCCTGCGCGACGCCGGCTTCGACATGGACCTCGACGGCAAGGACAGCTACTCGGTCCAGTACCAGAACGCGAACAACTCGGTGCGTGTGAACGATGAGTTCATGCAGGCCTACATGGACGATCGCGACTGGCGTCTGAAGGCGGTCACGACCGGCGAGACGGTCGAGGCGGTCCGAGCGCGCGATCTCATGCGCGAGATCGCCGACGCCGCGTGGCAGTGCGCCGACCCGGGGATGCAGTACGACACGACGATCAACGAGTGGCACACGTGCCCGGCGTCGGGGCGCATCAACGGTTCGAACCCCTGTTCCGAGTACATGCACCTCGACAACTCGGCGTGCAACCTCGCCTCCCTGAACCTCATGCGGTTCGTCGACGATGCCGGCACGTTCGACGTGCCGGCGTTCAAGAAGGCGGTCGAGGTCGTGTTCACCGCGCAGGAGATCCTCGTCGGCAACTCGGACTACCCGACGGAGAAGATCGGCGAGAACGCGCGGCAGTTCCGGCAGCTCGGCCTCGGCTACGCGAACCTCGGGTCCCTCCTGATGGCCCGCGGGCTCCCGTACGACTCGGACGCGGGCCGCGCCTGGGCGGGCGCCATCACCGCGCTCATGACCGGACACGCGTACCGGACGAGCGCCCAGATCGCCGCGCACACCGGGCCGTTCGCCGGCTACGAGCCGAACGCCGACGCGATGCTGCGGGTCATCCGCAAGCACCGCGCCGCGGCCGACGAGATCGACGGCGACCTCGTCCCCGAGGCGCTCCTTTCGGCCGCGAAGAACGCGTGGGACGAGGCCGTTTCGCTCGGTGAGCGCAACGGCTTCCGCAACGCCCAGGCGACGGTCCTCGCCCCGACCGGCACGATCGGGCTCATGATGGATTGCGACACGACCGGCATCGAGCCCGAACTCGCCCTCGTGAAGACGAAGAAGCTCGTCGGCGGCGGGACGATGCGGTTCGCGAACGGGACCGTCCCGAGGGCCCTCGAGAAGCTCGGCTACGCGCCCGAGCAGGTGCAGGACATCGTCGCGTTCGTCACCGAGAACAACTCGGTCGTCGACGCCCCGCACCTGAAGCCCGAGCACTACGCGGTGTTCGACACGGCGATGGGTGACCGGCCGATCCACTACATGGGCCACGTGCGGATGATGGCCGCCGCCCAGCCCTTCATCTCCGGCGCGATCTCGAAGACCGTGAACATGCCGGAGGAGGCGACGATCGAGGAGGTCGAGCAGCTCTTCGTCGAGTCGTGGAAGCTCGGACTGAAGGCGGTCGCGATCTACCGCGACAACTGCAAGGTGGCCCAGCCGCTCTCCGCGGACAAGAAGAAGAGCGCGACGGCGCCGACGGCGACGACCCCGGAACCCGCGCACCTCGCGACGCCGGTCCGCCGCCGGCTCCCGATGGCCCGTCCCTCCCGGACGACCTCGTTCCGGGTCGGGGACTCCGAGGGCTACATCACCGCGGGCGAGTACCCGGACGACGGCATCGGTGAGCTCTTCCTGAAGGTCGCGAAGCAGGGCTCGACGATGGCCGGGATCATGGATGCCTTCGCCATCTCGGTCTCGATCGCCCTCCAGTACGGGGTGCCGCTCGAGACCTACGTCGAGAAGTTCGTGAACACGAAGTTCGAGCCGTCGGGGATGACGAACGACCCGGACATCCGGATCGCGACGTCGGTCATCGACTACATCTTCCGGCGGCTCGCGCTCGACTACCTGCCCGTCGAGAAGCGGGAAGCCCTCGGCATCCGTTCGATCGAGGAGCGCAAGGTGACCGCACTGTCGGAGGCCGCGGCGAAGTCGTCGTCGAACGGCACGGCGGCCGCGTCGAGCGCGCAGCCGATCGAGGTCGTCGAGCGTCCGAAGCGCGGCGCCCAGGCTGCGGACGCACCGCTCTGCTACTCGTGCGGATCCCAGATGCAGCCGGCGGGCTCCTGCTACGTCTGCCCGTCCTGCGGGTCGACGAGCGGCTGCTCGTAGGTGGAGGTACCGGTCCGGCGGCTCGACCCCGGGATGCCCCTGCCCGAACGGGCGCATCCCGGGGACGCCGGCCTCGACCTGCGGTCCGCGGTCGACGCCGAGGTCCCGCCCGGCGCTCGTGTCCTCGTTCCCACGGGGCTCGCGGTCGCGATCCCCGACGGACACGCGGGGCTCGTCCTGCCCCGCTCCGGGCTCGCCTCGAAGGTCGGTCTCACCCTCGCGAACGCCCCCGGGCTCATCGATGCCGGGTACCGGGGGGAGGTCGTCTGCGCGGTCGTGAACCTCGATCGTTCCGAGCCCGTGCGGATCGCCCGCGGCGACCGCATTGCGCAGCTCGTCATCGTCGCCGTCCCGAGCGCGACCGCCGTCGAGGTGGCCGAGCTCCCGGAGACCACGCGGGGGAGCGGCGGGTTCGGGTCGACCGGCGTCGGTTGAAGGACCGCCCGACGCGCCCCTAGACTGTCATCGCACCGCCACGCGGACGTGGCTCAGTTGGTAGAGCACCACCTTGCCAAGGTGGGGGTCGCGGGTTCGAATCCCGTCGTCCGCTCCAAGCGCCTCTCGGGGCGTGGTCCCAACCCCGCCCCCTGTAGACTCCGGACATCGCGGTTCGCCGTGATCCGGCGGGGTGGCCGAGTGGTTAGGCAGCGGCCTGCAAAGCCGCGCACACCGGTTCAATTCCGGTCCCCGCCTCGAAGGCGGCCTGTAGCATGGCCACCGCGGGCGCTTAGCTCAGGGGCAGAGCGCTTCCTTGACACGGAAGAGGTCAGAGGTTCAATTCCTCTAGCGCCCACCGCAGGTCCGAGAGCCCGAGCCTCCCGTGCGGGGTTCCCCCGCGGAGGATCGACCCGCTCCGCTCCTCGCTCCCGCCGCTCCCGAGCGGGCCGCGAACCGTTGCGCTCCTTGACAACCCTCCGGACGGCCTGTTCACTGCGACCGCTCGCACGGCGGCGGCCGGTCAGGGACCCAGTTCATCCCTGCCCCCCAGGGCACCGGCCGACGCGGCGGGCGCGGAGGGGGCCGGGTGACCGGCCTCCTCCGTCCATCTCCGGTCGGGACGCGGCCGGGCGGCGGTCGGGGGGGCTGCGCCCGGATCGGGGTCCTCGCCGGCGCGCCGGGGAGGGCGCGTGGGCACCGCTGCTACGCTTGCGACCCCGGGCGCGTAGCTCAGTGGAAGAGCGCTCGCCTCACACGCGAGAGGTCGCAGGATCGAGTCCTGCCGCGCCCACCCGGTGCACCGAGGGCCATCGCGTGCCGCGCACGGCGGCCGCCCGTCGGCGGACCCGAGGAGCGAGGGCGAGATGACCGAGATCGCGGCGCGCGCGGAGGACCTCCGGAAGGTCTACGGCCGGGGGGACGCGGAGGTCCGTGCCCTCGATGGGGTCACCGTCGAGTTCGGCCGCGGGGTCTTCACCGCGATCATGGGGCCGTCGGGGTCGGGGAAGTCCACGCTCCTCCACTGCCTCGCCGGGCTCGACGCCCCCACCTCCGGCAAGGTCTTCATCGGCGACACCGAACTCACCGCGCTCTCCGAACGGGACCTCACGCGCCTGCGCCGCGACCGGATCGGGTTCGTCTTCCAGGCCTTCAACCTCGTGCCGACGCTCACCGCGTCGGAGAACATCACGCTGCCGCTCGACATCGCCGGTCGCCGTCCCGACCGCGCGTGGTTCGACGAGGTCGTCGACACGATCGGGCTCCGCGACCGGCTCGGGCACCGTCCGAACGAGCTCTCCGGCGGGCAGCAGCAGCGCGTCGCCGGTGCCCGCGCGCTCGTCTCCCGCCCCGACATCGTCTTCGCCGACGAACCGACCGGCAACCTCGATTCGCGGTCCGGGGCGGAGCTCCTCGGGTTCCTCCGGGGCGCGGTGCGCACGCACGGCGAGACGATCGTCATGGTCACCCACGACGCGAACGCCGCGAGCTACGCCGACCGCGTCGTGTTCCTCGCCGACGGCCGCGTCGTCGGTGAGCTCCTCGGGCCGACGGCGGCGACGGTGCTCGATCGCCTGAAGTCCCTCGAGGGCTGAAGCCCGTGCTCCGCGCCACCTGGAAGAGCCTCCTCGCCCGGAAGGTGCGTCTCGCGCTCACGGTCGTCGCGATCGTGCTCGGGGTCGGGTTCGTCTCCGGCACCTACGTCCTCACCGACACCCTCGACGCCGCGTTCTCCGAGGCCTTCTCGATCGCGACCGGCAGCGTCGACGTCGTCGTCCGCTCCGAGGCCGCGTTCGAGTCCGGCGGCACCGGCCCCGGGGGAGGGCGGACCGACGAGCGCGAACCGGTGCCGGAGTCGCTCCTCGAAGACGTCGCGCGGATCCCGGGCGTCGATCGGGTGACGGGGGAGATCACCGGGTACGCGCAGATGGTCGACGCGCAGGACGGGATGCCGATCGAGACGAGCGGTGCCCCGACCCTCGGGGTCGCGTGGAACGACGGCACCGCGACGGTCACGATCCGCGAGGGCCGCAGGCCCATGGAGCGCGACGAGACGGCGATCGATGTCGTGACCGCCGAGGAGTACGGGATCGCGATCGGCGACCCGATCGATGTGATCTTCACGACCGGTCCGCGCTCCTTCACCGTCGTCGGCACGATCGGGTTCCCGGGATCGGACAGCCTCGCCGGCACGACGATCGCGGCGTTCGACGTCGCGACCGCACAGCGGGTCCTCGATCGACGGGGGGAGTTCGACACCCTCTCGGTGATGGGGGACGGCTCGATCGGGCCGGAGGCCCTGCGCGAGCGGGTCGTCGCCGCACTCCCGGAGGGCTACGAGGCGATCACGGGACAGGCCGCCGCCGCGCAGTCCGCCGAGCAGCTCCAGGAGGCCTTCGGGTTCTTCGGCACGGCGCTCCTCGTCTTCGCCGCGGTCGCGCTCTTCGTCGGGGCGGTCATCATCTTCAACACGTTCTCGATCGTCGTCGCGCAGCGCTCCCGCGAACTCGCCCTCCTGCGCGCTCTCGGCGCGAGCCGCGCGCAGGTGCGCGCCTCGGTCCTCGTCGAGGCGGCGATCCTCGGGGTGCTCGCCTCCGCCCTCGGCGTCGGAGCCGGGGTGCTCATCGCGTACGGGCTCCAGGGCCTCCTCGGGGCGTTCGGGCTCGACCTGCCGTCGACGACCTCCCGCGTCCTGCCGCGGACCGTCGTCGTCTCCTTCGTCCTCGGGACCGGCATCACGCTCGTGTCCGCGCTCCTGCCCGCGCGTCGCGCGTCCCGCGTCGCGCCGATCCAGGCCCTGCGGGCCGGGGAGGCTCCGCCCCAGGGCTCGCTCCGCACGCGCCTGCTCCTCGGCAGCCTCATCTCCCTCGCAGGCGTCGGGGTCCTGCTCGCCGGGCTCTTCGCCGAGGTGCCGGAACCGCTTCGGTTCCTCGGCGGCGGCGCAGCCGCGACCTTCCTCGGGGTCGCCGTCCTCGCGCCGACGTTCGCCCGCCGGCTCGCCGCGTGGATCGGGGCGCCGATCCGCCGCCTCGGGATCGCGGGCCGGCTCGGGCGGGAGAACGCGATGCGGAGCCCACGGCGCACGGCCTCGACCGCGTCCGCGCTCATGATCGGGCTCGGCCTCGTCGCGTTCGTCACGGTGTTCGCGGCCTCGCTCCGGGCGTCGTTCCTCGTGCGCCTCGGCGACACGCTCCGCGCCGACTTCATCCTCTCGACGACGCAGTACCAGCCCTTCAGCCCGAAGCTCGCTCGCGAGCTCGACCGCGACCCGCGGCTCGGCGCGGTGGCGGCGTTCCGGCTCGGCGAGGTGAAGATCCGGGGCGAGGTGACCCGCGTCGAGGGCGTCGACCCCGCGGACGCGACCGAGGTCATCGACCCGAAGGTCTCCGCGGGCGACCTCGCGACGCTCGGCGACGACGGGATCGCGGTCCTCCGTCGAACGGCGGGAGACCTCGGGCTCGCGCTCGGGGACCGCGTCCGGGTGACGTTCGCGCGGACGGGGAAGCAGGACTTCACCGTCCGGGCGTTGTTCGACGAGGAGCGCGCGTTCAACGCCCCGTGGGCGATCTCGCTCGACGCCTATCGCGCGAACTTCTCCGAGACGCTCGACCTCGTCGTCGGCGTCACGGCCGCTCCGGGTGTGACGCGGGCCGAGGCCCGCGAGGCGGTCGACGCGGTGCTCGATGACTACCCGAACGTCCGGGCCTACGACCAGGCGCAGTACCGGGCCCAGCAGGAGGACTTCATCGACCAGCTCCTCGGGCTCATCACGGCGCTCCTCGGGCTCGCGATCCTCATCGCGCTCTTCGGCATCGTGAACACGCTCGGGCTCTCGATCTTCGAGCGGACCCGGGAGATCGGGCTCCTGCGAGCGGTCGGGATGAGCCGACGGCAGCTCCGAGCGATGATCCGCTGGGAGTCCGTCATCATCGCGATCCTCGGCGCCCTCCTCGGCATCGCGATCGGGGTCTTCTTCGGCTGGGGCCTGCAGCGGGCGCTCGAGCCGGAGGGCGTGACGGAGCTCCGCATCCCCGTCGACCGACTCGCCCTCGACGTCATCGCCGCCGCGGTCGCCGGGGTCCTCGCCGCGGTGCTCCCCGCACGGCGCGCCGCCCGCCTCGACGTCCTCGACGCGATCGCGTACGAGTAGCGGTCGGCCCGGGTCGGCGCGATAGCATCCCCCGCATGCCCGAGGTGACCCTCCCGGACGACCGGCGCGTCGCGCTCCCCGAGGGGGAGCCGATCGGGTCGGTCCTGCAGCCCGACGCGATCGCCGCGCGCTGGAACGGCGAGCTCACGGACCTCGCCCCCGTGCCGGCGGGATCCGGCTCACTCGCCCCGGTCGTCGCGTCCTCGAAGGACGGACTCCACGTCCTCCGCCACTCGACCGCGCACGTGATGGCCCAGGCGGTCTGCGACCTCTACCCGGGCGCGCGGTACGCGATCGGGCCGGCGATCGACGATGGCTTCTACTACGACTTCGAGCTCCCTGCGCCGCTCTCCCCGGAGGACCTCCCGCGGATCGAGGAGCGCATGGCCGCGATCAAGGCCGCCGACCAGCCGTTCGTCCGCGAGGAACTGCCGCGCACCGAGGCCCTCGACCGGTTCGCCGACCAGCCGTTCAAGCGGGAGATCATCGAGGGACTCGACGCGACCGAGGGGGCGACGGGGGAGACCGTCTCCGTGTACCGCAACGCCGCGTGGGGCGATCTCTGCCTCGGGCCGCACGTGCCATCGACGGGGCGGCTCGGAGCGTTCAAGCTCACGAAGCTCGCCGGAGCGTACTGGCGCGGCGACAGCACGCGGCCGATGCTCACGCGGATCTACGGCACCGCCTGGGCCACGGAGAAGGACCTCCGCGCGTACCTCGCCCGGCTCGCCGAAGCGGAGAAGCGCGACCACCGTCGCCTCGGGCAGCAACTCGATCTCTTCTCGTTCCCCGAGGAACTCGGACCGGGCCTCGCGGTCTGGCATCCGAACGGGGGCATCTTCCGCAAGCAGCTCGAGGACTACGTCCGCGACCTCCACCTCGCGCGCGGCTACGACCTCGTGCAGTCGCCGCACGTCGCCCGCCGGGTCCTGTGGGACACCTCGGGGCACACCGCGAAGTACGTCGAGAACATGTTCCCGGAGATGGTCCGCGACGAGGCCGCGTACTTCGCGAAGCCGATGAACTGCCCGTTCCACGTGCTCATCTACAAGAGCCAGGTGCGCTCGTACCGCGACCTGCCGATGCGGCTGTCCGAGCTCGGGACCGTGTACCGCTACGAGAAGCTCGGGACGCTCCACGGCCTGCTCCGGGCGCGCGGCCTCACCCAGGACGACTCCCACATCATCTGCCGCGAGGACCAGCTCGTCGACGAGATCCGGCGCGTCTTCGAGCTCACGCTCGAGATCCACCGGACCTTCGGGTTCGCCGACCCCGAGGTCCACCTCTCGACGAAGCCCGGGCTGGCGATCGGCGACGAGGCGATGTGGGCGCGCGCGATCGACGCGCTGCGTGCGGCGCTCGACGGTAGCGGTCTGTCCTACGAGGTCGCCGAGGGCGAGGGCGCGTTCTACGGCCCGAAGGTCGACTTCCACTTCCACGATGCGATCGGTCGCCGTTGGCAGCTCACGACCGTGCAGTGCGACTTCGCCCTCCCGGAGCGCTTCGGGATGGAGTACGTCGGCGAGGACAACGAACGGCACCGACCGGCCATGGTCCACCGCGCGATCCTCGGCTCGATCGAGCGCTTCAGCGGGGTGCTCATCGAGCACTTCGCCGGCGCCTTCCCGCTCTGGCTCGCGCCGGAGCAGGTGCGTCTGCTCCCCGTCGCGGACCGGCACCTCGACCACGCGCGGGCGCTCGCGGATCGCTTCGTCGCCGCGGGGCTCCGCGCGCGGGTCGACGAGAGCTCCGAGACGGTCGGCAAGCGGGTCCGTGCCGCGCAGCTCATGAAGATCCCCTACGTGCTCGTCGTCGGCGACGCCGAGGCGGCCGGCGGCGGGCTCACCGTCCGCGATCGCGCCGGCACGGAGACGAAGGACGTCGAGGTCGAGCGCTTCGTCGATGCGCTCGGACGGGAGATCGCGACGAAGGCGCTCGTCCAGACCGCGTTCGGGGGTTGACGTGGAGCACCTGTGGAGCCCCTGGCGGATGGAGTACATCGCCGAGGCGCGCGACGACGCCGGGGGCGGCTGTGTGTTCTGCGCGATCGTCGCCGGCGGTGCCGGCGACGATCGCATCCTCGCCCCCTCGGAGCGCGCGTTCGCGACGCTCGCGAAGTACCCGTACAACCCCGGGCACGTCCTCGTGCTCCCGACGCGGCACACCGGCGACCTCGAGACGCTCGCGGCCGAGGAGATGGCCGAGATCTCCGCGCTCCTCCAGCGCGCGATCCGCGCGATCCGGGCCGAGGTCGTCCCCGACGCGTTCAACGTCGGCCTGAACCTCGGCCGTATGGCGGGGGCGGGGATCCCGGAGCACCTCCACTGGCACGTCGTGCCGCGCTGGGGCGGCGACACGAACTTCATGCCCGTCGTCGGCGCGACCCGCGTGCTCCCCGAGCTCCTCGCGGAGACGCACCGACGGCTCGCGCCGAGGTTCGCGGGATGAGCAGGGCCACGCTCTTCGCGGTCGGCGCGATCCTCGCGGGCGTCGGCGTGACGTTCGGTGCCTTCGGCGCGCACGCGCTCGAGGCGCGGGTGACCGCGGAGCGCCTCGTGACCTTCGAGACCGCGGTGCGCTACCAGATGCTCCACGCGCTCGCGATCCTCGCGGCGGCCCTCCTCGGCGGCGAACGCGCGGCGCTCGCGGGGCTCCTGTTCGTCCTCGGGATCGCGCTCTTCTCCGGGAGCCTCTACCTGCTCGTGCTCACGGGCGTGCGGTGGCTCGGCGCGATCACGCCGCTCGGGGGCGTCGCGTTCATCGCCGGGTGGGTCGTGCTCGCGCTCGCCGGCTTCCGCGCACTCCGCGGGTAGGCGCCCCTCCGGGCGGGGGCCGCGTCCCTACCGCTTCGCCGTCGCCGCGGCCTCCTGCGCCGCGCGCGCCGCGGCGATGAGCCGGTCCGCGAGCTGCGGGGGGACCTCCTCGTAGTGCGAGAACGCGAGGGAGAACGTGCCGCGCCCACCGGTCATCGAGCGCAGATCGATCGCGTAGCGGGCCACCTCGGCGGCCGGTGCGCTCGCGCGGATCCGCTGCTTGCCCGCGCCGACGACCTCCATCCCCGCGATCTTCGCCCGCTTGCCGTTCAGGTCGCCGATGACATCGCCGGTGTGCGACTCGGGGACGATGACCTCGAGGTCGACGACCGGTTCGAGGAGCGCGACGCCCGCCGCCTCCGCCGCCTCCCGCATCGCGAGTCCCCCCGCGATCTGGAACGCCATGTCGGAGGAGTCCACGGGATGGAACTTCCCATCGGTGAGCGTCACGCGGAGGTCGACCATCGGGTTGCCGCTCACGACGCCGCCGGCGAGCGCCTTCGCGACGCCCTTCTCGACCGACGGGATGAACTGGTTCGGGACGGCGCCGCCGACGATCCGGTCGACGAACTCGAACCCGCTCCCGCGGGGCAGGGGCTGGACCTCGATCGTGCACACGGCGTACTGCCCGTGGCCGCCGGACTGCTTCACGTGACGCCCGGTCGCCGTCGCCTTCTTCCGGAGGGTCTCGCGGTAGGCGATCCGCGCCGGCTCGTGCGTCACGTCGACGCCGAACTTCCGCTGCATCCGGGCGAGCGTCACGTCGAGGTGCGCCTCGCCCATGCCGGAGAGGATCGTCTGGTGCGTCTCGTCGG
Source organism: Actinomycetota bacterium (assembly GCA_046094825.1). GTDB lineage: Bacteria > Actinomycetota > UBA4738 > UBA4738 > HRBIN12 > JBJTIF01. Next base: position 32,171 of record JBJTIF010000126.1, read on the forward strand.
TGCGCTCGACGCGGATCGTCGGGTCCTCCTCGCGGAGGCGCGTGAGAGCGTTCGAGAGCTTCTCCTCGTCGCCCTTCGCCTTCGGCTCGATCGCGTACGCGAGCACGGGCTCGGGCAGGGGGAGCGTCGGGATGCGGATGGTCTCACCCTTCGCCGCGAGCGTGTCGCCGGTGTGGGTGTGGATGAGCTTCGCCGCCGCCCCGATGTCGCCGGCCCGCACCTCCGTGACCGGCACGTGCTCCTTGCCGCGGAGCGAGAAGAGCTGACCCACCCGTTCCTCGAGCCCCTTCGTCGCGTTGAAGAGGCCGCCGTCGGGGCGCACGGTGCCCGAGAAGACGCGGAACATCGAGATGTGGCCGACGTAGGGGTCGGAGAGCGTCTTGAACACGAGCGCGGCGAGCGGCGCGGTGTCGGTCGTCGGTCGCTCGACCGACGACCCGTCGGCGGCCTCGACGCGCACCGTCGGTCGGTCGGTCGGCGCGGGGAACTCCTCCGCGATGAAGGCGAGGATCCGGTCGACGCCGATCCCGCGGGAGGCGGAGCCGCAGAGGACGGGCGCGATGCGTGCCGCCGCGAAGCCCTCCTTCACCCCGCGGGCGACGACGTCCTCCGGCAGGGTCCCGGTCTCGAGGTAGCGCTCGATGAGCGCATCGTCGGACTCGGCGACCGCCTCGGCGAGCTTGACGTGGAGCGGCGTCGCCCGGCCCGCGACGTCGTCGGGCCAGGGCCCCTCCGAGACCGTGCCGTCGACGTACGTGTACGCCTTCTCGTGGAGGAGGTCGGCGACGCCGGTGAAGCCGTGCTCGGTACCGATCGGGAGCTCGAGCGGTGCGACCTGCTTGCCGAAGGCCTGGACGAGCCCCTCGAGTGTCGCTTCGAACGATGCCCGCTCGCGATCGAGCTTGTTCACGAGGATCGCCCGAGGGATTCCCGCTTCGACGGCGAGCTCCCAGGCCGCCTCGGTCTGGACCTCGACGCCGTCGACGGCCGACACGACGACGACGACCGCGTCGACCGCGCGGATCGCGTTGCGGAGCTCGCCGACGAAGTCCGCGGTGCCCGGCGCGTCGAGGACGTTGATCTTCGTCCCGCGCCACTCGATCGGCGCCATCGCGAGCGAGACGCTGATGCCCTTCGCGACCTCCTCGGGTTCGTGGTCCGCGACCGTCGTGCCGTCGGTGACCGATCCCATCCGGGTGATCGCGCCGGAGGTGAGGAGCATGGCCTCGAGGAGGGTCGTCTTGCCCGACCCGGAGTGTCCGACGAGCAGGACGTTGCGGATGTCGTTCGCGGCGTACGTGTCCATGTCCGCTCCGATCTCGCGCTGTGCGCCGAGTGTAATCCCGCCCCTCGGAGCGTGCGCCCGACCGTGCCGGGCGCACGCGGGGTCGCTGCTAGGCTCGCGCCGATGCCGGACGCGGGGAACGGATCGGCGGTCGGGGGGGCGCGCGCGGGCGTCGCGCTCGCCTGCGTCGCGGCGCTCGCCGGGGCGATCACGTCCGCGTGGCTCGTCCTCGGGGACCGGTCCGGCGCGGGGCCGGTTGCGCTCACCGCCGGTGCCACCCTCATCGCGGCCGCGGCGGCGACCGGACGACCCGGGCGGCCGCGGGAGCGCGTCCTCGTCTCGATCGTCGACCGCGCCTACGACGGAGCGATCCTCGGCGCGGTCGTGTGGACCGCGCGGGCCGACGATCCCGCCGTCGCGGCCGCCGCCCTCGTGGCCTTCGGCCTCGGCTCCCTCGCCGCGTACGCGCGCGCCCGCGCGTGCGGACTCGGCTACGACCTCGCGTTCCTCGCGCCGGTCTCCGTCGTGCGGGTCGCGGTCGTCGGGCTGGCGCTGTGGCTCGACTGGGGTGCCGGCGCGTACGTCGCGCTCGCCCTCTGGCAGTTCGGGTCCGCCGCCGTCCGCGTCTCGCAGGTCTGGAAGGAGGAGCTCGCGTGAGCGGTCCTCGCGACCGACGCGAGACGCCGGCGGAGACGCTCACGTACTGGGGGTACCGCGCCGTCCAGCGCCTCGCGGGTGCGCTGCCCGAGCCCGTCGGCCGCGCGCTCTTCATCGTCGGCGGCCGCGTCGCGTTCCGCATCGCGGGTGAGCGGCGCCGCAACGTCATCGCGAACCTCGCGCGGATCCTCGGCCGCGACCCGCAGGATGCCCTCGTCCGCGCGACCGCGGTCGAGGCCTTCGAGCTCTACGCGCGGTACTGGTTCGACGCGTTCCGCGTCCCGACGCTGTCGCCCGCCGAGGTGGACGCGCGGATGGACGGCGCCGGGCTCGACGAGATCGATCGCGCCCTCGAGCGGGGGAGGGGCTGCGTCGTCGTGCTCGGCCACCTCGGCAACCCCGACGTCGCGGCGTCGTGGGCGGCGCGGCAGGGGTACCCGATCACCGCCGTCGCGGAGCGCCTGCGGCCCGAGCGTCTCTTCGACCTCTTCCGACGACAGCGCGAGGGCTACGGGCTCACGATCCTCGGCACCGGGGACCCGACGCTGAAGCAGCGGCTCGCCGACCACCTCCGTGGCAACGGGGTCGTCGCCCTCGCCGCGGACCGCGACCTGAGCGGCCGGGGCATCCCGATCGAGATGTTCGGCGCGACGCGGACGCTCCCCACGGGACCCGCCACGCTCGCCCTCGCGAACGACGCGCCGCTCCACTTCTTCGCGATCTCGACGACGGATCGCGGATGGCGCGGACGGGTCGGACCCGCGCTCGAGATCGCGCGCTCCGGCGACCTGCGGACCGACGTCCGGGCGCTCACCGAGCGGCTCGCGCGGGAGTTCGAGCGCGCGATCGCCGCGAACCCGGCGGACTGGCACGTCCTCCAACCGGGGTGGCCCGCCGCGTGAGGATCGCGCTCGCCTGCCCGTACGCCTGGGACGCGGCGGGGGGCGTCCAGGTGCACGTCGGCGACCTCGCGCGGCGGCTCCTCGATGCCGGGCACGATGTCCGCGTCCTCGCCCCCTCATCGAATCCCGCCGACGAGCCGTGGGTGCGGGTCGTGGGCCGGCCCCTGCGCGTCGCGTACGCGGGCACCGTCGCGCCGATCTGCCCGTCACCGCGCTCGTGGGCCCGGGTCCGTGCGGAGCTCGACGTCTTCGCACCCGACGTCGTCCACGTCCACGAGCCGTTCGCGCCGAGCACCGGTCGTCGCGACCTTCCACGCGTACCTCGACCGATCGAGGATCCAGCGCGCCGCGCGCCCGCTCCTGCGCCCGGTCGCGCGTCGCATCACCGTCGGCATCGCGGTCTCCGAGGCAGCGGCATCGTTCGCGCGGCGCGCGACCGACCTCCCGCTCGAGGTCATCCCGAACGGCGTGGAGATCGCTCGGTTCCGGCGCGGCGCGGGGCGGCGCGGGGCGGCGCCGCCGACGATCGCGTGGGTGAACCGCCTCGATCCGCAGAAGGGGTTCGCGGTGTTCCTCGACGCGATCGCCCCGCTCCTCGCGCGCAGGCCGGACCTCCGCGTCGTCGTCGCGGGCGACGGCCCGCTCCGGGACGCGACCGATCGGCTCGCGCCCGCGCTCCGTGGCCGCATCGACGTCCGTGGCCGCGTCGCGAACGCGGAGGTCGCGAACGTCCTCCACGGCGCCGACGTCTTCGCCTCGCCCGCGACGGGGCAGGAGTCCTTCGGCATCGTCCTCGTCGAGGCGATGGCGGCCGGCGTGCCGGTCGTGGCGACCGACATCCCCGGCTACCGCGAGGTCGTCCGCGACGGTATCGACGGCCTCCTCGTCCCACCGGGCGACGCCGTGGTGCTCGCGGCCGCGCTCGGCCGGGTCCTCGATGACCCGGCGCTCGCGGCGCGGCTCGCCGCGGCGGGACTCGACCGCGCGGCGGCGTACGGATGGGACGCCGTGCTCCCGCGGATCCTCGCCACCTACGAGCGCGTGCTCGGTCGTCCGCGCGCGGCCGATGGTCCGCCCTGAGGCCGTTGCTACGATGACCCCGATGGACCCGGTCGTCCTCCTCCTCGTCGTCCTCCTGCTCCTCGCCGTCTGGTTCGCGCTCGCCTTCAACCGGCTCGTGGCGCTGCGGGCCCGGGTCGAGAACGGGTGGGCGCAGATCGACGTCCAGCTCCGGCGGCGCTCCGACCTCATCCCGAACCTCGTCGAGACGGTCCAGGGCTACGCGAGCCACGAGCGCGAGGTCTTCGAAGCGATCACGGCGGCGCGCGCCCGGAGCCTCGAGGCGCGGACGGTCGGGGAGCAGTCCGAGGCCGCGCGCTCCGTCGGGATCGGGCTCCGATCGCTCCTCGCCGTCGCGGAGGCGTACCCGACGTTGAAGGCCGACGCGAACTTCCTCGCGCTTCAGGAGGAGCTCTCCGGGACCGAGTCGAAGATCGCGTACGCGCGGCAGTTCTACAACGACGAGGTGATGCGCCTGAACACCGCGATCGGGTCGTTCCCCTCGAACCTCATCGCGCGGATGTTCGCGTTCGCCGAGCGCGAGTTCTTCGACCCGGGCGACGACGCCCGCGAACCGGTGCGCGTCGACTTCCCGGGAGGTGCGTAGGTGTTCGAGCAGGTGGCGTCGAACCGCCGGCGGACGCTCGTGCTCGTCGTCGCCGCGTTCGTCCTCCTCGGGGCGACCGGGTACGTCCTCGGCTCGCTCTCGCGCAGCGGCCCCTTCGGCCTCGTCGTCGCGCTCGTCATCGCCGGCGGGATGTCGTGGGCGTCGTACTTCCGCGGCGACCGCATCGTGCTCCGCAGCACCGGCGCGAAGGAGGTGACGCCGGAGCAGGAGCCGCGCCTCCACAACGTCATCGAGGGGCTCGCGATCGCCGCGGGCATCCCGAAGCCCCGCGTCTACGTCGTCCCGGAGGCCGCGCTGAACGCGTACGCGACGGGTCGCGATCCCGAGCACGCATCGATCGCCGTGACACGGGGCCTCCTCGACGGGATGAACCGCCTCGAGCTCGAGGGGGTCATCGGCCACGAGCTCGCGCACGTCGCCGACCGCGACATCCTCCTCGGCACCGTCGTCGCGACGCTCGTCGGTGCGGTGATCCTCATCTCGGACTTCTTCCTCCACTCGCTCTGGTGGGGCGGCATGGGTCGTCGCGATGATCGCGAGGGGGGCGGCAACGGGATCCTCGCGATCGTCGGCATCGTGTTCCTCATCCTCGCCCCGATCGCGGGCCGCCTCGTGAGCCTCGCGGTGTCGCGTCGGCGCGAGTTCCTCGCCGACGCCCAGGGCGCGCTCTGCACGCGCTACCCGCCCGGCCTCGCGAGCGCGCTGCGGAAGATCCAGGCATCGAGCGCGATCCCGCTCCGCGCCGCGAGCAACGCGACGGCGCACCTGTGGCTCTCCGAGCCCACCCGCGTCCGCCGGCGCGGCGAGGGCGTCGCCGGGCTCCTCTCGACGCACCCGCCGATCGATGAGCGGATCCGGCGTCTTGAGGAGATGAGATTTCGGCCGGAGGTCGTTGAGCCGCCCACCCGCGCCGGGTAGCGTCGCGCGCGTCGCCGCACCCGCGGTCGCACCCCCGAGCACGGAGGACCGACGATGACGCTGACCCGCCGAGGCCGCATCGCGCTCCTCGTCGTCGCCGCCGCCGTCGTCGCCGCCGCGGTCGTCATCGCGGCGATCGTGACCCGGCCGCAGGGGACCTCGATCGCCGAGGCGGTCTCGGACATCGTCGCGCCCGACCCGATCTGCCCGCTCACCGGACTCGACGCACCGAGCGGCACGGTCCCGGCGCGCCCGGTCCTCGCGGTGAAGATCGAGAACAGTCCGCTCGCGCGCCCCCAGGCCGGACTGAACGACGCGGACATCGTCTACGAGGAGCCCGTCGAGGGCGGCATCACGCGGTTCATCGCGCTCTTCCAGTGCACGGACGTCGATCGGCTCGGACCGGTGCGCAGCGCGCGGACGACCGATGCCGACGTCCTCGTGCAGTACGGCGTCCCGGTGTTCGCCTACTCGGGAGCCGCGCCCCCCGTCCGGCAGCTCGTCGCACAGGTCGGGCTCCTCGACGTGAACTTCGAGTCGAACCCCGACCTCTACGACCGCGATCCCGCGCGCGAGATGCCGCACGACGTGTTCACGTCGACCTCGCGGCTCTGGGCGGGGGCGTCGTGGCCGTCGGAGGCACCCGAACCGGTCCTCCCGTACGACGCCGACCCGCCGCCGGTCTCCCGGCCGGCGGCGAGCGTCCACCTCGACTTCTCGGCGTCGTCCGACGTCTGGTGGCGGTGGGATGCCGCCCTCGGACTTTGGCTCCGGTCGCACGGCGACGAGGCCCACCTGCTCGAGGATGGGATGCAGGTGGGGGCAGCGACGGTCATCGTCCAGGTCGTCGAGGTCGTCCCCGGCACGATCATCGACGCCGCCGGCAACCCCTCCCCGGAGGTCACGCTCGTCGGGACGGGCAAGGCCTACGTCTTCCGCGACGGCCGCGTCGTCGTCGGCACCTGGGTCCGGGGCTCGCTCGGCGAGGGCACCCGGTTCCTCACGAAGGATGGGCAGGAGATCGCCCTCGCGCCCGGGCGGACCTGGATCGAGCTCTTCCCCTCGACGATCGACGTCGTCATCGCGAAGCGCCCCGCCTGAGCGGCGAGGTCCCGGCGGTACACTTCCGGGCGTGCCGACCGAGGGTCGGCGCGGCGGTACCCATCGGGGAGTCCCAGGAGGGGCGATCGTGGAGCGCGACACCGGCACGTTCCGGGTGAAGGCGGGCCTGGCCGAGATGCTGAAGGGCGGCGTCATCATGGACGTCACCGACGCCGAGCAGGCGAAGATCGCGGAGGACGCCGGCGCGTGCGCCGTCATGGCCCTCGAGCGCGTCCCCGCCGACATCCGCCGGGACGGCGGGGTCGCGCGGATGTCCGACGCCGCGATGATCGAGGAGATCATCGCCACCGTCTCGATCCCCGTCATGGCGAAGGCACGGATCGGTCACTTCGTCGAGGCGCAGATCCTCCAGGCGCTCGGCGTCGACTACGTCGACGAGTCCGAGGTCCTCACGCCCGCCGACGAGGAGCACCACCTCGACAAGTGGGCGTTCACCGTCCCGTTCGTCTGCGGCGCCCGCGACCTCGGCGAGGCGCTCCGTCGCATCGGCGAGGGCGCGGCGATGATCCGGACGAAGGGCGAGGCCGGCACCGGCAACGTCGTCGAGGCGGTCCGCCACCAGCGCACGATGGTCCGCGGGATGCGCGAGCTCTCGACCCTCGGCTCGGAGGAGCTCGCCGCCGCGGCGAAGGAGCTCCGCGCGCCGCTCGACCTCGTCCGCGAGATCGCCTCGACCGGTCGGCTCCCGGTCGTGAACTTCGCCGCGGGCGGCATCGCCACGCCGGCGGACGCGGCACTCATGATGCAGCTCGGCGTCGACGGGGTGTTCGTCGGTTCCGGCATCTTCAAGTCCTCCGACCCGGCGTCGCGCGCCCGCGCGATCGTCGAGGCGACGACGCACTTCCAGGACCCTTCCGTCCTCGCGAAGGTCTCGCACGGGCTCGGCGAGGCCATGCCCGGCATCGAGATCGGCCAGCTCGGCGAGGAAGGGCTCCTCCAGACCCGCGGCTGGTAGGGCGCGTGAAGGCCGGCGTCCTCGCGCTCCAGGGCGACTTCCGCGAACACGCGCGGTGCTTCGCCGACCTCGGGTTCGCCCCGATCGAGGTGCGCACACCGGCCGACCTCGCCGCGGTCGACCTCCTCGCGATCCCCGGGGGCGAGTCGACGACGATCGGGCTCCTCGCGCGGAGCGCCGGCCTCGTCGAGCCGATCCGCGAGCGCGCGCGGGCGGGGATGCCGATCCTCGGGACGTGCGCCGGGCTCATCGTCCTCGCGGAACGCGTCGAGGGCGGGACGCCGCTCCTCGGGCTCCTCGATGTGACCGCGGAGCGCAACGCGTACGGACGACAGCTCGAGTCGTTCGAGGCCGACGTCGCGGTCTCCGGCATCGACCGCCCGGTCCGCGCGGTGTTCATCCGCGCCCCGATCGTCGCGGAGATCGGACCGGGGGTCCGCGTGCTCGCCGAGCACGAGGGGCGACCGGTCGTCGTCGAGCAGGGCGCCATCGTCGCGGCGACGTTCCACCCGGAGCTCGTCGGAGAGACCGGGCTCCACGCGTACGTCGCGAGGAAGGCGTGAGGGCATGAGCGGACACTCGAAGTGGGCGACGATCAAGCGGAAGAAGGGCGCGATCGACGCGAAGCGCAGCAGCATGTTCGCGAAGCTCCTGCGTGCGGTCGAGGTGGCGGCGCGCGAGGGCGGCAGCGGCGATCCGAAGGCGAACATGACGCTGGCGTCCGCGATCGACAAGGCGAAGAGCTTCTCGGTGCCCTCCGACAACATCGACCGCGCGATCAAGCGCGGCACGGGGGCGGAGGCCGGTGGTGCGCGCTACGAGGAGGTCGTCTACGAGGGCTACGCGGCCGGCGGCATCGCGATCGTCGTCCAGGCCCTCACCGACAACCGCAACCGCACCGCGCAGGAGGTCCGGCACGCGTTCACCCGCAACAGCGGGAACCTCGGGGAGACCGGCACGACCCTGTGGATGTTCCAGCGACGCGGCGTCCTCGTCGTCGAGAAGGATGCCTGGGCGGACGAGGAGCGACTGCTCGAGCTCGCCCTCGAGGCGGGCGCGGACGACCTCCGCGACGCGGAGAGCTCGTGGGAGATCGTGACGGAGCCCACCGCGCTGAAGGCGGTCGAGGGCGCCCTCCTCGCGGCCTCGGTGCCCGTCTTCTCCGCGGACCTCACGATGGTCCCGCAGACCACGATCCCCGTCGACGGCGGCGAGGCGAAGCAGGTCCTGAACCTCATCGAGGCGCTCGAGGACCTCGACGACGTGCAGAACGTGTACGCGAACTTCGACATCCCCGAGTCGGTCATGGCGGAGCTGTGATCGCGGCGCCCCGGGTCTTCCCGATCCGCTTCGACGGCATCTCGCGACCGATGGCGCTCATCGGGTTCACCAGGGCGGGGTCCCGGGTCGTCCTCGAGGAGCGCGACCTCGACGTGCGGATGGGCTGGGGGTTCGCGCTCCGGGTGCCGCGGGCCGCGGTGCGGACCGCGGCACCCGACCACCGGCCGCTCCTCGATCGCGGCGTCCACGGCTGGTTCGGTCGGTGGAACGTCGCGGCCTCGTCGCGCGGCCTCGTCCGGATCGAGTTCGCGAGCCCGGTCGCCGCCCGCGTCGGCCCGGTCCCCGTGCGCGTACGGACGCTCCGCGTGAGCCTCGAGGAGCCGGAGGCCTTCCTCCTCGCGCTCGAGGCGCCCGCCGCGGCTCCGCCCGACGCCGGGTGATTGCCCGGGCTCCCGGGCGACCCTAGACTGAACACATGTTCGATTCCCCCGTGCTCGGGGTGGACCCCGGGCTCGCCTCCGTCGGGATCGCCGCGGTCGGCCTCGCCGATCGCCGGCCGGTGCTCCTCGAGGCCCGGCACCTCGCGACCTCGGCCTCCGAGCCCGAGGCCGCGCGGCTCGCGACGATCCACGCGGCGGTCGCCGAGGCGATCGCGCGCCACGCGCCATCGAGCCTCGCCGTCGAGCGCGTGGCCTGGAACCGCAACCAGGGGAGCGCGCTCCACGTCGCGCGCGCGACGGGCGTCGCACTGCTCGCGGCCGCGCAGGCCGGCATCCCGGTCGTCGAGTACGGACCGCTCGAGGTGAAGATGGCGATCACCGGGACGGGGACCGCGCCGAAGGAGCAGGTGCGCCACGCGCTCGCGCGGCTCCACGGCCTCCGCGGCGTCCCGGAGCAACCGGATGCGGCCGACGCCGTCGCGGTCGCGCTCTGCCACCTCACGAACGCACGGCGTCGGACCCCGGCGGTGGCGCGGTGATCGCCTTCCTCGAGGGCGCCGTCGTCGACCGACGCGAGGACCGCGTCGTCCTCGACGTCGGCGGCGTCGGCTACGAGCTCCTCGTGCCGACGTCGACCGCGGCACGGCTGCCCGCGAACGGCATGACGGCCCGGCTCCACACGCGGCTCGCCGTCCGCGACGACGCGATGATCCTCTACGGCTTCGCCTCGGGGGAGGAGCGCGCGTCCTTCGACCTCCTCACGACCGTGAGCGGGGTCGGACCGAAGGTCGCGCTCGCGTTCCTCTCGACGCTCAGCGCCGACGCGCTCCGCCGCGCCGTCGCGTCCGGCGACGTGGCGGCCCTCACCGTCGTCCCCGGCGTCGGCAAGAAGGTCGCCCAGCGCGTCGTCCTCGATCTGAAGGATCGGTTCGGCGGCGACGGCGTCGCGATCGAAGGACCGCTCGCCGACGTGCGCGACGCGCTCCTGGCCCTCGGGCTCTCACCGCAGGAGGCGAGCGACGCGATCGGAGCGCTCGAGACGACCGACGCCCCCGCCGAGGCGCTCCTCCGTGATGCGCTCCGCGCGGTCGGACGGGGCTAGGCTGGCGACGTGACGGACGAACGGATCGTCGACGCGGAGGTCCCCGAAGAGGAACGCGCCTTCGACGCGGCGCTGCGGCCGCGGAGCCTCGCGGAGTTCGTCGGACAGGAGCGCATCAAGGAACAGCTCGGGCTCCTCATCGACGGCGCCCGTGCGCGGGGCGAGACGCTCGACCACCTCCTCTTCGCGGGTCCGCCCGGGCTCGGCAAGACGACGCTCGCCGGCATCGTCGCGAACGAGCTCGGCGCCGGGTTCCAGCCGACCTCGGGCCCGGCGCTCGACCGACCCGGCGACCTCGCCGCGATCCTCACGAACCTCCAGGAGGGCGACGTCCTGTTCGTCGACGAGATCCACCGCATGCCTCGGCCCGTCGAGGAGGTCCTCTACCCGGCGCTCGAGGACTTCCAGCTCGACGTCGTGCTCGGCAAGGGCCCGAGCGCCCGGTCGCTGCGGCTCGACCTCCCGCGCTTCACGCTCGTCGCCGCGACGACGCGTCCCGGCCGCATCACGCTCCCGCTCCGCGAGCGGTTCGGGTTCTCGCCGCGGCTCGACTACTACACCCCCGATGAACTCGCGCTCGTCGTGCGACGGTCGGCAGGCATCCTCGGCGTCGACATCGAGCCCGCCGGTGCCGCGGAGATCGCCCGTCGGTCCCGCGGGACGCCCCGTATCGCGAACCGGCTGCTGCGGCGTGTCCGCGACGTCGCCCAGGTGCGCCACGACGGCGCCATCACCGAGGCGATCGCTCGCGACGGGCTCGCGGTCTTCGAGGTCGACGAGGAGGGCCTCGACCGCCTCGACCTCGCGATCATCGGGGCGATCGTCCGGAAGTTCGGCGGCGGTCCCGTCGGGCTCTCGACGCTCGCCGCGGCGGTCGGGGAGGAGTCCGACACGATCGAGGACGTCGTCGAGCCCTTCCTGCTCCAGCTCGGGTTCCTCCAGCGGACGCCGCGGGGTCGCGTCGCCACCGAGCGCGCGTGGCGCCACCTCGGCGAACGTATCGAGGGGGCCCTGCCGATCTGAGCGCGGGCGGGACGGCTCGGGCCGGCCTGTATGCTTCCGCACCGTGCTCCGGAGAGGAACCATGGACCTGCTCGCCCAGGCGTCGACCGGCTCGGGACTCGAGAGCCTCCTCATCCCCGCGATCCTCATCGTCGGGATGTACGTCCTGCTCATCCGGCCCCAGCGTGCCCGCCAGCGTGCGCAGCAGGCGATGCTCGACGATCTCGCGGTCGGCGACGAGGTGATGACCGCGGGCGGGCTCTTCGGACGCGTGACGCGGATCGACGCGGAGTCGGGTCGCGTCACCCTCCGCATCGCCGCCGGCGTCGAGGTCGAGGTGCTCCGCATCGCGGTCCGCGAGCGGATCGCCCCGCTCACGCCGGAACCGTGACCGATCGGCATCCGCATCCCGCGGAGGGGGTCCCCGGCTCCGCCGAGCCCACCGCGATCACCCTCGCCGACGTCCAGGCGAACCCCGAACTCTCGACGTTCATCGCCGCGGCGGACCGCGTCATGGAGGGCCTCGGCTACACGGAGCACGGGTTCCGGCACGCGAACCTCACCGCGAAGATCGCGTACAACGTCCTCACGCGCCTCGGGTTCGACGAGCACGAGGCGAATATCGCGTGCGTGTCGGGCTACCTCCACGACGTCGGGAACATGGTGTCGCGCGAGCTCCACGGCCAGACCGGGGCGATCCTCGTCTACGAGGCGCTCCGCGGTCAGGTCCCGGGGACCGACCTCGCGACGATCGTCGGAGCCATCGCGAACCACGAGGAGCCCAACGGCGCCCAGATCTCCGTCGCGGCGGCCGCGGTCATCCTCGCGGACAAGTCGGACGTCCACCGGAGCCGGGTCCGCCGCCAGGACCAGGAGGACTTCGACATCCACGACCGGGTGAACCTCGCGGCCGAACAGTCCTTCCTGCGGGTAGACTCCGCCGCCAAGACCCTCACGCTCGAACTCACGATCGCCACCGACATCAGCACCGTGATGAACTACTTCGAGATCTTCCTCGGCCGCATGCAGATGTGCCGAACCGCTGCCCAGACCCTCGGCAGCCGGTTCCGCCTGACGATCAACGGCGCGGAGCTCGCATGAGGACCCGCCGGCTCTGGGCGTCGATCATCGTCGTCGCGACGCTCGTCGCGGGCGCGATCGCCTCGTGGGTCGTCGGCGTGCGTCCGGTGCTCGGGCTCGACCTCGAGGGCGGGGTCTCCGTGATCCTCACGGCGCCGCAGGACACGCCGCCGGACGTCATGGAGCGCGCGCTCGAGAACATCCGTCGGCGGATCGACGCGTTCGGCACCGCGGAGCCGCAGCTCTTCGTCTCCGGGACGAGCATCGAGGTGCAGATCCCGGGGCTCGCACGCGGCAGCGTCGAGGAACGCGCGATCGCGCGGTCGTGCGTCCGCGACGCGGGCGGCGCGTCGTGGGGCTGCTTCGACACCGAGGGCGAGGCCACGACGGCGCTCGACGGCACGGTCGTCGCGCCCGTGGTCCGCCAGGTGTGCCTGACCGGCGACGTGTGGGGCGGCCAGGCGCCGTGCTTCCCCTCGGTCGACGCCGCGCAGACGGCGCTCGACGGCATCGCGATCGCGGCCGGCGACGCCGCGTCGCCCTCGCCGACCGGGACGGGACCCGCGCCCGCGACGACCGTGTGCCTCGACGGCACCGGGCTCGCGGAGGCGCCGTGCTTCGCGAGCCGCGAGGAGGCGCAGGCGGCGCTCGACGCGATCGCCCTCGGCGAGCCGGACGAGGAGTTCTGCCTCCAGCGCGACGGGGCGACGATCGAGGCCGACGGCGTCGTGCCCTGCGCGGCGACCGCGGATGCGGCCGATGCGGTCCTCGCGGGGCTCTCCGTCGTGACGGAGACCCGTGAGTTCTGCGTCGTGAGCTCGGCCGGTCGCGACCTCGGCTGCTTCGGGTCCCAGGCCGACGCGGACGCGAAGCTCCAGGCGACCGGACAGGAGCGCCTCCTCGAGGTCATCGGGACGACCGCGCGGCTCGAGCAACGCGAGGTCCTCGGCATCTACGCCCCGGGCGACCCGACGTACGACGCGACCCCCCTCACGTGCGCGACGGACGCCGAACGGGCGACCGACGCCTGCTCGCCGGAGGCGCTCGCCGACCAGGAGGTCGTCTACGCGGGGCAGGGCGACGCCGCGGTGAAGTACGTGCTCGGTCCGCAGGCGCTCACCGGGGACGCGATCCGCCGCGCGACCGCCGTGTTCGGCACGGGCGGGACGGACGGCACCGGCGCGACCGGGTGGCAGATCGACTTCGAACTCACCTCCGCGGGCTCGGACGCGTTCGGCGAGCTCACGCAGCGCCTCATCGGCAAGCAGCTCGCGATCGTCGTCGACGAGGTCGTGATCTCCGCGCCGACGGTCCAGAGCGCGATCACCGGCGGCTCGGGCGTCATCACGGGGGCGTTCACCGAGCAGGAGGCTCGCGACCTCGCGACGCAGCTGAACGCGGGGGCGCTCCCCGTCGCCCTCACGACCGAGCAGGTCCTCACCGTCAGCCCGACGCTCGGCAAGGAGTCGCTCGACCAGGGACTCCTCGCGGCGATCGCGGGGCTTGTCGCGCTCGCGCTCTACCTCCTCTTCTACTACCGGCTCCTCGGCATCGTCGCGTGGTTCGGGATGTCGATCTGGGCGCTCCTCGCCGTCGCGCTCGTGTCGCTCGCGGGGACGGCGATCGGCTACAGCCTCACGCTCGCCGGCGTCGCGGGGCTCGTCATCTCGCTCGGGGTGACCGCCGACTCCTACATCGTCTTCTTCGAACGCCTGAAGGACGAGGTGCGCGCGGGTCGGACGCCGCGGGCCGCGGTCCAGCCGGCGTTCAAGCGCGCGTACCGCACGATCGTCGCGGCGGACGTCGTGACCGGGCTCGCCGCGATCGTGCTCTACGTGACGGCGATCAGCTCCGTACGCGGCTTCGCCCTCACCCTCGGCGTCGCGACCCTCCTCGACCTCTTCGTCGTGTACTTCTTCAAGCGTCCGACGGTCTTCCTCATCGCGCGGAGCGACCGGCTCGTGAACCTCCCCGGCTTCGGCCTCACGAGCGGGGTCGCCGCGGAGCCCCTCCCGGGGGAGGGCCGATGAACCTCGAACGCGCCATCTCGACGTTCCGGGGGCACACCGTCCCGCACTTCCGGATCGTCCAGCAGCGCCGCCGGTGGGCGATCGCGTCGGGGATCGTGATCCTGCTCTCCTTGGCGGGGTTCCTCGTGCGCGGCATCAACCTCTCGATCGAGTTCACGGGCGGGACGCAGCTCCTCTACGAGAACCCGTCGGGTGCGACCGTCGATGCCATCCGCGGCACGCTCGCCGCCGAACCCTTCGCCCGCGAGGCGGCGGAGATCCAGTCGGTCGGCAGCGGCGGGGTGTCCGTCCGCACGACCTCGCTCACCGACCTCACCCCGGACGAGCGGACGGCGCTCATCGCGGCGCTCGCGGACCAGGCCGGGATCGAGCCGGAGGCGATCAGCCAGCAGGTCGTCGGGCCGACGTGGGGCGCGCAGATCTCGCGCCAAGCCCTCATCGGGCTCATCGTCGTCCTCCTCGCGATCACCCTCTACATCACGCTGCGCTTCGAGTGGAAGATGGCGATCGGCGCGATGGTCGCGCTCCTCCACGACGTCGTGATCACGGGGGGCATCTACGCCCTCTCGGGTCGCGAGGTCGCACCGGCGACGGTCATCGCGATCCTCACGATCCTCGGGTTCTCGCTCTACGACACCGTCGTCATCTACGACAAGGTCAAGGAGAACGCGGACAACCCCGCGATGCTCGGGCGGGCGACGTACGAAGAGGTCGCGAACACCTCGATGAACCAGGTGTTCATGCGCTCGGTGAACACGTCCCTCGTCGTCATCCTGCCGATCATCTCGCTCCTGTTCTTCGGCGGCGCGACCCTGAAGGACTTCGCGCTCGCGATGCTCATCGGGACGACGACGGGCGCGTACTCATCGATCTTCATCGCCACGCCGCTCCTCGTCGTCCTGAAGGAACGAGAGCCGAAGATGACGATGCTCCGTCACCGCCTCGAGCGCGAGGGCCAGCGTCACCGCGACGACGCCGCGCCGGTCGCTGCGGTCGCGACGGCGCCGGTCGCCGCGGTGCTCCCGTCCGCCGGCGCGACCTCGCCGCGACCCCGACGCACGAAGCCGAAGCGGAAGCGCCGCCGCTGATGGACATCCCCCAGCTCCGGGCGCTCGTCCGCGACGTCCCCGACTTCCCGAAGCCGGGCATCGTCTTCAAGGACATCACGCCGCTCCTCGCAGATCCGCTCGCGTTCTCGACGGTCATCGACCTCATCGTCGTCCACTTCGGTCGCGGCAACGTCGACAAGGTGGTCGGGATCGAGGCGAGGGGGTTCATCCTCGCCTCGCCGGGCGCCTACCACTTCGGCGCGGGCTGCGTGCCGGTCCGCAAGGCGGGGAAGCTCCCCGCCGCCACCGCGGCCGAGGCGTACGCGCTCGAGTACGGCGACGCCACTCTCGAGATCCACACCGATACGATCCTGCCGGGGGAGCGCGTCCTCATCGTCGACGACGTCCTCGCGACCGGCGGGACGGCGCGCGCGGCCGCGAACCTCGTCGAGCGCGTCGGCGGCCGCGTCGTCGGCATCGCGTGCCTCATCGAGCTCGGGTTCCTCGGCGGCCGCGCGACGGTCGGCGACCACGACGTCTTCTCGCTCCTCGACTACTGAGCGCCGTCCCGCCCGGGCGGCGGGGGACCCGCCGCTACACTGGGGCGCAGGAGGGAGCCGTTGGAGAGCCGGGAGCCTGCGCGCAGCGAACGCCGGGGCGGCCTCCTCGCGCGGCGCCGGGGTGACCAGGCCCCCGCACGGGCCTCGTTCGACGGGCTCCTCCAGGCGCTGAAGGCCCGCAATCCCCGCGGCGACCTCGTCCGCGTCCAGCAGGCCTACGACCTCGCGGACGCCGCCCACGCCGGCCAGCGGCGGATGTCCGGCGAGGACTACATCGAACACCCGATCGCGGTCGCCCGGATCGTCGCCGAGCTCGGCCTCGATACGACCGCCGTCCTCGCGGCGCTCCTCCACGACACCGTCGAGGACACGCCGCTCACGCTCGAGGAGATCCGGGAAGCCTTCGGCGACGAGGTCCGCGTCCTCGTCGGCGGCCTCACGAAGCTCGATGGGATCGCGTTCCGCACCCGCGAGCATGAGCAGGCGGAGAACGTCCGGAAGATGATGGTCGCGATGGCGGGGGACATCCGCGTCCTCCTCATCAAGCTCGCCGACCGGCTCCACAACATGCGCACGCTCGGTGCGCTCGAACCGCCCCGCCAGGAACGGATCGCCCGCGAGACGCTCGCGATCTACGCGCCGCTCGCCGACCGGCTCGGGGTCCAGCAGTGGAAGTGGGAGCTCGAGGACCTCGCGTTCAAGACGCTCCACCCCGGTCCGTACCGGGAGATCGCGCACCTCGTGGAACGCCGCCGCGAGGAGCGCCAGGAGTACGTCGACGGCCTCCTCGGCGCGATCCGCCAGCGGCTCCGCGAGGCGGGCATCAAGGCCGAGATCGACGGGCGACCGAAGCACCTGTACTCGATCTACGAGAAGATGGTGATCGGCGGCAAGGAGTTCGACGAGATCTACGACCTCGCCGGCGTCCGCGTCCTCGTCGCCACGACCCGCGACGCCTACGGTGCGCTCGGCGCCGTCCACGCCCTGTGGAAGCCCGTCCCCGGACGGTTCAAGGACTACGTCGCGATGCCGAAGGAGAACATGTACCAGTCGCTCCACACGACGGTCGTCGGTCCCGGAGGGCGCCCGCTCGAGGTGCAGATCCGGACGCACGAGATGCACCGGACGGCCGAGTACGGCATCGCCGCGCACTGGCGCTACAAGGAGGGGCGCGATGGCCGACGGTCGAAGGACGCCGCCGACCTCACGTGGCTGCGGCAGATGCTCGAGTGGCTCCAGGACGCGGCCGATCCGACCGACGTCATGGAGGGGCTGCGCATCGACCTCTACGGCGGCCAGGTGTTCGTCTTCACGCCGAAGGGCGACGTCGTGAACCTCCCCGACGGGGCGACGCCGGTCGACTTCGCGTACACGATCCACACGGAGGTCGGGCACCGGACGATGGGGGCGAAGGTGAACGGTCGCCTCGTGCCGCTCGACTACCAGCTCCGCACCGGCGACACCGTCGAGGTGCTCACATCGCGCTCGGTCGACGAGGGGCCCTCGCAGGACTGGCTCGGGTTCGTCGTCTCCCCGCGGGCGCGGACGAAGATCCGCCAGTGGTTCAGCCGCGAGCGGCGCGAGGACGCGCTCGAGGAGGGGCGCGACGCGCTCCAGCGCCTCCTGCGCAAGCAGCACCTCCCCGTGCGCCGGCTCGCGACCGACGCCGCACTGCGGACGGTCGCCGCCGACCTCGGGTTCCCCGACGTCGACGCGCTCCACATCGCGGTCGGCGAGGGCGCGGTCTCGCCGCAGTCGGTCCTCGCGCGGATGACGCGCGATGCGAACGAGACCGCGGAGGAGGAGACCGCCGAGGTTCCGCTCGCTCGGCCCGTCGACCTCGAGCGCACGCGCGGGACCTCGAGCGTCGTCGTCCCCGGCGACGAGGACGTGTGGGTGCGCCTCGCGCGCTGCTGCACGCCCGTGCCCGGCGACGAGATCCTCGGGTTCGTCACCCGCGGGGCCGGCGTCTCGGTCCACCGCACCGACTGCCCGAACGCCGTCGCGCTCCGCGGGCAGCCCGAGCGCCTCATGCCGGTGTCCTGGCGGGCCGGGCGATCGACGTCCTTCGTCGTCGCGGTCGCGGTCGAGGCGCTCGACCGGACCCGGCTGCTCTCCGACGTCGCGATGGCCCTGTCGGACCACCACGTGAACATCCTGTCGGCGACCTCGACCGTCCGCAAGGACCGGACGACGACCCTGCGGTTCACCTTCGAGCTCGCCGACATCGCGCACCTCGCCGGCCTCCTCGCGGCGGTGCGCAAGGTGGACAACGTGTACGACGCGTACCGCATCGTGCCCCGCTGAGGACCGGCGCGCCGGCCGCGGGTCGGCGGGTCCCCGGGCGGCACGGGGCCCCGCGATACGATGCCCGCCTCATGTGGATCGACGTGTTCTCCGACAACTCCTTCGAGACGAACTGCTGGCTCATCGCGGCCGAGGGGAGCGACGACGCGGTCGTCGTCGACCCCGGCTTCTCGCCCGCCCGGGTCCGCCGGATGCTCGAGGCCGAGGGGAAGCGCCCGGTCGCCGTGCTCGCGACCCACGGTCACTTCGACCACGTCGGGGCGGCGGCGGAGTTCTGCGGGGAGGACCTCCCGTTCCACATCCACGAAGCGGATGCCCCGGCGCTCATCGACCCCGCCGCGTGGGGGGCGGGCTACGAGACGCCGCCGGTCCCGGTCCGGGAGGTCCGCACGGTCGTGGACGGCGACGTCCTCACGTTCGCGGGCTTCCGGATCGAGGTCGTCCACACGCCGGGCCACACGCCGGGGTCGGTCCTGTACCGGACGGACGGCTGGGTCCTCTCCGGCGACGTCGTGTTCGCCGGTGCGATCGGCCGCAGCGACTTCCCGAACTCCTCGGCGAGCGCGATGGACGCGAGCCTCGCGCGCTTCCTCGAGCTCCCCGACCCGTTGCCGGTGCTCCCCGGACACGGCCCGCGGACGACGGTCGGTCGCGAGCGCACGTCGAACCCGTACCTGCGGGGCCGTTGATGGACCTCGCGCCGCCCCGCGGCACCGACGATCTCCTGCCTCCGCGATCGGACGCGATGCTCGGGCTCTACGACGCCGCCCACGACGCCGCCCGGCTCCGCGGGTTCCGCTACGTCGAGACGCCGACGTTCGAGCACACGGAGCTCTTCGCGCGGACCTCGGGCGACACGTCGGACGTCGTCACGAAGGAGATGTACACGTTCGACGATCAGGGCGGACGCTCGATGACGCTCCGACCGGAGTCCACCGCCGCGGTCGTCCGCGCCTACCTCGCCAACGCGCACGACCTCGGGGCGACGTTCCGCGGGTACTACGTCCACACGAACTTCCGGCACGCGCGTCCCCAGGCGGGCCGGCTGCGCGAGTTCCGCGTGTTCGGCGCCGAGATCCTCGGCTCCGCCTCGCCCGAGGCCGACGTCGAGGTGATCGCGATGGCGGACGCGTTCCTCCGCGCGCGCGGGCTCACCCGCACCGCGCTCCACGTGAACTCGATCGGCGATCCCGCGTGTCGCCCCGCGTACCGGGCTGCGCTCGTCGCGCACCTCGCCCCGCACGCCGATGCCTTCGACGAGGACTGCCGCGCCCGGCTCGAGGCGAACCCCCTCCGCGTCCTCGACTGCAAGGTCGACCGAGATCATCCCGCGGTGCGCTCCGCGCCCGCGATCACCGACCACCTCTGCGCCGACTGCCGCGCGCACCTCGAGGGCGTCCGCGCGGGCCTCGCCGCCGCCGGGATCTCCTGGACCGAGGACCCCCGGCTCGTCCGCGGGCTCGACTACTACACGCGGACGGCCTTCGAGTTCGTGTCCGACGCGCTCCCCGCGGCGCAGGCCACCGTGTGCGGCGGCGGGCGCTACGACGGGCTCGCCGAGGTGCTCGGCGGCGCCGACACGCCCGGCGTGGGCTTCGGCATGGGTCTCGACCGCGTGCTCCTCGCCCTCGAGGGGGAGGGGCTCGCGTGGCCACCGCCGCGCGCGCCGCGCGTGTTCGTCGTCGCGGTCGGCGCAGGTGCGCGCGGCGGCGGCCACGCTCCTCACCGACCTCCGCGCGGCCGGTGTCGCGGCGACCGCGGCGCTCGAGGATCGGCCGGTGAAGGCGCAGTTCAAGATGGCCGATCGCGTGGGCGCATCCGTCGCCGCCGTCGTCGGCGAGCGCGAGGCCGCCGAGGGCGTCGTCACGATCCACCGCCTCGACGACGGCACCGAGCGGACCGTCCCGCGCGCCGCCGCCGTCGCCGAGCTCGGGGGGTCCGCGTGAGCGGACGGGCGACCGCGATGCGCACGCACACGTGCGGCGCCCTCCGCGCGACCGACGCCGGCGCCGAGGTCGTCCTCTGCGGGTGGGTCGCCCGACGGCGCGACCACGGTGGCGTGACGTTCATCGACCTCCGCGACCGCGAGGGCATCACGCAGCTCGTGTTCCATCCCGACGAGGAGCCCGCGGCCCACGAGGCCGCCCAGGGGCTTCGGGGTGAATGGGTCGTCCGCGTCGTCGGCACGGTGCGGCCGCGGAAGGAGGGCACCGTGAACCCGGGCTCGCGACCGGGGAGATCGAGGTCGCGGCGACGTCCGTCGTGGTGCTCGCCGCCGCGGACACGCCACCGTTCCCGATCGAGGACCGGATCGACGCGGACGAGCTCCTGCGACTCAGGTACCGCTACCTCGACCTCCGTCGACCGGAGATGACGCGGGTCCTCGCGATGCGCGCGCGGATCAACGCGATCGTCCGTGAGGAGATGGAGGCCGCGGGGTTCCTCGAGGTCGAGACGCCGATCCTCACCCGGAGCACCCCGGAGGGGGCGCGGGACTTCCTCGTCCCGTCGCGGTTGTTCCCCGGCACGTTCTACGCGCTCCCGCAGTCCCCGCAGCAGCTGAAGCAGCTCCTCATGGTCGCGGGACAGGACCGCTACTACCAGCTCGTGCGCTGCCTCCGCGACGAGGCGCTCCGCGCCGACCGCGGGCTCGAGTTCACGCAGCTCGACATCGAGATGTCGTTCATCGACGAGGAGGACGTCTTCGCGCTCATCGAGCCGCTCATGGCGCGGATCGTCCGCGAGACCACCGGGACGGAGGTCGCGACGCCGTTCCCGCGGATGACCTACGACGAGATGCTCGCGCGCTTCGGCTCGGACAAGCCCGACCTCCGCTACGGCATGGAACTCGCCGACGTGTCGGCGGCGTTCGCCTCGACCGGGTTCCAGGCGTTCGCCGGGGCCCTCACGAAGGGGTGCGTCATCAAGGCGCTCGCCGCCCCGGGTGGGGCGGCCCTCTCGCGGAAGGAACTCGACGAGCTCGTGCAGGACGCGAAAGGACGGGGTGCCTCCGGGCTCGTGTGGATCGCCGTCGAGGAGTCGGGGGTCCGCTCGCCGGTCGAGAAGCACCTGTCCGCCGCGGAGGTCGCGGCGCTCCGCGACGCGACCGGCGCCGGGGTCGGCGACCTCATCCTCGTCGTCGCGGATCCCGTCGATCGCGCGAACGTCGCGCTCGACGGCCTCCGCCGTCGCCTCGCCGCGCGGCTCGACCTCGTCCCCGCGGACACGTGGGCCTTCTGCTGGCAGGTGCGGCCGCCGCTCTTCGAGTGGAGCGAGGAGGAGGGGAAGTGGGTGTCGGTGCACCACCCGTTCACCTCGCCGGTCGACGACGACGACCTCGACCCCGCGACCGCGAAGGCGCGCGCGTACGACCTCGTCCTGAACGGCTTCGAGCTCGGCGGCGGGAGCATCCGGATCCACCGCCCCGACGTCCAGCGGCGCGTCTTCGAGATCCTCGGGCTCGCCCCCGAGCAGATCGACGAGCAGTTCGGCCACCTCCTCACGGCCTTCCGGTACGGGGTGCCCCCGCACGGCGGCGTCGCGTTCGGGATCGACCGGCTCGTCATGCTCATGGCCGGCAAGGACGCGATCCGCGACGTCACGGCCTTCCCGAAGGCGCAGTCGGGTGCCGACCCGCTCACCGGCGCGCCCGCCGCGGCCGACGACGCGCAGCTGCGCGAGCTCGGCATCCGCCTCGTCGCGCCACCCGCTCCGCCGAACGCCGAACCCACGAGCGCCCCGAAGGAGGCCTGAGGATGCTCACCGACGACGATCGCGCGTTCCTCCGCGCACCGAACTTCGCCCACCTCGCGACGCTCCGTGAGGACGGGACACCCCAGGTGTCGGTCGTGTGGATCGACACCGACGGGGACCACGTCCTCGTGAACAGCGCGCGCGGACGCGTGAAGGATCGCAACATCGCGCGGGACCCGCGCGTCGCGGTGTCGGTCCATCGCCAGGACGACCCGTACGCGACGATCGCCGTCGACGGGGTCGTCGACGGCGAGGTGACCGGCCCGGAGGCCGACGCGCACATCGACGCGCTCTCCCGCGCCTACACGGGGAAGCCGTGGACCTCGACCGAGGGCCAGGTCCGTGTGATCTGGCGCATCCGGCCGACCCGGGTGGTCCGCCACACGTGAGCGAGGTGCCGCTCGCGGCGCGGATGCGCCCGCGGACGTTCGACGAGTACGTCGGGCAGGCGCACCTCATCGGACCGGGCCGTGCGCTCACGCGCATCCTCGAGGGGGGGAACCTCCCCTCGGTGATCCTCTGGGGACCCGCGGGGACCGGGAAGACGACGCTCGCGCACCTGCTCGCGGAGGCGGTCGGGGCCGAGCTCCGGGAACTCTCCGCGGTGAGCTCGGGCGTCGCCGACGCGCGCAAGGTGATCGAGCGCGCGGGAGGGATGTTCCGCACGGTCCTGTTCGTCGACGAGGTCCACCGGTGGAGCAAGGCGCAGCAGGACGTCCTGCTGCCCGCCGTCGAGGCGGGGCAGGTGACGCTCATCGGTGCGACGACGGAGAACCCGTTCTCCTCGCTGAACACGCCGCTCCTGTCGCGCTGCCTGCTCCTGCGGCTCGAGCCGCTCACCGTCGAGGAGCTCCGTTCGCTGCTCGCGCGTGCGCTCCTCGACGCCGCCCGCGGCCTCGGACGCCTCGGGGTGCGTGCGACCGACGATGCGCTCGAGCACCTCGCCGAGGCCGCGGGCGGCGACGCGCGGATCGCCCTCACCGGCCTCGAGGCCGCCGCGCTCGCGGTGGGTCGAGACGGCGAGATCACCCGCGAGGTCGCCGAGGACGCGATCCAGCGCAAGGCGATCGTCTACGACCGCGCGGGCGACGCGCACTACGACGTCATCTCCGCGTTCATCAAGAGCATCCGCGGCTCGGATCCGGATGCCGCGCTCTTCTGGCTCGCGCGGATGCTCGCAGGTGGCGAGGACCCGCGGTTCATCGCGCGCCGCATGATCGTCCACGCGTCGGAGGACATCGGTCTCGCCGATCCGCGCGCGCTCCTCGTCGCCACCGCCGCCGCGCAGGCCGTCGAGTACGTCGGGCTCCCCGAGGCGCGGATCAACCTCGCGGAGGCCGCGATCTACCTCGCGCGCGCCCCGAAGTCGAACAGCGTCATCGTCGCGATCGGACGCGCGGAGGCCGACGCGGCGTCCTCGGAGCCGGTCCCGCGCCACCTCCGCGACGCCCACGGGCCGGGCGCGCGGCAGCTCGGGCACGGCGAGGGCTACCGCTACCCGCACGACCACCCGGGCCACCGGGTCGACCAGGAGTACCTCCCGGCGCGCTTCTCCGGGGCGACGTACTACGTGCCCTCGGGGGAGGGGGAGGAGACCCCGGAGGCACCGTGAGCCCGATGGGGCGGGGTATCATGCCCCCGCAGCGCCCCGCACCGCTTCCCCGACCCAAGGAGCGCAGATGGGATCCCTCGACGGCGGCGACATCGCCCTCATCATCCTCGCGGCCTTCTGGGGCCTGCTCGTCCTCTTCCTCTGCGTCGTCCTGCTGAACGCGTTCCGCGTCCTCGAGAGCGTGAAGCTCCTCATCGACGGGGTGCGCCAGGAGACCGTCCCGCTCCTCGGCGAGGTGAAGGGGTCCGTCGAACGCGCGAACCGCGAACTCGACCGCGTCGACGGGGTGCTCGAATCCGCGGGCCGCGTCGCGA
The DNA here is from genome assembly GCA_046094825.1 of Actinomycetota bacterium. Lineage (GTDB taxonomy): Bacteria > Actinomycetota > UBA4738 > UBA4738 > HRBIN12 > JBJTIF01. Next base: position 56,227 of record JBJTIF010000126.1, read on the forward strand.
AGCAGGTCGAGGACGCGGTGACCGGGCCGCTCGCGAAGCTCATCTCGCTCGGCGCCGGCCTCTCGCGCGCGTTCGACCGCGATCGCGACCGCGATCGCGCCTGAGCGTCCGGGTCCGATGCGGACCCCCCGCTAGACTCTCGCGCATGGACGGCTGGCGGATCCGCGAGGAGTTCCTGCGCTTCTTCGAGGAGCGCGGGCACCGACGGGTCCCGTCGGCCTCCCTGATCCCGCCTCCCGAATCGGGCCTGCTCCTCACGAACGCGGGCATGAACCAGTTCATCCCGTACTTCCTCGGCCACGCCCCCGCGCCCTTCGACCGCGCCGTCTCGGTCCAGAAGTGCTTCCGGACCAACGACATCGAGAACGTCGGCCGCACGGCACGGCACCTCACGCTCTTCGAGATGCTCGGCAACTTCTCGTTCGGCGACTACTTCAAGCGGGAGTCCTGCGGGTGGGGCCTCGAGCTCGTCACCGAGGTGTTCGGCATCGACCCCGACCGCATCTGGGTGACGGTCTTCGAGACCGACGACGAATCGATCGGGATCTGGCAGGACCTCGGGATCGCGCGCGAGCGGATCGTCCGGCGCGGTCGGGCGGACAACTACTGGTGGACGCACGCGGCGGGACCCGCCGGGCCGTGCTCCGAGATCTTCGTCGACCGGGGGCCGCGCTACGGGCAGGAGGGTGGGCCGGAGGTCGACGAGGATCGCTACATGGAGATCTGGAACCACGTCTTCATGCAGGACGAGGTCGACGAGCACGCGGAGCGGCGCGCCGAGCTCCCCGCGAAGAACATCGACACCGGGTCGAGCCTCGAGCGCGTCGCGACGGTCCTCCAGGACAAGGCGACAATCTTCGAGACCGACATCTTCCAGCCGCTCTTCGCCGTCGCGGAAGCCCTCGCGGGCGTCCGGCAGGGTGCGGACGAGCGTACGGACATCTCCCTGCGCGTCATGGCCGAGCACGGTCGCGCGACGACGTTCCTCATCGCCGACGGGGTCCAGCCGTCGAACGAGGGCCGCGGCTACGTCCTGCGGCGCATGCTCCGCCGGCTCGTGAGCCACGCGCGGCGCCTCGGCATCGAGCGCCCGGTCGTCGAGGAGCTCGCGGAGGCGACGATCGCCTCGTTCGGAGGCGCCTACCCCGAGCTCGTCGAGAACCGCGCGTACGTCCTGCAGGTCGCGACCTCCGAGGAGGAGCGCTTCGCCGGCACGCTCCGTCAGGGGATGGCCCTGTTCGAGGACGCCGTCGGCCGCGCGAGCGGCACCCTGCCCGGCGAGGTCGTGTTCAAGCTCCACGACACGTTCGGCTTCCCGAAGGAGCTCACCCGCGAGCTCGTCGAGGATGCGGGCCTCGCGCTCGACGAGGCCGGGTTCGAGGAGCGCATGGCCGAGCAGCGCGAGCGTGCGAAGCGCGCCGCGCGCAAGGGACGCGAGGGCGAGGACGTCGCCGCGGTCGCGGCCGAGGTCGGCGCGACGGAGTTCGTCGGCTACGAGCGCCTCACCGCCGATGCCCGGATCCGGGGGCTCCTCGGCGACGCGGGGCCGCTCGAGGTGGCCGGGGAGGGCGACGAGGTGCGTGTCGTCCTCGACCGGACACCGTTCTACGCGGAGGCCGGGGGACAGATCGGCGACGCCGGCTACCTCCGCACGGATGGAGGCGTCGTCCGCGTCCTCGACACACGCCCCGGGCCGGGGGGCGTGAGCGTCCACGTGGGGATCGTGCAGTCGGGGGAACTCCGTGCCGGCGACGAGGCGAGCGCCGAGGTCGACGAGGTCCGCCGGATCGCGACCGCCCGCGCCCACACCGCGACCCACGTCGTCCATTGGACCCTGAAGCACCTCCTCGGCGAGCACGCGCGGCAGGCGGGGTCGCTCGTGTCGCCGGGGCGCCTGCGGTTCGACTTCCCCCACCACGCGGCGGTGCCCGGCGACGTCCTCGCCCAGGCGGAGGACCTCGCGAACGAGCGCCTCGCGGAGAACGGGGTCGTGACGATCTACGAGACGACGTTCGACGAGGCGAAGAACCAGGGCGCGACCGCGCTCTTCGGCGAGAAGTACGGGGAGTTCGTCCGCGTCGTGGAGATCGGTGACTTCTCGATCGAGCTCTGCGGCGGGACGCACGTCCCACGCGCGGGCAACGTCGCCCTCATCCGCATCCTCGGGGAGGGGAGCATCGGGGCGGGGATGCGCCGGGTCGAGGCGCTCGTCGGTCCCGACGCCCTCCGCGAGCTCCGCGACGAGCGCGCGCTCCTCGACGACCTCGTCGCCGCGGTCGGGGGTGGCGATCCCCGCTCGGCGCCCGAGCGCGCCCGGGCGCTCGTCGAGCGCGTGAAGCGTCTCGAGAGCGAACTCGGACGCTTCGGCAAGGAGGCCCGCCGCGGTCGCGCCGACGCGATCGTCGCCGACGCGGTGGAGCGCGGTGGGGTCCGCGTCGTCGTCGCTCGCGAGGACGCGCCCGCCGATGACCTCCGTGAGCTCGCGCAGGACGCCCTCGGACGGCTCGTGGGTCCGAGTGCGGTCGTCCTCGGCAGCGGACACGGCGACCGCCCGCTCCTCGTCGCCGCGGTGAGCGGCGAGCTCGTCTCGCGCGGCGTCACGGCGCCGGCGCTCCTCGAACGTGCGGCGACGGCGATCGGGGGCGGCGCGGGCGGAAAGCCCGTCCTCGGGATGGCGGGCGGCCGCGACGCCGCCGCGCTCGAGGGCGCGCTCGCGTCGATCCCGGCGCGTCTGGAGGACCTCCTCGCGGGTCGTGGCTGAGTCCGGTCGCGTCCTCGGGCTCGACCTCGGCGACGCGCGGATCGGCGTCGCGATCTCCGATCCCGACCGTCGGCTCGCCGTGCCGCTCGGCACCGTCCGCACCGGCGCCCCGGCGGATCTCCGCGCGATCGCGGGACTCGTCGACGAGCACGCGGTGACGCTCGTCGTCGTCGGGCACCCGCTCCTGCTCTCCGGGACGGCGGGGGAGCGCGCGCACCACGCGGAGCGCTTCGCCGAGGCGCTCGGTGCGGTCCTCGCGGTCCCGGTCGTGCTGCAGGACGAGCGTCTCTCGACGAAGGAGGCGGAGCGCGCGCTCCGGGCGGCGGGCCGCAGCGCCCGCGACGCGCGGAGGTCGGTCGACGAGACCGCGGCGACGGTGATCCTCCAGGCGTTCCTCGACCGACCGTCGGCCGGATGACGCCCTCTATGCTGCCCGGCGTGCGCGACGGGGACTACCGCGGGCTCCACCAGGCGCCGAAGCGGCGCGCGCCGCGGGTCCTCGCGACGCTCGGCATCGCCCTCCTCGCGTTCGGCGGCGTCGCGCTCGCGGGGTTCCGCTACCTCGACGGGTGTCGGCACCCCGAAGGCGTGCGGATCCCGGTCGAGTTCGCGATCGGGGTCGGCGCGTCGGGGTCGACGGTCGTCGACGACCTCCACGACGCTGGCGTCGTGCCCTGCGCGGCGGTGACGGGCTGGGACCTCCGCCGCAGCGGCCTCGCGGACGAGATCCGTGCGGGGACGTACGCGCTCACGACGAACATGGCGCCCGCCGAGGTGTTCGCGATCCTCACGGCACCGCCTCCGGAGGTGCCGACCGATCGGCTCACGGTCCCCGAGGGGTTCCGGATCACGCAGATCGCCGACCGGGTCGAGGAGCAGCTCGGGATCCCCGCGAAGCGGTTCCTCGCCGCGATCGAGCGCGAGAACTGGTCGCTGCCGCCGTACCTGCCGCGAGAGGCGCGGAGCCCCGAAGGGTTCCTGTACCCGGAGACCTACGAGTTCCGCGCGGACGGGACCACGGCGACCGAGGTGATCGCCCGGCTCCTCGAGGAGTTCCGCGCCGTCGCCGCGGACCTGCCGTGGGAGAACGCGGAGGCGCTCGGCGTCACGCCGTACGAGGTCGTCGTCATCGCCTCGATGATCGAGGAGGAGGCCCGGGTCGACGGCGACCGCGCCCGGATCGCGGCGGTGATCTACAACCGACTCGAGATCGGGATGACGCTCGGCATCGACGCGACGCTCCAGTACGTCGATCCCGACCCCTCGAACGGGCTCGTGAGCTCGGACTTCGAGATCGTGAGCCCGTACAACACCCGGATCTCCGGCGGTCTGCCGCCGACGCCGATCGCGAGCCCGGGCCTCGCGTCGCTCCGCGCGGCGCTCGAGCCCTCGGACGTGACGTTCCTCTACTACGTGCTCTGCGGGGACGACGGGAGCCACGCGTTCAGCGACACGTACGCGGAGTTCCTGCGGAACAAGGACCGGTGCCTGGGGTGAGCGCGCGTGGATGATCCCGCCGTCGGCCCGCGGCACCCGACGCGGACGCTCGGGGTGATCGGGTGGCCGGTCGCCGCGAGCCTCTCGCCGACGATCCACGAGGCGGCGTTCCGCGCCCTCGGGCTCGACTGGTCGTACGTGCCGCTCCCGGTGCGACCGGGCGATCTCCCGGAGGCGTTCCGCGGGCTGCGGGCGCTCGGGTTCTCCGGCGCGAACGTCACGATGCCGCACAAGACCGAGGCGGCCGCGCTCGTCGACGTCCGGAGCGAGGACGCGGAGCTCCTCCGGTCGGTGAACACCGTCGTCGTCACGCCGGACGGTCTCGAGGGCCACAACACCGACGCGCCCGGGTTCGAGCGGGTGCTCCGGGAGGACCTCGCGTTCGACCCCGCCGGTCGCTCGGCGCTCGTGTACGGGGCGGGCGGCGCGGCGCGCGCGTGCGCGCTCGCGCTCGCGCGGGGCGGCGCCGCCCGCATCGCCATCGCGGTCCGCGACGTCGCCCGCGCCCCCGACCTCGCGCGGATCGCCGCGGGGGGCACCCTCGAGGTCGTCGCGTTCGACGACGCGCCGGCGGAGGATCCCGACCTCATCGTGAACGCGACCCCCGTCGGCGCCGCGGGGGAGTCGCTCCCGCTGCCGGCCCTCGGTCCGGCAACCGTCGTCGTCGACCTCCTCTACCGTCCGGCCGTCACCCCGCTGCAGGTGGTCGCGCGAGCGGCGGGCGCCGTCGCGTCGAACGGCCTCGGGCTCCTCCTCCACCAGGCGGCGATCGCGTTCGAACGGTGGACGGGGCAGGTGCCGCCGCTCGACGTGATGTCCGCGGCCGCTGTCGCCGCGCTCGCGGATCGACCCGACGAACGCCCGGGCGAGCGTCGGCGCTAGCCTCCGCGCTGGCGTCCCGACCGGAAGCGACCGAGCGGCGCCGTGCCGCCCATCCCTCGGGCGGCGTCCGCGGGGGGCGCGGACCCCCCGCCTATCATGGTCGACATGCTGCGCCTCACGACCGCCGGCGAGTCCCACGGGCAGGCGCTCGTCGGCGTCCTCGAGGGGCTGCCCGCGGGCGTCCCGATCTCGCCGAAGGAGATCGCGGGCGAACTCGCGCGCCGGCGTGCCGGCCACGGCCGCAGCGGACGGCAGCAGCTCGAGGCCGACGCCCTTGAGATCCTCGGCGGGGTTCGCCACGGGCGCTCCCTCGGGAGCCCGATCGCGCTCACGATCGCGAACGCCGAATGGGAGTCGAAGTTCCGCGAGCTCATGGCGGTCGAGGGCGAGCCTGATCCCGACCGCCGACTCACGCGTCCCCGGCCCGGCCATGCGGATCTCGCGGGCGTCCAGAAGTACGGGTTCGACGACGTCCGCAACGTCCTCGAGCGTGCGAGCGCGCGGGAGACGGCGGCGCGGGTCGCGCTCGGCGCGTGCTGCAAGGCCTTCCTCGCCGAACTCGGCATCGGCGTCGTCTCGCACGTCGTGCGGATCGGCACCGTCGCCGCGCCCGACGGTGCGGTGCCCGGGCCGACCGACCTCGAACGGATCGACGCCTCGCCCGTGCGCTGCCTCGACGAGGTCGCCGCGACGGCGATGGTCGAGGAGATCGACCGGATCCGCCGGGACGGCGACACCATCGGCGGCGTGTTCGAGGTCGTCGCGACCGGCACGCCGCCCGGCCTCGGTTCCTACGTCTCCGCGGATCGCCGCCTCGACGGTCGGCTCGCGCAGGCGCTCATGGCGATCCCCTCGGTGAAGGGGGTCGAGGTCGGTGACGGCTTCGCGAGCGCCGCGCGGACCGGTTCCGCCGCGCACGACGAGATCGTCCCCGGCGCCGCGGGCCCGGAGCGGACCTCGGCGCGCGCGGGCGGGATCGAGGGCGGCATGACGACGGGCCAGCCGATCCGCGTCCGAGCCGCGATGAAGCCCTTCTCCACCGTGCCGCGTCCGCTCGCGACCGTCGACCTCGAGACCGGAGAGGCCGACCGCGCGATCACGCAGCGCACGGATGTCTGCGCCGTCCCCGCGGGCGGAGTGATCGGCGAGGCGATGGTCGCGTTCGTGCTCGCCGACGCGATCCTCGAGAAGTTCGGCGGGGATTCGCTCCCGGAGACGCGTCGCAACCTCGACGCGTACGTCGCGGGGCTCGGATGATCGTCTACCTCGTCGGGATGCCGGGCTCGGGGAAGTCGAGCGTCGGTCCGGTCCTCGCCGACCGGCTCGGGGTCCCCTTCGTCGAGCTCGATCGCGAGGTCGAACGTGCCGCGGGCAAGCCCGTCGCGTCGATCTTCGCCGAGGACGGCGAGCCGCGGTTCCGGGCGCTCGAGGCGGAGGCGCTCGTCGCCGCGGCGGGTCGCGACCCGTCGGTCGTGTCCTGCGGCGGCGGGGTCGTCCTCGAGCCCGCGAACCGCGTGACGCTCCGGGCGAGCGGCGAGGTCGTGTTCCTCGACGTGCCGCTCGAGGTCCTCGAGGCGCGCGTCGCACCCGGTGCGGACCGCCCGCTCATCCGCGAGCGCGGCGATCTCGCGCGGCTCTTCGCGGACCGCCGCCCGCTCTACCGGGAGTTCGCCGCGCACGTCGTCGATGGCACCGGGACCGTCGAGGAGGTCGCGGATCGCGTCCGGGAGGAACTGCTCCGATGGCAACGGTGACGGTCGCGACGCCCTCGCGCACGTACGACGTGACGATCGGGGCGGGGATCCTCGACCGCGCCGACGCCCTGCTGCCGCCGCTCCCCGGGGCGGAGAAGGCCTTCGTCGTCGCGGACGATGCGGTCGCGTCGCTCGCGTTCGCGCCCCTCGGCGCGGCGCTCGAGCGCCGCGGGCTCCGCATCGTCCGCCTGGCCGTGCCCGCCGGCGAGGCGGCGAAGACGCTCGGCGAGGCCGAGCGGCTCCTCCGCGCCCTCGCGGCGGCCGAGGCGCACCGCGACGACGTCGTCGTCGCGCTCGGCGGCGGGAGCGTCGGCGACCTCGCGGGGTTCGTCGCCGCGACGTACATGCGCGGGGTGCCCGTCGTCCAGGTGCCGACCTCCCTCACCGCGCAGGTCGACGCAGCGATCGGTGGGAAGACCGCCGTGAACCTCCCCGAGGGCAAGAACCTCGTCGGGGCCTACCACCAGCCGATCGCCGTCCTCGCAGACGTCGCCCTGCTCGCGTCGTTGCCCCCGCGCGAGGTTCGGGCGGGTCTCGCCGAGATCGCGAAGGTGGCGCTCGCCCTCGACGCCGACCTCCTCGACCTCCTCGGCGCACGCACGACGGCCGTGCTCAAGTGCGATCCCGACGTCCTCGAACCGGTCGTCTGCGCCGCGGTGCGCGCGAAGGCCGCGGTCGTCGCCACCGACGAACGCGACGGCGGGGCACGGCTCGTCCTGAACTACGGCCACACGCTCGGGCACGCCCTCGAACGCCTCGACGGGTTCGGCGTCCGGACCCACGGCGAGGCCGTCGCCGTGGGGATGCGGTTCGCGGCGCGCCTGGCGGCCCGCATCGGTGTCGGATCCTCCGCGCTCGTCGATCGGCACGACGCGCTCCTCGGCGCGCTCGGCCTCGGCGACGTCGGCGGACTCCCCGCGACGGAGGACCTCCTCGCGGCGCTCCGGATGGACAAGAAGTACGCGGGCGGGCTCCGGTTCGTCCTCCTCGAGGCCCTCGGTCGTCCGCGCGTCGTCGAGGGCGTGGGCGAGGGCGACGTTCGGGCGGCGCTCGCCGACCTCGGGGCCGCGGCGTGAACGTCCTCTTCCTCTTCGGGCCGAACCTCGGCGCGCTCGGGACGCGCGAGCCCGAGCGCTACGGCACGGAGACGCTCGAGGAGATCATGCGCGGCGTGGCGGCAGTCCGACCTCGAGGCGGACCTCCTCGGGTGGGTCCGCGGCGCGGCGGGGGAGGGCTTCGGGGCGATCGTCGTGAACCCGGCCGCGCTCTCGCACTACTCGTACGCGCTCCGCGACGCGGTCGCGGCGTGCGGGATCCCCGTCGTCGAGGTCCACATGACGAACATCCACGCGCGCGAGGGGTTCCGCAGGACCTCCGTCGTCTCACCGGTCGCGCGTGCGGTCGTCGTCGGTGCCGGTGCCGGCAGCTACCACCTCGCCCTGGAGGCCCTCGCATGGATCACGCGCTGAGACGGGACCGGCTCCGCGGCGCGCTCGACGATCTCGGCGTCGACGCGCTCCTCGTGACGCAGCTCTCGAACGTCCGCTACCTGACCGGGTTCACCGGCTCGAACGCCCAGTGCATCGTCGCGCGCGAGCGCGACCACCTCTTCACCGACGGCCGCTACGACGAGCAGGCGTCCCACGAGTCGCCCGACGTCCCTCGCACGATCTACCTCGACGGCATCCCGCCGTACGTCGGCATCGCGACGCAGGGCGTGACCCGGCTCGGGTTCGAGGGCGGCTTCCTCACCTGGGCGGCGTGGAACCGTCTCGTGCAGGTCACGGGGGAGGCCCGCATCGAGCTCGTCCCCACCTCCGGCGCGGTCGAGGAGCTCCGCCGGGTGAAGGAGCCGCGCGAGGTGGCGCTCCTGCGCGACGCGCAGGAGGCGACCGACGTCGCGTTCGCCCGGGTGATCCGCGGGGGCGGGCTGCGCGAGGGGATGACCGAACGCGAGCTCGCGTGGGCGCTCGAGCGGGCGATGCGCGACGCGGGCGCCGACGGCATGGCGTTCGATCCGATCGTCGCCTTCGGGGAGCACGCCGCGGAGCCGCACCACCACCCGACCGATCGGGCGCTCCGACCCGGGGACGTCGTGAAGACCGATTTCGGGGCGCTCGTCGCCGGGTACCACGCGGACATGACGCGCACCGTCGGATTCGGCGCGGTCCCGGGCGAGCTCCGCGAGATCCGTGACCTCGTCCACGCGGCGCAGGCGGCGGGGATCGCGGCGGTGCGTCCGGGAGCGCTCGTGTCGGACATCGACGCCGCGGCCCGTCGCGTCATCGAGGAGGCGGGGCACGGTCCGAACTTCCCCCACGGCCTCGGTCACGGCGTCGGCCTCGACATCCACGAGGACCCGTTCCTGCGCCGGACCACCGACGAGGTGCTGCCGCTCGGCGCGGTCGTCACGATCGAGCCCGGCGTGTATCTTCCCGGCCTCGGCGGCGTACGGATCGAGGATTCCGTCGAGGTGACGACCGACGGCGGTCGGCCCCTCCCGCGCTCGGACAAGGAGTTCCTGCTGACGTGAGCACCTCCACGAACGACTTCAAGAACGGCATGACCCTGAACCTCGACGGCACGCTGTTCCAGATCGTCGAGTTCCAGCACGTGAAGCCCGGCAAGGGCGGAGCCTTCGTCCGCACGAAGCTCCGGAACCTGAAGACCGGTGGGGTCGTCGAGCGCACGTTCAACGCCGGCGTGAAGGTCGGGATGGCGATCGTCGAGCGCAAGGACATGCAGTACCTGTACAAGGACGGCGACGCGTACCTCTTCATGGATCTCCAGACCTACGATCAGGTCGGCGTCCCCGCGGCGATCGTCGGCGACCTCGGCGGCTACCTCGGCGAGGGGTCGACGGCACAGGTGGCCCTCCACGAGGGCACGCCGATCGGGATCGAGCTCCCCGCGTCCGTCGTCATGACGGTCGTCGAGACCCAGCCCGCGGTGAAGGGCGACACGAAGACGAACACCCTGAAGGCGGCGACGGTGGACACCGGTCTCGTCGTCCAGGTCCCGCTCTTCGTGAGCGAGGGGGAGCGCATCAAGGTCGACACGCGCTCCGGGGCCTACATCGAACGGGTGAAGTAGCCCGGTGGCCGCCCGCCACGCCGCGCGGCGGCAGGCCCTCGACCTCCTCTACCAGTCCGACGTCACGGGGCAGGAACCCGCCGCGGCGATCGCGGCGTGGCGGGCGGCCGGCGAGACGGTCGACCCCTTCGCGGTCGAGCTCGTCGACGGTGTCACGGCCAACGCGGACGCGATCGACGCGCTCCTCGGGTCGGCGGCGGTCGGCTGGACCGTCGACCGGATGCCCGCGCTCGATCGGACGATCCTGCGCATCGCGATCCTCGAGCTGCGGTTCCGCGACGATGTGCCGGCCGCGGTCGCGATCGACGAGGCGGTCGCCGCCGCGAAGGAACTCTCGACCGAGGACTCCGCGCGGTTCGTGAACGGCGTGCTCGGTCGGATCGCCCGCGAGAGCGGTTCGGGCTAGCCAGCCACGCGGGTCGGTCGCGCCGCCGTCGACCCGCTGGACGTCAGGCGGAGGTCGTCGGTCCCTTCGGGGCCTCGCCGCCGTCGGCGGCCTTCGGCTCCTCGGACCCCTCGCGGATCCCCTTCTTGAACTCGCTCGACGAGCGTCCGAGGGAGCGCGCGAACTCCGGGAGCTTCTTCGCGCCGAACAGCAGGACGACGACGACGAGGATGATCAGCCACTCGGGACCACCGGGCATCTGCGGGACCGCCTTTCCGTCTGAGGCCATCAGTGTAGGGGAGCGGGGCGCTTGAGGGACCCGCGTCCGGGCGCTATCCTCCGCCCGACCACTTCCCCCCTTTAAGTCCGGTCCCGCGAGGCCGGGAAGGGAGCGCAGGATGTCCGTCCACGGGGCGGAGGGCGGCCGGTGACGGCCGTCCTCGACGCCGACGCGATACGACGCTCGCTCGTCCGTATCGCCCACGAGATCGCCGAGCGCAACGACGGCGTGCGCGACGTCGTCCTCGTCGGCATCGCCGACCGAGGTGACCACCTCGCCGCCCGGCTCGCGACGGAGCTCCGCGGCATCGCCGGGTCGGACGTGCCGGTGGGCACCCTCGACATCACCTTCTACCGGGACGACATCGGCCGCCGGGCGGAGGCGCCCGAGGTCCACGAGACGCGGATCCCCTTCGACGTCACCGACCGCACCGTCGTGCTCGTCGACGACGTCCTGTTCAGCGGCCGCACGGTCCGCGCCGCGATGGATGCGCTCGTCGACTTCGGGCGGCCGCGCGCCGTCCAACTCGCGGTCCTCGTCGACCGCGGCCACCGCGAGCTCCCGATCCGCGCGGACTTCGTCGGCAAGAACCTCCCGACGAGCCGGGACGACCGCGTGCGCGTGCTCGTGACGGAGGTCGACGGGCGCGACGCGGTCGAGGTCGGGGGTGCCGCGTGAACAAGCACATCCTCTCGATCCTCGACGTGACCCCGGAGGACATCACGCGGGTGCTCGACACCGCGGAGTCCTTCCGTGAGGTCGGCACGCGGGTCATCAAGAAGGTGCCCGCGCTCCGCGGTCGGACCGTCGTGAACCTCTTCTACGAGAACTCGACCCGGACGCGGATCTCGTTCGAGCTCGCCGCGAAGCGGCTGTCCGCCGACGTCATCAACTTCTCGACGAGCGGGTCGTCGGTGTCGAAGGGGGAGAGCCTGAAGGACACGGCCCTCACGCTCCAGGCGATGGGCGCCGACGCCGTCGTGATCCGCCACTCCTCGAGCGGCGCACCCCTCGCGCTCACGTCCTGGATCCGCGGGAGCGTCCTGAACGCGGGCGACGGGACGCACGAGCACCCGACGCAGGCGCTCCTCGACCTCTACACGATGCGCGAGCGGCTCGGGCGCCTCGAGGGGCTCGAGGTCGCGATCGTCGGCGACGTGCTCCACTCGCGCGTCGCCCGATCGCTCTCGTTCGCGCTCGGCAAGATGGGGGCGCACGTGACGCTCGTCGGGCCGCCGACGCTCATCCCGCCGGACGCGCCGACGTGGGGGGTCGACGTCTCGTACGCGATCGACGAGGTCCTGTCGCGCCTCGACGTCTGCTACATGCTCCGCGTCCAGCGCGAGCGGCAGCGCCAGCAGTACTTCCCGAGCGTGCGCGAGTACGCCCGCCTCTTCGGCCTCACGCGCGAGCGGGTCGGGAGCCTCCCGGACCACGCGCTCGTCATGCATCCCGGGCCGATGAACCGCGGCGTCGAGATCGACTCCGACGTCGCCGACCTGCCGAGAGCGGTCATCGAGGAGCAGGTCACGAACGGCATCGCGGTCCGGATGTCGCTCCTGTACCTCCTCCTCGGCGGGAGCCAGGAGGCCACCGATGCCTGAGGCGTTCCGGATCCGCGGCGCGCGCGTCGTCGACCCCGCGGGGGGTCGCGACGGCGTCGCCGACGTCGCGGTCGCGGGCGGGGTCGGCGTCGCGACCCCCCGCGGTCGGCGACGACGCGCGCGCCGCGTCGGGACGGGTCCTCGAGGCCGACGGGCTCGTCCTCGCGCCGGGGCTCGTCGACCTGCACACGCACCTCCGCGAGCCGGGGTTCGAGCACAAGGAGACGATCGCCTCCGGGACGCGTGCCGCTGCGGTCGGCGGCTTCACCGCCGTCGCACCGATGGCGCACACCGCCCCTGTGACCGACGCCGCCGCGGTCGTCCACGAGGTCCGCGCCCGCGCCGCGGACGCGGGGCTCTGCGACGTCTTCCCCGTCGGGGCCATCACCCGCGGTCTCGCCGGAGAGGAGATGAGCGAGATCGGCGAGCTCTACGAGGCGGGCGTCCGGGTCCTGTCCGACGACGGGCGGGTCGTGCCGAGCGCGCGCGTCCTGCGGAACGCGCTCACGTACGCCCGCGCCTTCCCGGGCCTCGTGATCGCCGAGCACTGCGAGGAGCCCTCGCTCGCCGAGGGCGGTCTCGTCCACGAGGGGCCGATGTCGGCGACGCTCGGCCTCGCCGGCGTCCCACGCGAGGCCGAGGAGATCGTCGTCGCCCGCGACCTCGCCCTCGCGCGGCTCACCGGGGGTCGCATCCATTTCTGCCACCTGTCCTCCGCGGGCTCGGTCGAGCTCGTCCGCGCCGCGAAGGCCGCGGGGCTCGCGGTGAGTGCCGAGGTCACGCCCCACCACCTCGCGCTCACGGACGCCGCGCTGCCGACGTACGACACGAGCCTCCGGATCAACCCGCCGCTCCGGGCCGCGACGGATCGCGACGCGCTCCGCGCGGCGCTCGCGGACGGCACGATCGACGCGGTCGCCACCGACCACGCACCGCACGCGCCCGAGGAGAAGGAGGTCGAGTTCGACCAGGCGCTACCCGGGACGATCGGGCTCGAGACCGCGCTCGCGGTCGTCCTCACCGACCTCGTCGCCCCGGGGCTCCTCGACCTCCCGAGGGCGATCGCGGTGCTCTCGACCTCCCCCGCGCGGATCCTCGGGGCGACGGGCCACGGCGGGCCGATCGCGCCCGGCGCGCCGGCGAACCTCGTGCTCCTCGATCCCGCCGCGACGTGGACCGTCGCCCCGCCGTTCGTCTCCCGGAGCCGCAACTCCGCGTTCACCGGTCGCGAGCTCCGCGGTCGCGTCGTCGCGACGTTCCTCCGCGGCGAACCGGTCGTCCTCGAGGGCACGGCCCGGCGGTGACGCGACCGGCGCTCCTCGCCCTCGAGGACGGGACCGTGTTCCGCGGTCGCGGCTTCGGGGCCGCGGGGGAGGCGTTCGGCGAAGCGGTGTTCAACACCGGGATGTCGGGGTACCAGGAGGTCCTCACCGACCCCTCGTACCGTCGGCAGATCGTCGCGATGACGGCACCGCAGCAGGGGAACTACGGCACGAACGCCCTCGACGCGGAGTCCGCGCGGATCCAGGTCTCCGCGTTCGCGGTCCGTGAGGTGAGCCGCCGCGCCTCGAGCTGGCGCAGCGAGCGCCCGCTCCCCGAGCTCCTCGAGGCGGCGGGCGTGCCGGGGATCGAGGGGATCGACACGCGTGCGCTCACGCTCCGTCTCCGCGACGCCGGCGCGATGCGTGCCGCGGTCTCCACGGAGGACCTCGATCCGACGTCGCTCGTCGCCCGCGTCCGGGCTTCCGAGGGGATGGAGGGCGCCGACCTCGCCCGCGACGTCTCGTGCGCGGCACCGTTCGACGCCGCCGACCTCGTCGGCCCCCCGGCGACCGACCGGGGCCGCGTGCTCCGCGTCGCCGCCTACGACTTCGGGATGAAGACGGACATCCTCCGCCGGCTCGCCGACGCCGGCGTCGCAGCGACGGTCTTCCCCGCCGCGACGCCGGCCGAGGAGGTGCGCGGCGGGGGCTACGACGGCGTGTTCCTCTCGAACGGCCCCGGCGATCCCGCGGTGACGCGGTACGGGATCGAGGCGACCCGCGCCTTCCTCGGCGAGGTGCCGGTCTTCGGCATCTGCCTCGGGCACCAGCTCCTCGGCCTCGCCCTCGGCGGTGCGACCCGGAAGATGAAGTTCGGCCACCGCGGCGCGAACCAGCCGGTCATCGATCGCACCACCGGCCGCGTCGAGATCACGAGCCACAACCACGGGTTCGAGGTCGACCCCCGGTCGTTCGGGTGCGACGCGCGGGGGCCGGAAGCGCCCGTCGCGGAGACGCCGTTCGGTCGGGTCGCCCTCACGCACTGGAACCTGAACGACGGCACGCTCGAGGGCCTGCGCTGCCTCGACGTCCCGGCGTTCTCGGTCCAGTACCACCCGGAGGCCTCGCCGGGTCCCCACGACGCCGGGCACCTCTTCGCGGAGTTCCGCGCCCGCATCGAGGGCGCCGCCTGATGCCGCGGCGGACCGATCTCCACCGCATCCTCGTGATCGGCTCGGGGCCGATCGTCATCGGGCAGGCGTGCGAGTTCGACTACTCGGGGACGCAGGCGTGCCGGGTGCTCCGCGAGCAGGGGTTCCACGTCTCGCTCGTGAACTCGAACCCGGCGACGATCATGACGGACCCGGAGTTCGCCGACCGCACGTACGTCGAACCCCTCACGCCCGCGTCGCTCCTGTCGGTCCTCGAGCGCGAGCGTCCGGACGCGCTCCTGCCGACGCTCGGTGGGCAGACGGCCCTGAACCTCGCGGTCGCGCTCGCGGAGTCCGGCGACCTCGATCGGCTCGGGGTCCGCCTCATCGGCGCGAACCTCGAGGCGATCCGTCGCGCGGAGGACCGCAGCGGGTTCCAGCGGGCGATGGAGGAGGCCGGGTTGCCGATCCCGAGCGCGGGGACCGCCACGAGCGTCGAGGAAGCCCTCACGATCGCCGCGCGGGTCGGCTACCCCGTCATCGTGCGCCCGTCGTTCACCCTCGGTGGGGGTGGCGGCGGGTTCGCCCACGACGCCGACGGGCTCCGCGTCCTCGCCGCCCGGGGGCTCGAGCAGAGCCCCGCGACCGAGATCCTCGTGGAGGAGTCGATCGCGGGGTGGAAGGAGTTCGAGCTCGAGGTCATGCGCGACGGCGCGGACAACGCGGTCATCATCTGCTCGATCGAGAACGTCGATCCGATGGGCGTCCACACCGGCGACTCGATCACCGTCGCGCCGGCGCAGACGCTCACGGACCGCGAGTACCAGGTGATGCGCGACATGGCCCTCCGGTGCATCCGTGCGATCGGCGTGGAGACCGGTGGGTCGAACGTCCAGTTCGCGGTGCATCCGGAGGACGGCCGCATCGTCCTCATCGAGATGAACCCGCGCGTCTCGCGGTCGTCGGCGCTCGCCTCGAAGGCGACGGGGTTCCCGATCGCGAAGATCGCCGCGCTCCTCGCGGTCGGCTACCGGCTCGACGAGGTCGTGAACGACATCACGGGCGAGACCCCCGCCGCGTTCGAGCCGACGCTCGACTACGTCGTCGTGAAGATCCCGCGGTTCGCGTTCGAGAAGTTCCCCGGCGCCGACCCGGAGCTCGGCTCGACGATGAAGTCCGTCGGCGAGGTCATGGCGATCGGCCGGACGTTCAAGGAGGCACTCGGGAAGGCGTGGCGCGCCCTCGAGCGCGGCGGCGCGGATCTCGGGGCGTGGGCGCCGGACGTCCGCGCCGCCGCGCTCGAGGACCTCGCCGTCCCGACCGAGGACCGGCTCCGTCGCGTCGAGGCCGCGCTGCGTGCCGGCGCCACCGTCGACGACGTCGCCCGCGCGTCGAGGATCGACCCGTGGTTCGTCGACCAGATCGCGCAGGTCGCGGAGGCGAGCACCGCCCTCGAGGGCGCCGTGCTCGACGGTCTCGACGCGGAGGTGCTCCGCGAGGCGAAGCGGCTCGGGTGCTCCGACTCGCGGATCGGCGCGCTCACCGGCACCTCCGCCGCCGCGGTCCGCGACCGACGCCGCAGGCTCGGGGTGACGCCGGTGTTCAAGACCGTCGACACCTGCGCCGGGGAGTTCCCGGCGCGGACGCCGTACCACTACTCCGCGTACGAGGACGAGGACGAAGTGCGGCCGGCGGAGCGACCGCGCATCGTCATCCTCGGGGCGGGGCCGAACCGGATCGGGCAGGGGATCGAGTTCGACTACACGTGCGTCCACGCGGCGTACGCGCTCGAGGCAGCGGGGTACGAGTCGGTGATGCTGAACAGCAACCCGGAGACGGTCTCGACGGACTACGACACGAGCGCGCGCCTGTACTTCGAGCCCCTGACCGAGGAGGACGTCCTCGCCGTCTGCGACCGCGAGCGCCCCGAGGGCGTCATCGTGCAGTTCGGCGGTCAGACGCCGCTCCGGCTCGCGCCCGCGATCGAAGCGGCGGGGTACCGCGTCCTCGGCTCGCCCGCCGCCGCGATCGACCTCGCGGAGGACCGCGGGAAGTTCGCGGAGGTCTGCGCGGAGCTCGGGGTCGCCGCGCCGCCGCACGGGGAGGCGCGCGACCTCGACGAGGCCCGCGCGATCGCCGCGCGGATCGGCTACCCCGTCGTCGTCCGTCCCTCGTACGTCCTCGGCGGTCGGGCGATGGAGATCGTGTACGGGGAGGACGAGCTCGAGCGCTTCGTCACGAGCGCCGCGGCGGCGTCGCCGGACCACCCCGTCCTGCTCGACCGGTTCCTCGAGGGGGCGATCGAGATCGACGTCGACGCGGTGTGCGACGGGACGGACGTGCTCATCGGCGCCGTCATGGAGCACATCGAGGAGGCCGGCGTGCACTCGGGGGACTCCTCGTGTTCGATCCCGCCCTCGACGATGACCGACGAGGAGCTCGCCGAGGTCGAGCGGATCACCGTCGCACTCGCCCGCAGGCTCGGGGTCGTCGGGCTCCTGAACCTCCAGCTCGGCGTGAAGGACGAGCGGGTCTGGGTCCTCGAGGCGAACCCCCGCGCCTCGCGTACCGTTCCCTTCGTGTCGAAGGTCACCGGGATCCCCCTCGCGAAGGTCGCGACCCGCGTGCTCCTCGGCGCCCGGCTCGCAGACCTCGCGGACGAGGGGCTCGTACCCTCCGACGCGCGGCACTACCTGCGGCTCCCGTACACCGCCGTGAAGGCGGCGGTGCTCCCCTTCGGTCGTTTCCCCGGCGTCGACACCGTCCTCGGCCCCGAGATGCGCTCGACCGGGGAGGTCATGGGGATCGATGCAGATCCCGGGCGCGCCCTCGCGAAGGCCTTCGTCGCGGCGGGCACGCGCCTGCCGCTCACCGGGCGGATCTTCCTCTCCGTCGCGAACCGCGAGAAGCGATCGATCGTCCTGCCGGCCCTCCGCCTCGCCGACCTCGGCTTCGAGCTCCTCGCGACCGGCGGGACGGCGGCCGTCCTCGAGCGCGCGGGGATCCCGGTCGAGCGCGTCGCGAAGGTGAGCGAGGGCGGGCGGAGCATCGCCGACCGGATCCGCGCGGGCGAGGTCGCGATGGTCGTGAACACGCCGTTCGGGCGCGGGACGCGGACCGACGGCTACTACATCCGGACGGCGGCGGCCACGGCGGGCATCCCGTGCATCACGACGCTGCCCGGGGAGCGCGTGCTCCGCGATCTCCGGCGCCACGAGGGCGATCGAGAGGTACGACCCCGTGCGGCGGGCGTTCAGGACCTCCGCACGGACCCGCCTCACGCGGACACCTCCGCGTCGGGGGCGATGAGGCGGCCCTGCACCGGGCGCTCCGCCGCGGCGGCGGC
>JBJTIF010000127.1:0-2499 GCA_046094825.1 Actinomycetota bacterium
GCGAGGTAGTAGAAGTGCTGCGGCGTGTCCTGCGGGTTCAGGCCGAAGATCGCGGCCTTCGTGACCCCCCGCATCCCCTGCGGTCCGCCGACGAGCGGTTCGGCCCACTTCGAGGTGGCGACGATGCTCACGATCTCGCCGAGCCCCAGGGTGACGATCGCGAGGTAATCGCCGCGAAGGCGCAGGACCGGCCCGCCGATGAGGAGCCCGAGGAGCGCCGCACCGATCGCGACGATGACGATCGCGACGAAGAAGTCGAGCTGGAACGAGATGACGGGCGCCTTCGAGACGCCGGAGGTCGTGTTCAGGAGAGCGCCCGAGAACAGGGCCATCGCGTAGGCCCCGAACGCGTAGAACGCCACGTACCCGAGGTCGAGGAGGCCGGCGAAGCCGACGACGATGTTCAGGCCGAGGCCGAGGAGCGCGTAGACCATGACGGACCCGAGCACCTCGGAGATCACGGATCCGAGGACGAGCGGCGCGACGATCGCGACGGCGAGGAGGATGGCGAACACGACCGCCCGCTCGCGTCCGGCGGCGCCACCACCGGTCGCGAGGCGCGTGCGGAACCCGCTCCCCCGCGTGCGCCAGAGCTCGCGGAGCCCGATCGACAGGCCGAGGACGACGGCGCCGCCGATCCACGTGAGGCCGCCCGCGCGGACGTAGAGCCACGAGGTCTCGAGACGGAGCTCCTCCATCGCGATCGGCACGATCCGCTGGAGGAGGCCGAACAGGAGCACCGACGCGACTCCGGTCACCGCGATCCGCCGCACCCGGGCCGAGGTGAGGCGCAGGCCCGCGCCCGCGAGGCCGCCGAGCGCCCCGACGACGGTGAGGGCGACCGCCCCGACCGTCGTCCCGAGTCCGAAGTCGATCGCGTCGACGAGGTCGGGCGAGACCTGGATGAGGATCGGGCGGATCCGGTCGAGGCCGAAGCCATCCATGAGCAGGACGACGAGACCGAGGGCGATGCCGCCGACCGCCCCGGCCGCCGCGCTCGACAGGAAGGCGCGCGAGCCGCCCGGGGCGACGAGCGAGCCCGCCTCCACCCGCGGCGCGAGGACGAGGTAGCCGACGCCGACCGGGACGCCGACGAGGAGGACGCGGGTCATCGTCACCCACCCGCCGACGAGGTCGAGGTCGGCGAAGCGAGCGAGCAGGCCGACGAACGCGAGGTAGAGGAGGACCGCGGCCCCGAGGAGACCGGTGCGCACGATCCGGGCGGCGGGGACCATCAGAGCTTCTCCGCCTCGCCGGTCCCCAGGATGCCGCCCGGCCGGAAGATGAGCACGAGGACGAGCACGAGGAACGTGAACGCGTCCTTCAGCTGGAACGGCGAGGGCACCCCGAACCCGGTGAGGACGAGCGCCGGCCCGACGTTCTGGAGGAGCCCGAGGAGCAGGCCCCCGATCGCCGCCCCCGCGATGCTCCCGATGCCCCCGAGGACCGCCGCGGTGAACGCCGCGATGCCGGGGCGGAAGCCCATGACGAAGTTCACCTGCGCGTACGTCATCGCGAACAGCACCGCCGCGATCCCCGCGAGCAGACCCCCGAGCGCGAACGTCACGACGACGACCCGATCGACCTTCACGCCCATGAGGGATGCGATCTCGCCGTCCTCCGCGACGGCGCGCATCGCCTTGCCCGTGAGCGTCCGGGACACGAAGAGCGACAGGCCGACGACGGCGACCGCGACGACGATGAAGACGATGCCCTGGACCTTCGTCACCTCGAGGCCGAACGGGAACCAGCTGCCCTGGAGGGGCTCGGGGACGGGGAACCCGTACGTCGTCGTCCCGAAGAAGCCTCGGGCGCTGTTCTGGAGGAAGAGCGACGCGCCGATCGCGGTGATGAGGGGGACGAGCCGCGGAGCGTTGCGGAGGGGCCGGTACGCGATGCGCTCGACGAGGAGCGCGACGATGACGGACACCGCCATCGCCGCGACGAGCGCGATCGCGAGCGCCGGGAACGGGTGGCGGTCGAGGAACCCGCTCTCCGCGTACGCGTCGGCGAAGAAGTACGCGCCGAAGGCCCCGAACATGAACACCTCGCCGTGGGCGAAGTTGATCATCCGGAGGATGCCGTACACGAGGCTGTAGCCGAGCGCGATGAGCGCGATGATCCCGCCCTGCGCCAGGCCGTTCAGGATGAACCGCTCCCAGGTCGCCCACGCGTAGCGCTCGGTCTCGGGGAGGGTGAGGGTGCGGAAGGCGCCGACGAGCACGACGCCGAGGATCACGACGGACAGGATGACGAGCGCGACCGTGCGCCAGGGGATCCCGACGAGGCGTGCGCGGGGCTCGACCGCTGCGGACATGTCGCCGGAGCCTAGACGAATCCCCCGGGCGGGGGAACCCCATCGGTGTGCCCTCCCGCGCAGGGGTGGAACGCCGGAGGGGCGGGCCGGCCGAGGCCGGCCCGCCCCTCCGGGCGGGACGACGGAACGGCGGGACTAGTCGACGTCCGCGGGGCTCGTCGTCTCGCTGAAGACGGCCGTCG
>JBJTIF010000128.1:0-2182 GCA_046094825.1 Actinomycetota bacterium
GCGCTCGTCCTCGACGCCGTCGGGCTCTCCGTCGACGAGTCGGCACTCACCGACGAGTCCGTCCCGGTGCGAAAGGTCGCCGCGGCCGCCGGGGCGCCGGCGGGCCCCCGGCGGGGGGGCCCCGGGGGCCGCGCCCCCGCGGGGCGCGCCGCGCGCGCCACCCGCCCCCCCGGGCGCCGCCGCGACCTTTCGCACCGGGACGGACTCGCCGGTGAGTGCCGACTCGTCGACGGAGAGCCCGACGGCGTCGAGGACGAGCGCGTCGGCGGGGACGCGGTCGCCCTCGGCGAGGACGACGACGTCGCCGGGCACCACCTCGGCGCCGGGGATCCGGACGCGGACGCCGTCGCGGACGACGAGCGCGCGGGGCGAGGAGAGATCGCGGAGCGCGACGAGCGCGTTCTCCGTCCGGTGCTCCTGCGCGATCGAGATGCCGATGACGATCACGACGGTGCACATGAGGATCACGCCGTCGAGGGGCTCGGCGATCGCGAAGTTGATGACGCCCGCCGCGACGAGGAACAGGAGCATCGGCTCGCGGAGGACGCCCGCCGCCTGCTGGAGCAGGTTCCGTGGCTTCGCGCTCGGGAGCTGGTTCGGTCCGCGCTCGACGAGGAGCCGCTCGGCCTCGACGGACGAGAGCCCCCGTGCCACGAGCGTCGCGGTATCGGTCATCGCTGCTGCCTCCTCCCCCCGAGCCTAGGCGGCGGGGCGACCGCCGGGGAAACGGTGGGGCCCCCTCCGGCCGGCGGGGGCCCCACCCGTGACCGGGCGATCGGTCCCGACGCCGCGGACGTCACCGTTCGCAGGCGGTCAGGATCTCGCCGCTGCACAGGTCGCGGTCGTACCCCCCGTAGAGGCGGTCACGACCTTCGTCGCCGCGCAGCAGGTCGTTGCCACGACGGCCGTAGAGGTCGTCGTCACCGGCTCCTCCGGAGATGGTGTCGGAGTCACGACCGCCGTAGAGCGTGTCGTCCCCGGCCTCCCCGGAGATCCGGTCCCGGCCCTCGTGGCCACGGATCAGGTCATCGCCCTCTCCGCCCATGAGGGTCTCGTCCTCGTCATCGCCGACGATCTCGTCGCCGTACCGCGAACCGATCACGGTCTGCGGGGCGTCGCCGTTGATGTCGTCGTCACCGGCGGTGGAGTAGACGTCGCCGTACCGCTCCTTGTCGTACGTGATGCCGTGCGAGGAGTCGGCGTAGGTGAGCGTCCAGTCCCCGTAGGTCGAGTAGGCGTCGACGTCGTCGTCGCCGTCACCCGGGGCCGCGGTGTCGCCGCGACCGATGGCGAGGTCATCGTCCCCGTCGCTGCCCCAGCACTGGTCGTAGCCGGAGTCGAGGCAGGTCAGGATGTCGTCGCCGTCGCCGCCGTAGAGGACGTCGTTGCCGTCCCCGCCGTCAGCCGCGACGTCGCCGTCGTACGTGCGGGCGTCGAACGTGTCGCGTTCGTCGCTGCCGACGAACGTCACGTCCCCGGCCACCGCGAGCTCGCCGTCACCGTGCTCGATCGCGAAGTCGCCGCCCGAGTCGATCCGGACGTCGACCCCGACCCAGTCGTCCACGCCGGAGGCATCGAACGTCGCGCCGCCCGCGGTGATGAACAGGTCGAAGGTGAGGCTCGCCCAGTCGCCGACCTCCTCGCTCGTGTTGTCATCGAGCAGGAAGGTCACGCCGGCGTACTGCGTGATCTCGACCGTGTCGAGTCCGGCCGTCGAGACGTCCCAGGACTGGTCCTGGCAGACGCCGCTCGGCGCGTGATCGACGCGGATCGTGTCGCCGTCCATCTGGAGGGTCAGCGCGTAGTTGCCGCTCTCCTCGATGATCAGCGTGTCGCCGATGACCGTGCACGCATTCGCCGCGTGCGCGATCGGGGCGGTGAAGACGGAGAGCACGAGGGCGAGGGCCCCCGCCAGTGCGATCCGCCGCTTCATGGGTTGCCTCCTTTCGGCACCCATCGGTGGCGGGCCAACCCCGCCCCCGCGGCCCCCCGGTCCCGCCGGAGGGTTGCCGCAATCCGAACCTACGCCTCCCCCCGGACGACGGGGAAGCCGAACGGCCCGGGGGGGTCGGGACCAGCGGGAACGGCTGCGGCCCCGGGGCGCCGCCCCCCGGCCCCCGCGCGCCCCCCCGCGGGTGGCACACGTGAAGCGGTGCGGCGCGGCGGCGGGGAGCTCGGTGGA
>JBJTIF010000129.1:0-9857 GCA_046094825.1 Actinomycetota bacterium
GCGATCACGAACCCCGTGACGGCGGATTCGCTCGGCGCGTGGTCCTTCTCGAACCTCCTGCCGGGCGCCTACTTCGCGCTCCAGGTGCCGCCGACGACCGCCTCCGGCAGCAGCGTCGACTACCGGGCGACGGGCCCCCTCACGCAGTCGGCCCTGAACACCGTGGTCGCCGCGTGCAACACCGCGACGTCGAGCTCGGACGCCGCCTACGTGCAGTGCACGCCGATCGCACAGCCGGGTGGCACCCCGAAGCAGACCTACCTCCGCATCGTCTTCTCGGGTGCCGCGGCGGTCTCGCTGCCGAACCTGCCGTTCCTCTCGCAGTCCGGAGACCTCACGATCGCGATCACCGACGGCGTGGCGTCCGTCGTCGCGGGGACCGACACGACGTACACCGTGACGGTCTCGAACGTCGGCGGCGGGACGGCGCCCGCGACGACGAGCACGACGACCGTCACGATGCCGACCGGGGTGACGTACAACCGCACGAGCGGCAACGCGTTCACATGCACCTGGGCGACCCCGACGCTCACCTGCGTGAACCAGAACTCGATCCCCGTCGGGACGGACGCGAGCTTCGACGTCGAGGTCCACGTCGCGACCGACTTCTCCGGGGCGAGCCTCGTGATGAACGCCCAGACCGGCGCGCCCGCGTACGACTTCAACACGACGAACGACTGCACGGCGTCGAACGGCTCCTGCTACAACACGGTCCAGACCGGCGTCGACGGCTCGGGGCTCCCCGTGTACTCGAACGTCCCGATCTACCCGGACACGGACACGGTGACGCGGACGGCGCCGCTCACGATCACCTCGAGCGCCGCCGGCGTGTGGGCCGCGAACCCGACCGGTTTCGCGGCGGGCGAGGTCGTCGCGGGTACGAGCCTCCAGACGACGATCACGATCACGAACGCCGGCCCCTCGGCCGCGGCGACGACGCTCACGACGGACTTCCTGGAGTCGGACACGGACTGGACGGGCGGGACGTACTGCGTCGAGACCTCGCCGGCGACGTGCCTCACGGCCGGCGGCACCTGGTCGCCGATCCCGGCTCCGAGCGGCAGGGCGACGACGGTCGAGATCTACTCGGGGACGATCGCGGGGCAGGTCCCCGTGGGGCAGGTCCCGTCGGGCGGGACGAACTGGCGCAACGGTGTCTCGCAGCTCGTCTACCTTCGGGCGGACGTGAAGTCCTCGGCCCCGCAGGGCGGCACGATCGCGGGATCGCAGACGCTCGCGACGAGCACGACGGGCGCCACGATCACCGGGAGCCCCTCGGCCGCGTCGCTCTCCGTGATCCGCCGCTCGGACATCCAACTCGCCCTGTCCTCGAGTCCCGCCACCGTCCTCGCGGGGAACTCCATCACGTACTCGGTCACCGTCACGAACGCGGGTCCGTCGGACGCGGAGGGCGTGGCGGTCGCGAGCGCCCTGGGCTCACCGCTCACCGGCGGCAGGTACTGCTCCGGCGCGGCATGCACGTTCTCGGGCTCCTCGCCGACGTGGTCCTCGCCGCTGTCGATCGGCCCCCTCGCCGCGGCCGCGAGCTCGAGCTTCAAGGTGTCGGCGCCGGTCCCGTCGAGCGCGCTGAAGGCGTCGACGATCACGACGGCCTTCACGGCGTCGGCGTCGACGGTCGACTGGAGCGCGGACACGACGCCCGCCGACGGCGTGTCCGACAACGCGACGGCGTCGACCGATACGGCGGTGGACACGAGGGCTGACCTGAGCGTCGCCGTGACCGCGCCGAGCCCGGCGATCGCGGGCACGACGGTGACGTACACGGTGACGATCTCGAACGCCGGGCCGTCGGACGCCCTCGGTGTCGAACTCGCGAGCCTCGACCTCGACGCCCGGCTCACCTCGCCCACCGCCTGCATCGGCTCCGGGTGCGACGCGACTGCCGGATCGTCCCTCGCCGACGTGCTCGCCGGCCTGACCGGTGCGCCGCTCCCCGCGCAGATCACGACGACGGACGCGACCCTCAAGCCGACGGGGCAGACGCCGAGCACGTGGGTGCTGCGGGTGGCGGGGACCCTCGCCTCGAGCATCCTGAAGAACGCGACGGTCCCCGTCGCGGCGAGCGCGACGACGACGACGCAGGACGACACCGCATCGAACGATTCGGCGAGCGCCTCGGCGACCGTCGACACCCGGTCCGATCTCAGCGTCGCGGTGACGACGAGGGCGGGCCTGGCTGGTGACCCCGTCGGCCGGGCGTTCGGCGCCGGCGAGGACGGCGGGTCCCCCGCGTCCTTCGTCGTCGCCGGGCAGTGGGCGACGTACGACGTGACCGTGACGAACGCCGGCCCCTCGGACGATGTCGGCTTCACCCTCCGTCGTCCGAAGACCTCGTTCGACGCCCAGGACTACGTGACGATGGAGTTCTGCGTGCTCGCCGCCGATGACTCGTGCGCCGGCGGCTACACGAGCGTCGCGTCTTCGACCCTCGCGGGTTCGGCGAACTACGACGTGACGGGGATCGCCCTCCCCGCAGGGACGGCGAAGACGATCCGCGTCCGCTTCGACGTGCGCTCGGCCGCCGGGATCAACGGCCCCGGACGCGGAACCCCCGCCTCGACGCTCGCGAACACCCTCTGGGCCCTCACCGGGTCCACCGCCGACGCGGTGTCCGCGAACGACGCGGCGACCGTGACATCGCGGATCAAGCGCTTCACCGACCTCACGACGACGGTCACCTCGGCCGCCTCCGTGAACGCGGGCTCGACGATCCGCTACACGGTCGTCGTCTCGAACGCCGGCCCGTCGGACGACACGGACGGCCTCGCCCGGGTGACCCCGCCGAACGCGTCGTGGATCGGCACCGCGAAGAGCTGCGTCGTGAGCGTCGGTGGCTCGACCTGCACGCCGAACGCGACGGTCTCCGGCGCGACGAACGTCTCGATCGGTTCGATCGCGGACGGCACCTCGCGCACGGTGCTCGTGGACGTGCCCGTGCTCTCGGCGACGACCGATGGGACGACGCTGCCGCTCTCGGCGACCGCGTTCACCGCGACGCCGATCGACACCGTGCATCCCGACAACCGCGACCCGAACCAGGACGCGGGGGACACCGACGATGCGAGCTCCCTCGTGACGACGCTCTCCGACCTCGTGGTGGCCGTGAGCGCCCCGAAGACCCTCGTCGGCCTGCTGCCGTCGAGCAACGTGGACGGCGACCTCGTCGCCGGGACGACGATGGAGTACCGCGTCGTCGTCACGAACGACGGGCCGTCGGACACCACGGCGGCGAGCGTCACCACGTCGCTCGCCGACGCCGCGAACTACCGGCAGCTGAAGGTGTGCGTCATCGCAGTCGGGCAGGCGTGCACGTCGGCCGGCGCCTTCGCCGACTTCACCTCGGGCTCGACGGTCGCGGTGGGTGCGATCGCCGACGGCGCGTCCGCGACGGTCGTCGTCCGGGCCGACCTCGGCTCGTGGACGGCCGCCACGACCCCGATCTCCGGGACCTCGACGATCGCGTCCTCGGCGTCCGACGCGGACGATGCCGACGGTCCGGGCGCGACCGACGTCGTCGACCCGATCGATCCGACGAACCCCACGGTCACGGGTGGCGCGAACGTGAAGACCTCGGCGGACGTGCGCGTGGCGATGTCGAGCGTCCCGGTGAGCGACGCCTCGACGGTGATCCGGATCGGCGAGACGATGACCTACACGATCACCGTCACGAACGACGGGCCGTCGTACGCACGCTCCGTGGTGCTGAAGGACCTCTTCGACACCCGCCTCGGCAGCCTCCAGGTCACGGGCGGCAACGGCTGCTCCTTCGCGGGGCAGCTCCTCACCTGCGCCCTCGGCGACCTGACGGATGTCGCGAGCAGGTCGGCCGATCCGGCGTTCCTGCCGATCGGCGAGCCGCCGAGCAGCTACACGATCACGGTCTCCGGCGTCGTCGGGGCGCGCCCGGGCTTCACGGACGACGGCTGGCTGAACGACCGGCTCGACAACACCGCGCGGGTGAACGACCCGAGCGCGACGACGACGGACCCGCAGTCGGCCAACGACAGCGCGACCACGACGTCGCTCAACCTCCAGCGCCGCTTCACGAGCTTCGGGTCGTGGACAGGCTCGACCGCCGCCGACTACAGCGACTGGTTCGACTTCAAGGTGCAGCTCTTCGGCGACCGACCGGACGTGAACGGCAACCACCTCGTGGATGACGGCGTGGCGGCGATCCAGGGCGCCTCGGTGTCCTTCGCGCTCGACTGCCCGCTCGCGACCGCGCCGCTCCCGGTCGTCACCGACCTCGACGGCACGGACGCGAACGGCTGGGCCGAGGCGCGGATGCGTCTCATGGACGTCCCGAACGACCCGAACTGCACGGTGCGCTACTGGTGGGAGGGCGACGAGACGTTCTTCCAGACGTACTACCCGAGCACGATCGTCCCGAGCGCCCCGGTCTACGGCGGCTCGGGGTCCCTCTCGCGGCCCGGGGTGAGCGTCATGAAGGAGACCGGGGCCTCGATCTCGAACGGCGAGCCGTTCTGGGAGATCCCGCTCTCGACGAGCATGAAGACCGTCCAGGCGACGACCCAGCGGGTCACGCTCCAGGCCGTCGTGACCGAGAACCCCGACGGAACGCTCGGGGACATCACGAAGTCGCAGGTCGTCTTCGAGCTCTACAAGGGCTCGAACCTGAGCCTCGCGACGCCGGACTTCTACTGCAACCCCGCGAGCTTCACGCCGACCACCTACGTCGCCGGCGCGACGCCGCCGTGGAAGGCGCCTGCGGCCGACGGCCGGGTGTCCTGCCAGGTCGATCTCACCGAGGACACGTGGACCGTCATCGTGAAGTTCCTCGGGACGAACGGCTACTACACCGGACCGGCCTCCGAGCCGTACGTCGTCACGGTCTTCGTCCCGACGCTCGACTACTACACCGCCGGCGGCGGCTGGTACTCGATCCCGACGTCGTCGTGGCGGGGCGTCGTGCCGCTCGGCCCGACGCAGAACCGGGCGTTCTTCGGGTTCAGCGTGAAGTTCGCGAACCTGCAGCGGACGACGCCGTCCGGCCGCGTGCTCTTCCAGTTCCGCGGGGCGGATGGCTTCGCGTACCAGATGAAGATGACCTCGTGGGTCGGTGGTGCGCTCACGTTCACGCGGGTGAACGCGTCGCAGTTCAAGGCGACCTTCGGCGGCAAGTGCATCCTGAACAAGATCGATCCGCGGAGCGGGACGGTCGTGTTCACGTACTCGAACGGCACGTGCCGGTTCGACGTGACGGACAACGCCACGACCGCCGACACGATGGCGGTCACGATGCTCACGACGACGAACAGCGTGGTGTTCGCCTCCGGCACCCTCCAGTCGCAGATCCCGATCACCGGTGGCGGGATCCGCGTGAAGATGCCGCTGAAGTAGGCCGCGGGGCGGCACGGGTCGACGCACGACCTGCCCGCGCCGCGTAGCCTCTCCCGCATGACCGGCGCCCCGCACCGACCCGACCTCGTCGACGGCCGTCTCGCCTGGGACGGCGTCGACCTCGCCGAGGTCGCGGAGCGATTCGGAACCCCCACGTACGTCTACTCGCGGGCGGTCCTCGAGCGCAACGCCGACGCCTTCCTCGAGGCCTTCGGCCACCGCCCGCACCTCGTGTGCTTCGCGGTGAAGGCCAACGGCAACCTCGCGGTCCTCGACCTGCTCGCCCGCCGCGGCCTCGGCTTCGACGTCGTCTCGGGGGGTGAGCTCGAGCGCGTCCTGGCCGCCGGGGGCGACCCGGCGAAGGTCGTCTTCGCCGGGGTCGGCAAGACCGAGGCCGAGCTCGGGCTCGCGCTCCGGACGCGGATCCGCAGCATCAACGTCGAGTCCGCGGACGAGCTCGACCGGGTCGCGGCCGTCGCGGGTCGGCTCGGCGTCGTCGCCCCGGTCGCTGTCCGCGTGAACCCCGACGTCGACGCCCGGACGCATCCCCACATCACGACGGGCCTCCGCGAGAACAAGTTCGGCGTCGACGCGAAGACCGCGCGCGAGCTCGTCCGTCGGGCCGCGACGCACGGCAACCTCGAGCCGGTCGGCATCGCCTGCCACATCGGCTCGCAACTCCGCGACCTCGCGCCCTTCCGGGACGCGGTCCGCGAGGTGCTCCGCCTCGTCGACGAGCTCACGGGCAGCGGCATCGTCCTCGACCACCTCGACCTCGGGGGGGGGGGGGGCCGCCACCGGCCCCCCGCCCCCCCCCCCCCGCCCCGACGATCGCCGAGTACGCGGCGGTCCTCGACGCCGAGCTCGGGGATCGTCCGCAGACGGTCGTCGTCGAACCCGGCCGAGCGCTCGTCGGCCCCGCGGGGATTTTGCTCACGCGCGTCGAGGTCGAGAAGGACACCGGCGCGAAGCGGTTCCTCGTCGTGGACGCGGCGATGAACGACCTCCTGCGGCCCGCGCTCTACGACGCGCACCACGAGGTCGTCGAGGTCGCGCCCCGCGAGCCGCGCGGGACGTTCGACGTCGCCGGGCCGGTCTGCGAGAGCGCGGACACGCTCGCGCGCGAGCGGGCGCTCGGGGCCGGGATCGGCGACCTCCTCGCCATCCTCGACGTCGGCGCCTACGGGATGGTCATGGCCTCGAACTACAACGCCCGGCCGCGTGCCGCGGAGGTCGTCCTCGATGCCGGCGCGATGCACCTCGTGCGCGAGCGCGAGACGTTCGCGGCGATGGTGGCGGGGGAGCGGCTCCTCCCACGCTGACGGCGCAGGTACGAGCCCGACGTCCTAGTAGCGGAGCTCCCAGTCCGGGCCGCGGTCCTTGCGAACGGGAAGCCGCGCCGAGATCGCGTCCGCCGTCGCGGCGAGTTGCTTCCCGAGCGCCTCGAGCACCGCGGGTTCGGCCCCGTCCACCGACGTGCGGAGGACGCAGGCGACCTCCCCGACCATGTCGCGGGCCCAGGTGACGACGGAGCTGGTGCCGTCGTCGTCGGCGACGATCGCGAACGCTCCCGTCGAGCGCGCGGTCCTCGACGCATCCTCGTCCGCGATGGCGACGTCGATGCGGAGCCCGAGCCGGGCCTCCGCCTCGAGGACGATCGGCGCCGCGATCGCGAGCAGGTCGACGCGACCGACGAGACCGTCGAGCAGCCCCCTCAGGCGATCGGCGAGCGCGAGGCGACCGCCGTCGTGCCGGACGAACCCGCCGGCGACGAGCGCCTCGAGGTGCGAGGCGACGTCGTCCTCGGGGAGGTCGAGCCGAGCCGCGATCGCCCCCGGCGCATCCGCGCCGGCCGCGATCGCGGCGAGCACCCGCAGCCCCTCAGCGACCGTTCCGTCCACCGTTGCTCCTCCGACGCACTCCGACGTCCTCCGACAGGCACGGCAGGGTAGCGCACGGTTGCGCGGTGGGACGACAGCCTCCGCTGAGCCCTGCCCCGCAAGCGCTCGCAGTCGCGCGCGGCCATCCCCCGGACGGGGGATGCCCGCCGCGGGTGGTCCCGGGTAGCGTCCGCGGTCCTCCGACGGTGGACCCGAGGGTCGCACCGGTCGGGTTCCCCGTCTTCCCTCTGGTCGTGCCCGCGATGCGTTCCGGGAGGTTCGGTGGACGGTGTGGCGACGGTGGTGCTCGGTCTCGAGGAGACCGAGGTGGCGGAGGAGGTCATGCACTTCCTCGACCGCAGCGGCGGTGCGCGCGTCGTCGCGACCGCGGGTGACCGCCGGCAGCTCGACGAGGCGGTCCGCCAGCTCGAGCCGGACGCGGTCGTCGCGTCGCCCGCGGTCGTCGCGGGCCTCGGGGTCGGTACGAGCGTCCTCCTCGCGATCGATACGGCCGAGTCCGTGCGCGGTCTCCGCGCGGCGATCGCCGCCGGCGCGCGGGGGTTCTTCGTCTGGCCCGCGGATCGCGACGCCCTCGCGGGGGCGACCGCGCGGCTCGCGACGGATGCCGACCGCGAACCATCGCGGGGCGGCGCGGTGTGGACGGTGTTCGGGCCGCGGGGCGGCACGGGCGCGACGTCGGTCGCCTGCAACCTCGCCGCGGCGCTCGCCGTCGGGGGAGAGCGATCCGTCGTCCTCGCCGACCTCGACCTCGCCTTCGGCGACTGCACGTCCGCGCTCGGCATCGACGACCCGACGGCGCGGACGCTCGCCGATCTCGTGCCGGTCCTCGCCGAGCTCCGTCCGCGGCACGTCGAGGGCGTGCTCCGCCCGCACCCCGCGGGCTTCCGCGTCCTGCTCGCGCCGACGGCCTCCGCCCGCGCCGATGCGTCGGACGCCGTGGCGCTCGACGGACTCGGGACCACCGCCGTCCTCGAGTCGCTCCGATCGATCGCCGACCGCGTCGTCGTGCACGTGCCCCGCGGGTTCGACGCGCCGACGCGGGCGGCGCTCGCGGGCGCGGCCCGCGTCGGCGTCGTGCTCCACCCGGACGTCCTGTCGCTCCGTGCGGCTCGGCACACGTTCGAGGCGACGGGCATCGCGCCGCGGAGCGTCGCCGTCGTCACCGCGACGCGCCGCGGCGAGGTCGGCCTCGCCGACGTCGAGCGTGTGCTCGGGTGCCCCGCCATCGTGATCCCCGCGGACCCGGCGGCCCCCGCCGCCCAGGACCGCGGCGAGCTCGTGGCGCTCCGCGGTCGGACGGGTCGGGCGTTCCGCGACCTCATCGCCGCGTTGGAGGCCCGGGCGTGAGCGACGCGATCGTCGATGTCCGCCGCGGGCTCCACGAGCGCCTGCTCGAACGGCTCGACGCGCGCGGCCTCGAGCGCGTCTCGCGCGCGGAGCGGCGGGTCCTCGTCCGCGAGGAGGCGCTCGCGATCCTGCGGGAGGACGGACACCTCCTCCCGCAGGGCGTGCTCACGAGGGTCGTGAACGAGGTGTCCGATGCGGTCGTCGGGTTCGGTCCCATCGAGTTCCTGCTCCGGGACCCCGAGGTCACCGAGGTGATGGTGAACGGACCCGATGACGTCTACGTGGAGCGGAAGGGGCGGGTCGAGAGGGTGGTGGACCGGCTATTCGAGGGGGAGGAGACGGTCTTCCACGTGATCGAGCGGATCGTGGCGCCGCTCGGCCTTCGGGTCGACGCATCGTCACCCTGGGTGGACGCGCGACTACCGAACGGCAGTCGGGTGCACGCGATCATCCCGCCCCTTTCGCTCCGCGGTCCTTCGCTGAACGTCCGGAAGTTCTCCGCGGTGCCGCTCGCGCCCGGGGACCTCGTCCGGGGCGGCAGCGTCGGACCGCGTGCGCTGCGGTTCCTCGAAGCGTGCGTCCGAGGCCGCGCGAACGTCGTCGTCTCGGGCGGCACGTCGTCGGGGAAGACGACCCTCCTCGGGGTCCTCTCGGGATTCATCCCGGATGAGGAACGCCTCATCACGATCGAGGACGCGGCCGAACTCCGGCTCGCGAAGCCGCACGTCGTCGCCCTCGAGGCGCGGCCGGCGAACGTCGAGGGACGTGGTGCGGTGACGGTCCGCGACCTCCTGCGCAACGCGTTGCGGATGCGGCCCGACCGGATCATCGTCGGCGAGGTCCGCGGGGGCGAGGCGCTCGACATGCTCCAGGCGATGAACACCGGTCACGACGGCTCGCTCTCCACCGCGCACGCGAACTCCGCGCACCACGTCCTGTGGCGCCTCGAGACGATGGCGCTCATGTCGGACGTCGCGCTCCCGGCACGCTACGTCCGCGACCAGGTGCTCTCCGCGGTCGACGTCGTCGTGCACCTGAGCCGCCTGCCGTCCGGGCGGCGCGTCGTGTTCCAGATCGCGACCGTCGACCGCGACCCCGAGGGCGGGGCGATCGTGCACGAGCTCTTCGCGTTCCGGCCGCGGCTGGGTGACGACGGGACCTTCGTCTGTTCGGGCGAGATCCCCGACCTCGCGGCCGCGCTCGTCGCGCGGGGCGCGGCCCTCGACC
>JBJTIF010000130.1:0-10703 GCA_046094825.1 Actinomycetota bacterium
CCCCCCCGCCCCCCCCCCCCACCGCGTTCCGCCACCCGTCCCAACTCGACGTCCCATCTCGCCCCATGGGCCCCGGGCCGGACCTATCTCGCGTTCACCATTGCGTGGCAAGGCAACGCCGTGCTATGAGAGCGGCCACAGAGCCCTCGCCCGAAGGGAAACCCCGGTATGGCACGCCGCCTCAGGACCCGCCGTCGGACCCTGCTCGTCATCTCATCTGTGCTCCTATGGACGGCGGCCGTCGCTCCCCCCGCCGCGTTCCCGGATCCCGCCGCGACCCGCTAGGCGGGCCGACGATCGCCCGCCGAGGCGCGCGCCTGCATCGCGAGGCCGACCGCGACGAGCGCGGCACCGATCCACGACGAGGTGCCGAGCCGCTCACCGAGGACGACCGCGCCGAGGATCGTCGCGACGAGCGGCTCCGCGAGGACGAGCGTCGCGACCGGTCCTGCGGGGAGCACGCGGAGGCCGCGGCCGAAGAGCACGTACGCGGCCGACACCGTGCCGAGCCCGAGCCACAGGACGATCGCCGCGCCGCGCGCGTCCGCGAGCCACCCGGTGCCCGCGACGAGGAGGACGGGGAGCAGGAGCGCGGCGCCGCCCCCGAAGGCGGTCGCCATCGACTCGGCGGGGGCGGCGCCGCGCACCATGAGGCGCTTCGCCGACACCGTGTACGCCGCGAACGACGCCCCCGCTCCGAGCGCGAGGACGACCCCCGCGAGGTCGCCCTCCGCGTTGCCGATGCCGTCGATCGCGAGGAGCGTGAGGCCGACGATGCAGATCGCGGTCGACGTCCACCATGCCGCGGTGGGGCGTTCGCCGAGGAGCGTCCACGAGATGAGCCCCGCGAGCACCGGTCCGCTGCCGATCGCGACGAGCGTGCCGATCGCGACGCCCGTGCGCGCGATAGCCGCGAAGAACGTGAGTTGGTAGAGCGCGGTCGACGCGGCCGCGGCGAGCCCGACCGGTGTGCGGAGCAGTCGCGCGACCTGGGCTCGGACGCCACCGAGGAGCGGCAGCACGACGACGAGCCCGAGCCCACCGACGACGAGGCGCGCGGCACCGATCGCGGTCGTCGACGCCGCCGCCGGAGCGAACGAGGCGGACGTCCCCGTCGTCCCGAAGAGCGTCGCCGACGCGAGCACCTCGAGGACGGCGCGGCGGCGGCGGTGCGGGGTTCCGATGTCGTCGGTCACGGGGTCCTCTCGGTTCGGGGTCGGCGGAGTCTAGGGCCACGGGCTCCGGTCTCCGGTCTCCGGTAAGGTCCGCGCATGGCGCACGTGGCGGATCCGACGCTCGACC
Organism: Actinomycetota bacterium; assembly: GCA_046094825.1. GTDB lineage: Bacteria > Actinomycetota > UBA4738 > UBA4738 > HRBIN12 > JBJTIF01. Next base: position 1,303 of record JBJTIF010000130.1, read on the forward strand.
GGTTGTTCCGGCACGAGGTATGGGCGCTGCGGAAGATGTTCGCGTTCCTGCGCAGCCAGCCGGAGTCCGTGCTCGCGATGACCGCGCCGAACACCGGGTGGGACGTCGGGGTGCTCCTCGCGCACATCTCGTCCGCGGCGATGAGCTACGTCGCGCGGATCGAGGGCGGGCCCGACCCGAGCGCCGATGCGCCCGACACGCACGCCGACCTCGATGCGCTCGAGACCCGCGTCGTCGCCGCGGCGGAACGCCTCCGCGCGCTCGCCGCCGAGGGATCGGACGCCGACGTGGTCGAGGTGGAGGATGCCGGCACGTCGCGGTACCCGCGTTCGCTCATCCTCGCGCAGGCGATCTACCACGCGATCGAGCACCGGGCGCAGCTCTTCGGCGTCCTCACCGCGAACGGGGTCGTGGGCACGAACCTCGACGACCTCGACCACTGGTCGTACGGCGTCGACGAGGGCAGCTTCTCGTCGTCCTCGGACTAGTCGCCCGTCGCGCCATCGGCCGCTGCCGCCTCCGAGCGGCGTAGGCTCCGACCGTGGACCCCCTGCCGCTCTTCGGCCTCGCGTTCGCGGCGCTCGTCATCGGGGCGATCGCCTGGGCCTGGTACTCCGCCGCCGCCGCAGCGAAGCGGAGGGAGGGTCTCGCGACGTTCGCCCTCCGAGAAGGACTCGAGTTCTCCGTCGAGGATCCGCTCGGACTCCTCTGGCACCCGTTCCATCTCCTCTCGCGTGGCGACGGTCGGGGCGTGGAGAACGTCGTCCACGGCACGTGGAAGGACATCCCGCTCGCGGCGTTCGACTTCTGGTTCTACGACGAGACGACGGACTCGAAGGGCGGTCGCCACCGCACGTACCAGCGGTTCTCCTGCGCGCTCGGCGAGGTGGACGCGGCCCTCGGCTCGCTCGTGATCGGTCGAGAGTCGGTGTTCACCAGGCTCGCGGACGCGGTCGGCCTCGACGACATCTCCTTCGAGAGCGACGAGTTCAACCGGACGTTCGAGGTCCGGTGCGACGACCGGCGGTTCGCATCGGCGTTCGTCGATCCGCGCATGATGGCGTGGCTCCTCGCCGCCGATCGCCGGCTGTCGTTCGCCACGGGGGGGCGGTGGCTCCTCGTCAGCGCGCCGCGCCAGCCCGTCGAAGCGGTCCCCGGGCTCCTCGCGAGCCTCCGGGAGTTCCACGCACGGATGCCGCGGGTGATCCCCGACCTCTTCCCCCTCACGCCCCCGCCGGCCGGGTCGGGTGCCGGAGCGGGGGGCTAGGCTCTCTCCATGGACTGGACCCTCGGCATCGTCGTCGGGCTCCTCGTGCTCGTGCTCCTCGTCGGGATCGCCTCGTACAACCGATTCATCGCGCAGATCCAGGCGGTGAAGACGGCGTGGTCGAACATCGACACCGAGATCCGTCGCCGCTCCGACCTCATCCCCAACCTCGTCGAGACGGTGAAGGGCTACGCGACCCACGAGCGCGAGGTCTTCGAGAACGTCACGAAGGCGCGGGCGGCGGTCGGATCGGCTTCGACGCCCGCGGAGCTCGCCGCCGCGGAGGGACCGCTCATGGCCGCGCTCGGTCGACTCCTCGCCGTCGCCGAGGCCTACCCGGACCTGAAGGCGAACGCGAACTTCCTCGCGCTCCAGCAGGAGCTCGCGAACACCGAGGACCGGCTGCAGACGGCGCGTCGCTTCTACAACGCGAACGTCCTCGACCTGAACCAGCGCGTCCAGCAGTTCCCCTCGAACCTCATCGCGCGGATGTTCGGGTTCGCCGAGGCGGAGTACTTCGAGGTGGACGAGGCGACCCGCGATGCGGGCCCGCCGAAGGTCGACTTCACCCCCTGAACCGGCCATACCCCAGGCGTCCGCGGACGGCGATACCCTTCGCCCATGCTCCTCGACGATCGGACGCTCGCGGTGGTGGCGGTGGTCGGGCTCCTGCTCGCCGTCGTCGCGCTCGGCATGGCCGTGTTCGCGCTCCGGCGCAAGGTCCCGGCCGTCCCGCCTCTCGAGGACAAGGAGCTCCGCGACATCCTCGAGGACCAGGCGAACGCCCTCCATGCGCTCGAGCAGGCCGCGCGGGCGCTCCACGGGACCGACCAGCGGCAGCAGGGACTCATCGAGGAGGCGACCCGCCACGTGGCCCTCGTCCGCTACGACGCCTTCGAGGACGTCGGCGGTCGGCTCTCCTTCTCCTGCGCGCTCCTCGACGACGACGCGAACGGCGTTGTCGTCACCTCGATCAACGGCCGTCAGGACACCCGGGTCTACGCGAAGCCGATCGTGTCGGGCACGAGTTCGTTCAGCCTCTCCGTCGAGGAGGAGGACGCGATCGCGCAGGCGATGACGCCGAAGGGCCGGGGGGACTGATGCTCGACATCCGCGCGCTCCGCGACGATCCCGCGCCGTTCCGCCGCGGCCTCGGACGCCGTGGCCTCGAGCAGGCCGTCGACGACCTCCTCGCCGCCGACGAGTCGCGCCGATCCCTCACCGCGAAGGTCGAGGAGCTCCGCGCGCGCCAGAACCGGGCCGGCAAGGACATCGGCCGCGCGCAGGGGGCGGACCGCGATCGCCTCATCGCCGAGGTCGCTGAGGTCTCCGCCGCGCTGAAGGATCTCGAACCCCAGCTCGTCGAGGCCGAGGCGCGGCTCACCGCGCTCCTCGCGCAGACGCCGAACGTCCCGCACGAGTCCTCGCCCGACGGGTTCACGGACGATGACGCGGTCGAGGTGCGGCGCCACGGCGAACCCCGCGCCTTCGACTTCCCCGTGCAGGACCACGTCGCCCTCGGGACCGCCCTCGGCATCCTCGACACCGAACGCGGTGCGCGCACGAGCGGCTCGCGGTTCGTCTACCTCATGGGCGACCTCGTGTTCGTCGAGTTCGCGCTCGTCCGCTACGCGATGGACATCCTCGCGGCGGAGGGTTTCACGCCGGTCATCCCCCCGGTCCTCGTCCGCGAGGAGGCGATGTACGGGACGGGGTTCCTGCCGACCGACGAGGCGAACCTCTACGTCACGACCGAGGACCAGCTCTACCTCACCGGGACGGCGGAGGTCGCGCTCGCGTCGCTGCGGATGGGCGAGATCATCGACGAGGCCGAGTTGCCGCTGCGCTACGCCGGGTTCTCCACGTGCTTCCGACGCGAGGCCGGCTCGTACGGCAAGGACCTCGGCGGGATGTTCCGCGTCCACCAGTTCGACAAGGTCGAGATGTTCGCGTTCACCCGCCCCGAGGACTCGTGGGAGGAGCACGACCGACTCGTCGCGATCGAGGAGCGGATCCTCGGCGGGCTCGGCCTCGCGTACCGCGTCGTGAACATCGCCGCGGGCGACCTCGGGGGCAGCGCCGCGAAGAAGTACGACGTCGAGGCGTGGCTCCCGGGCCAGGAGCGCTACCGCGAGCTCACATCCTGCTCGAACTGCACGGACTACCAGGCCCGGCGACTCCAGACGCGGGTGCGACGCGCGGACGGCGGTGTCGAGGTGCTCCACACGCTGAACGGCACCGCGACGGCGGTCGGCCGGACGCTCATCGCGATCCTCGAGACGCACCAGCAGGCCGACGGCTCCGTCCTGCTCCCGGAGGCGCTCCACCCGTACCTGCCGGGCACGCTCCGGGCGCTCACCCCTCGGGGCTGATCGCTCTGCCCATCAGGTCGCTCACGTCGACCATGAGGCCGACGAACGTCCCCCGTCGCGTCGCCCCGTCCCACGCGGTCGCCACCGCGCGATCGAGGATCCAGCGGACGCGCCCGTCGGGCGTCACCCAGCGGTAGGAGTCCTCGAACGGCTCGCCGGTCGTCGTCGAGGTGCGGATCTTCGCCGTCACGCGCTCGACGTCGGCGGGGTGGAGCCAGGCGCGCCAGTAGTCCGCGCCACCGAGCGCCACTTCGGCGGGGTCGGCGCAGAAGTCCGCCAGCGCCGACTCGGAGCTGAACCCGCCCTGCGCGCGCCCATCGACGACGTCCCAGGTGTAGACCCACGACTCGCGCGTCGCGGCCCGGAGCGCCTCGAAGCGCTCCTGCGCGACGCGAAGGTCGTCCTCGACCGCGTGGCGTTCCGAGATCTCCAGGTCGATGAGCGCGCTCGCCTCCGCGATGCGCTCCTCCTGGAGCGCGACGGTGCCCTCGAGGACGAACCGTTCCTCCTCGAGGCGCTCCTCGTGCGCGCGCTCGGCGGTGATGTCGACGAGGACCCCGTGCCACACGACGGTGCCGTCCTCGAGCGTCATGGGGCGCGCGCGATCGTGGAACCACACCCGGCGGCCGTCCGCGCCGATGAGGCGGTAGCGGGCATCGAACACCACGCGCTCCAGTCGGCAGCGGTCCCATCGCGCGAGGACGCGCTCGCGGTCGTCCGGGTGCAGGAGCTCGCTCCAGAGGTCGCCCTGCATGAGCCACTCCTCGACGCCGTAGCCGAGCGCATCCTCGATCTGCGGTCCGATGAACGCCGTCGCCGCGTCGTCGTCGTCGAGGTCGCGGTAGGGGATCACCGGCAGCCCGAGGAGGAGCTCCCAGGCGAGCGCGTCGGTCGCGGCCTCGGAAGGCTCGGCGGGCGGTGACCCGTGGCTGACCGCGTCGATCCGTTCGTCCATGTCGCCCTCCTTCCGACCGTGCTCCGGGGATGGTCGCACCGCGCGGGCCGCGCGGCAACGGTCGGCGGCGGGCGTTGCGACCGCGACGGCTACGATGCCCGGCGGGAGGGTGACCGAGCGGACGAAGGTGACGGTCTTGAAAACCGTTGAGGGCGCGAGTCCTCCGTGGGTTCGAATCCCACCCCTCCCGCGGGAGGTCCCGGGCCCCCTCGGGGGGCCGGGACGGCTCGGTCGCACGGGCGCACCGTGCGAAGATGGCGGGGACGTCGCACCGATCGCAGCGGGGAGGAGGTTCCCGTGGGCAAGTCGAAGGACAAGGGCTCGGACAAGAGCCAGAAGCGCGTGGCTTCGAAGACCCTGAAGGAGAAGCGCGCCGCGAAGAAGGCGAAGAAGTCCGGCGGCGCCTGATGGCCGTGGCGGACCTCCTCGCGTCCTGGGACGGCGAGGAGGTCCTCACGCGCCACGATCCCTCCACCGGCGCGACGATCCTTATCTGCATCCACTCCACGGCGCTCGGCCCCGCGGCCGGTGGGACGCGGATGCGCGTGTACGCGACCGCCGATGATTCGCTCCTCGATGGGCTCCGCCTCGCGCGGGCGATGACCCTGAAGAACGCGACGGCGGGCCTGCCGCTCGGCGGCGGCAAGGCCGTCCTCGCGGTGCCGCGACTGCCGGTCGGCGAGGAACGCCGGCACCTCCTCCTCCACTACGGCGACATCCTCGCCGAGCTCGGTGGTCGCTACCGCACCGCGTGCGACATGCACACGACCTCCGAGGACATGGACGTCGTCGCCGAGCGCTGCCGCTACGTCTTCGGACGCACGGTCGGCGCCGGCGGCTCGGGGACCTCCGCGCCCGCGACCGCGGTCGGTGTCGACCGCGCGATCCGCGCGGCGCTCCGGTTCGCGTTCGGCTCCGGGGACCCGGGCGGGCGCACGATCGCGATCCAGGGCGTCGGCGCGGTGGGGGCGCTCCTCGCGGCGCAGCTCGCGGACGCGGGGGCCGACGTGCTCGTGGCCGACGTCGACGGCGGGGGCGCCCCCGCGGTCGCCGGGGGGGTCGGCGCGCGCGAGCTCGCCCCGTCCGCGATCCTCGAGGCGGACTGCGACGTCCTCTCCCCGTGCGCGACCGGCGGCGTGCTCGACGCCGCGACGATCGAGCGGCTGCGCTGCCGGATCGTCGCGGGCGCGGCGAACAACCAGCTCGAGCACGACCGGGACGGCGAGCGGTTCCTCGACCGCGGGATCGTCTACGTGCCGGACTTCGTCGCGAACGCGGGCGGCATCATCCACCTCGCGAGCCTCGAGCTCCTCCGCGAGTCGGAGGCCGAGCTCGATGCGCGACTCGCGGCGATCGGGGAGACGACGACCGCGGTGCTCGAGGACGCGGCCGCGCGCGGCATCTCGACCGAACGGGCTGCGCGCGCGATCGCCGACGCGAGGATCGCGGCCGCCCGGCGCTGACGCGACGCCCGCGCGCGGCCCGTCCGGTCGCGCGGTCGGGGGGTCGACCGATCAGGCGGGCAGGAGCCCGAGGTGGCGCAGCGTGCCGACCGGCAGGACGTGGCAGTACGGCTCGTGGCCGGTCTTCTCGTAGTACCGCTGGTGGTAGCCCTCGGCGGGCCAGAACGCGGGCGCGGGCTCGATCGACGTCGCGATCGGCACCTCGAAGCGCCCCTGCGCGCGTTCGCGCGAGGCCTCCGCGACGACGCGCTGCGCGGGCGAGTGCGTGAAGACCACCGAGCGGTACTGATCGCCGACGTCGGGACCCTGGCGGTCGACCTGCGTCGGGTCGTGCATGGCCCAGAAGATCTCGAGGAGCTGGTCGTAGCCGACCCGATCGGGGTCGAAGCCGATCCGCACGACCTCGGCGTGCCGGGTCGTCTTGCTGCAGACCTGCTCGTACGTCGGGGCCTCCGTCGTGCCCCCGCTGTAGCCGCACTCGACCTCGAGGACACCCGGCACCTGCCGGAACACCCACTCCACGCCCCAGAAGCACCCCGCGCCGAACGTCGCCGTCTCCACCCGCACCTCCCGGTCGGAGGCATCGTAGCGGTGCGTAGAATCGCCGCGGGAGACGTGGCTGAGTGGCCGAAAGCAGCCGCCTGCTAAGCGGTTAGGGGGCGTTGAGCTCCCTCACAGGTTCGAATCCTGTCGTCTCCGCACCTCCGCCCCGCCGAGCGTCTCGGCGGGGCGCAACCGCACCGGTCGATCGGCGATGGGCCGTGGCTAGACTCGGCGCGTGCGCATCCCCACCGTCTCCGACGGCGACGCGCCGGCCGTGATGGGACGCGCCGGCAGGATCGCGATCTTCGCGGTCGTGTTCTTCGCCTTCCTCGACAACTTCGCGCTCCTGCCGGTCACCGGTCCGTACGCGGAGGCGCTCGGCGCGGGACCGATCGGGATCGCCGTCGCGGTCGCGGCGTACTCGCTCACGAACCTCGCGTTCGACCTCATCGGTGGAGCCCTCGTCGATCGGTTCGGGCGTCGTCGGACGCTCGTCTGGAGCCTCGCGATCAGCCCGATCGCGCTCGCGCTCTACGCGGCCGCGGATTCCCTCGGCACGCTCGTCGCGCTCCGGGTCCTCCACGGTGCGGCCGGCGGCATGGTGACCGCGGCGGTGTTCACGGTCGTCGGGGACATCGCGCCGGTCGGTGAGCGCGGGCGCTACGTCGGTCGCGCGGGCGCGCTCATCGGCCTCGCGGCGATCGTCGGCCCGGCGTTCGGCGGCGAGGCGAGCGCCCGCGCGACCGGACCGGACGGGTTCCACACGGTCTTCTTCGTCGTCGCCGCACTCCTTTCGGTCGGGCTCGCGCTCACGCTCGGGTTCGTCCGCGAGACGCGCGCCGCGGTCGTCGTCCCCGACGCGGGTCGCCCGAGCGCATGGCGCGATCTGCTCGCGAACCCGATGCTCCGCGCGACGTACCTCGGCACGATCGCGTACACGTTCGCGGTCGGGACGCTCGCCGCGTTCTTCGCGGTCGACCTCCAGGACGCCGGCTACGACCGTCGGGTGAGCGGGCTGCTCCTCGCGCTCTTCGGCCTCATCGCGGTCCTCGTCATGCTCTGGCGTCGGGCGGCGAGGTCGGTGGACGAGCGTGGGCCGGTGCCCGCGACGATGCTCGGCCTCGGCTGCCTCGCGGTCTCCGGCGTGCTGCTCACGTTGCCGATCTCGCTCGCGACGGCGGCCGCGGCGATGGTCGTCTACGGCATCGGGTACGGGTTCGTGTTCCCGGCGGTCGGCGGCGCGGTGACGCTCGCGGCACCGGCGGGCGAGCGCGGGCGCGCGTACGGCCTGTTCAACGTCGCGTTCGATCTCGGGATCTCGATCGGTCCGCTCGCCGGAGGGTTCGCCGCCGCCGACCTCGGGGTCGGCGCGTACGTCCCCGCGGTGCTCGTGTGCGTCGCGGCGATCGCGCTGCTCCTGCGGATGCGCCCTGGGACGCGCCCAACCACGTCGCGGTGAGCGGGCGGGGGTCGCCCGGTACACTTGGCCCCGAGCGCCGGTAGCTCAACGGATAGAGCATCTGACTACGGATCAGAAGGTTGGGGGTTCGAGTCCCTCCCGGCGCGCTTCGGACCTTCTCCGCGCCGGTGCGCTTCGGTGCTCCTCCCCGCCCGACACGCGGGACGCTATCGTCGGTGCATGCGACACCGGCCTCGCAACCTGCTCGCGCTCACCGTGGTGCTCGCCACCGCGATCGCGATGGTGCCCGGTCCGATCGCGGGCGCGAAGGGGAAGCCGCCGAAGCCCTCTCCGAGCCCTTCGCCCGCACCGAGCGGGTGCGCCACCTCGGCGTCCACCGTGTCGTTCGCCGGGCGAACGTGGACCGTGAAGCGCACGGCATCGCTCGTCGGTCCGGGCCCGAACTACTTCTCCGGTGCGAACGTCTGCGTCGATGCCGCGGGGCTCCGCCTCCGCATCTCGCGGGACCTCCAGGGCCGCTGGCAGAGCTCGGAGGTGTACCTCCCGGCGAGCCTCGGGTACGGGACGTACGAATGGACGGTCGTGAGCCGCGTCGACAACCTCAACTCGCAGGCCGTGCTCGGGCTCTTCACGTACGAGTCCGACACGAAGGAGATCGACATCGAGTTCGCGCGCTGGGGCGTCCCGAGCGATCCGACGAACGGGCAGTTCGTCGTGCAGCCGTGGGACACGTCCGGGAACCTCTACCGGTTCACCCAGCCGGCGCTCACGACGAGCATCCACCGGTTCGTGTGGAGCCCGGGTTCGGTCACGTTCACGAGCCGGTCGTCGGACAGCAGCTGGTCGAGGACGTGGACCCGGACGACCTCCGATGTGCCCGTGCCGGGCGGGGAGCGCGTCCACATGAACCTGTGGCTCTACCAAGGAGCCGCGCTCGCGAGCGGCGCGACCTCCGCCGAGGTCGTGATCTCCGACTTCCGGTTCACCCCCGCCCCCTAGGGGGTCGGGACGGTGACGTACTTCAGGATCGAGGCGTCCGTCCGCTCGCCCCGGAGCACGGCGGGCATCTCCTCGAACGCCACCTCGCGCGTGGGGAGCCGACCGATCGGCACCGCGCCGCTCCGCGCCAGCTCCAACCCGCGCCGGTAGTCCGCGACCGTCGAACCCGTGCTCCCGAGGAGCGCGAGATGGCGGTAGTGCACGAGGTTCGCGTCGATCGGCGCACCGCCCGGGGTCCCGGCGAACGCGTGGACGCGCCCGCCGATCGCGACGCGCTCGAGCGCCCACGCGAGCGGGTCGGCGCCGCCCGCCGCGACGAACGCCGCGACCGGCGACGCACCGAGCGCGGCCTCGACGTCGTCGTCCGGCGACAGCACCGCGC
>JBJTIF010000131.1:0-4031 GCA_046094825.1 Actinomycetota bacterium
CCCCCCCGCCCCACCCCGTTCGCACGCCCGGACCCGCGCCCGGGGACCGTGTCAGACCCCCTGTCCACAATCCTCCACAGGGTTTCCCACAGGCGTTCCCGCAGGTGGGAGGCGGAGTGACAAGGAATCTGGAGGCGTGACGTGGGAGGACCGGTTTCCACAGGCGAATCCCCACGGTTTCCCATTCCCGCGCGATGCTGCGCCACGTACCGTCCGGTCGCGATGCGAGACGTGATGCGAGGGGGGAGCCGTGCAGGCCGCTGACGACGTCCGGAGGATCCGGACCGATCGCATCCCCCCGCACAACCTCGAAGCCGAGGAATCCGTCCTCGGGGCGATGCTCCTGTCCGCCGACGCGATCGCCGACGTCGTCGAGATCATCCAGCAGGGCGACTTCTACCGGTCCTCGAACGGCCTCGTGTTCGAGACCATCAAGGGGCTCTTCAGCCGCGGCGTCCCCGCCGACGCCGTCACCGTCGTCGAGGAGCTCAAGCGCAAGGACATCCTCGAGCAGATCGGCGGCCACCTCCGGATCAGCGACCTCGTCGAGCGCACGCCCGCCCCCTCGGCCGCGGCCTCGTACGCGCGGATCGTCGCCGAGACCTCGCTCATGCGGCGCCTCATCAAGGCCGGCAGCGAGGTCATGGAGATCGGGTACTCCCAACCCGAGGACCCGGAGCGCGCCGCGGACGAGGCCGAGCAGCTCGTCTACGACGTCGCGCGTCGCGACGAGCGGAGCCAGGTCGCCTCGCTCCATTCCCTCATCGACGACGCGCTCATCCAGCTCGAGAAGTCGCAGACGCGCGACAGCGCCCTCGCGGGCGTCGCGACCGGGTTCCGCGACCTCGACCGGATCCTCTCCGGCCTCCAGAAGGGCAACCTCATCATCATCGCGGCGCGCCCCGCGATCGGGAAGTCCTCGTTCGTCACGAACGTCGCGCGCAACATGGCGATGGACGGACGCAGCGCGGTCGCGATGTTCTCCCTCGAGATGTCGAAGAGCGAGATCGGCATGCGCCTGCTGTGCTCCGAGGCGCGCGTCCCGTGGGAGTCCATCCGTGACCGCCGCGTCACCGCCGACGACTGGAGCCGCGTGACCGCCGCCGCGAGCCAGATGCACGACGCGCCGCTGTCGATCGTCGACTCCGGCAACGTCACGCTCGTCGACATCCGAGCGAAGGCGCGCCGGCTCTCCGCCCGTCCGGAGGGGCTCGACTGCATCATCGTCGACTACCTGCAGCTCATGTCCCACCACCGGCGCGTCGACAACCGCCAGCAGGAGATCGCGGAGATCAGCCGCGGTCTGAAGCTCCTCGCGAAGGAGCTCGACATCCCCGTCATCGCGGTGTCACAGCTCAACCGCGACCCCGAACGCCGCCAGGACAAGCGCCCGCAGCTCTCCGACCTCCGCGAGTCCGGCGCGATCGAGCAGGACGCCGACATCGTGATGTTCCTCCACCGCGAGTACAGCGACGATCCCGCGACGAAGGGCACCGCCGAACTCATCGTCGCGAAGCACCGGAACGGGCCGACCGGCAAGGTCGGGCTCACGTTCCTCCCGAAGCTCACGAAGTTCGCGGATCAGGCGACGACGCAGGGCGCGCCGATCCCGAACTGAGCGGGCGACCCGGTAGGGTCGCGCCGTGCCCAAGCGCCCCTCGACCCCCGTCGCCTCGGGTTCCGACGTCCCGGAGATCGTCCGTCGGCTGCGGAAGGCCTACGGCCCGCTGCGCACGCCGCGCGCGGAGGACCCGCTCGTCGAGCTCGTCTGGACGATCCTCTCCCAGCACACGAGCGACGCGAACGCCGAGCGCGCCTTCCACGCGCTCCGGGCGGCCTTCCCGACCTGGGGGTCCGTGCTCGCGGCGCGCGAGGCCGCCGTCGCGGATGCGATCCGCTCCGGCGGCCTCGCGAACGTGAAGGCCGCACGGATCCGAGCGGTCCTCCGCGAGCTCCTCGAGCGACGCGGCGACCTCGATCTCGGCTTCCTCGCCGACCTCCCCGACGACGAGGTCATGGCCTTCCTCACGACGCTCCCCGGCGTCGGACCGAAGACGGCGGCGATCGTCCTCGCGTTCGCGCTCGGCCGGCAGGCGATCCCCGTCGACACCCACGTCCACCGCGTCGCGACGCGGCTCGGTCTCGTACCGAAGACCGACGCCGTCCGGGCGCAGCGGCTCCTCGAGGCCTCCGTGCCGCATCGCTCGAAGACCGCTTTCCACATGGGGCTCATCGCCCACGGCAGGCAGACGTGCAGCGCGCAGCGACCGAAGTGCTCGGGGTGCGTGCTCCTCGACCTCTGTCCCACGGGAGCGCGCGAGGCCTGAACGGTCGTGCTAGCGTCCGCCGATGCGACCCGGAGGGGGGAGCGTCGGTCGGAGCGCACTTGCGCTCACCACCCTGCTGCTCGTCGCCGCGTGGTCCTCGGCGCCGACGGGGCCGGACACCTCCACCGCGCCGGATCCCTGGGCGGGGTTCCCCGCGGTCGAGGGCCCCGATCCCTCGCGCGAGGTCGTGGCCTTCTACTACGCGTGGTACGGGAACCCGGAGTCCGACGGACGCTGGATCCACTGGGAGGGGTCGAACTCCTCCCCGCCCGACACGCTCGCGAGCGACTTCTACCCGAGCCTCGGCGCGTACTCCTCGAGCGACCCCCCGGTCGTCGCGCAGCACATGGCGTGGCTGCGCGAGGCGGGCGTCGGGGTCATCGCGCTCTCGTACTGGAAGGGTGAGACCTCGGACGCGGTGGTCGATCTCGTCTTCCGCACGGCCGAGCACTACGGGATCGAGGTCGCGTTCCACATCGAGCCGTACGCCGATCGCACCGCCGACGAGATGGCATCGACGGTGCATCGTCTCCTCGATCGGTACGGGGCCAGCCCCGCGCTCTACCGCCTCGAGGCGGAGAGCCTCCACCTCCCCGGGGTCCGTCCCCGTCCGCTCGTGTTCGTCTGGGCGACGAACGTCGCGAGCCAGACGGATCCGACCGAGCAGCCGGTCGAGTACTGGGCCTCCGGGGTCGACGCGATCCACGCGACCGATGACGCGTTCGTCGTGGCGTGCCCGTGCGGTGGTCGGTACGCGGAGAGCGTGCTCGGCGGGCACTTCGACGGGGCGTACAACTACGCCTCGCTCTTCCTCGACCAGGAGGACTTCTCCTGGGCGCAGACGCTGCCCGCGAAGTCGCTCTACATCCCCTCGGTGATGCCCGGATCGCTCCAGAACGCGATCGGCGCTCCCTCGCTCTTCGTCGATCGTGCCGCCGGGGATGCGTACCGCGCGCAATGGGATGCGGCGCTCGACGTCCTCGTCCGTCCGGCGCTCGTGTCCATCACGTCGTTCAACGAGTGGCACGAGGGCTCGCAGATCGAGCCGGCGGTCTCCGGGTACGCCTCGGCGGACGCGGGTCGCGAGTGGTTCGACTACGGAGGTCTCCCCGAGGACGGCTACCTCACGCTCACGGACGAACTCGTGGCGGCGTACCTCGCGCGGGACTGGAGCGCCGTCGTGGCGACGCCGCTCCGGCTCACGCTCGAGACCACCTCGGACTGGACGTGGGTGGAGCCGATCGCGGGTGCGTTCCTCCAGCCCGGGCTCCTCGAGGCGAGTCCCGACCTGACGGGCTCCGGGTGGTTCGGGCAGCGGTTGCTGATCTCGCAGGACCTCGGGCGCGCCGAGTCCGGCGGATCGGTGTCGGTGACGTACGAGCTCGGTGGGATCGATCTCGTGGACGGACTCACGCTCGAGGTGGGCCGCGGGGGCATCGGAACCACCGAGGTGACCGTCGAGGCGCTCATCGACGGCTCCTACGAGGTCGTGGGCACCTACCGCTGGAGCGGCACGACCGACGACCAGAACCGTTCACGGTTCACGATCCCGGCAGCACGGCTCGCCTGAGCGGAGCGGGTGAGGGGAATCGAACCCCCGTTTCAAGCTTGGGAAGCTTGCGTTCTGCCATTGAACCACACCCGCGAGAACGCTCGGGAGTCTATCGCGGCGCGTCCGGACCCCGCCACCCCGGTCCGCGGACC
>JBJTIF010000132.1:0-5451 GCA_046094825.1 Actinomycetota bacterium
GCGTCCCGGGCACGCTCGAGGAGCTCGTGGGCGGCGCGCGCCGCCGCCCGCCCCGATCTCGCCGCGCAGGCCGAGGTCCGGCTCGCGGACCTCGCGGACCTCGGCGACGGCGCGGATCCCGGGGGCGACTAGCCCCGCAGCTCGCGGTCGAGCGACCAGTCGCCGGCCGCCGCCGCCTGCGACACGTCGATGACGGTGCCGTCGGCGAGCGCGAGTCGCAGGCAGCGCCGGCCGCCGTCCTCCCACGCGTGTCGGACGGTCACGGGCTCGAGGACGCCGCCCCAGCGGATCTCCACCGGCACGCCGCCCTCCTCGCGGACCGCGATCTGCGGTTCGCGACCGAGCCGCCAGGGCAGCACCGGCGCCCACAGGAGGAAGATCGCCCCGACGAGGACGACGACGCCGGCGTCGCCGAGGAGCGGGATGAGCGGCACCGCGAGGAACCCCGCCGCGGTCCGCGCCATGTTGAACCCGAGGTCGTAGACGGCGAAGACGCGTCCTCGGAACCCGTCGGGGATCGAGGATTGCACGATCGTGTCCGTCGCGATCTTCTTCCACGCGTACGTGAGGCCGATCGCGAAGCTCGCGAGGAGCACCGAGACGCCGGTGATCCGCGTCGAGACCGCGAGGAGCGCGAGTCCGCCGAGCGCGAAGGATCCCGCGACGATTCGTTCCTTGCGGAAGCGTTCCTCGAGCGCGCCGACCGTGAGGATGCCGAGGAGGACGCCGATGCCGCCCGCGCCGACGAGGTCGGAGAACGACCCGACCCCTTCGCCGAAGCGGTCGCGGAACACGACGAGCGACAGGACGAGGACGAGGCCCTGGCCCGTCTGGTCGAGCGTGATCCCGGTGATCGGCCAGATCGCGCGCGGCGTGGCGGCCAGGCGCCGGATGCCGTCCGCGAACCCCCGGGCGACGACGCCGAGCTCGCTCAGGACCCGTCGCTCGGGCAGCGTGTGCGGGACGAGGGGATCGAGGATCCGCGACGCGAACCACGACGCGAGGAGCCAGAGCGCGGCGGTCACGACGAGCACGGGGACCGAGCTGCCCGCGGCTTCGGCGATCTTGCCGCCCGTGAAGACCCCGACGAGCAGCGCGAACGTCCCGCCGACCGCGGTCATCGAGTTCGCGACGAGGAGGTCGGCGGTGGGCACGAGCCGCGGCACGACTGCGCTCGCCGTCGAGAGGTAGAAGCGGTTCACCGACAGGACGAACAGGGCGCCCGCGAAGAACGCCGCGGGGACGCGGTCCGGATCGACGAGCACGAGCCAGACGGCGGCCGCGCGGATCCACGGCGCGAGCAGGAGGATCCGGCGCCGAGACCACCGGTCGATGAACACGCCGGCGAAGGGACCGAGGAGCGAGAACGGCAGCGCGACGATGAGCGTCGCGATCGCGAAGTCGAGCGCCGTGTCCGCCCGTTCGGGGGAGAACACGAACGATGCGACGAGCGAGGCCTGGAACAGCCCGTCACCGCACTGGCTCGCGAGCCGGATGCCGAACAGGCGACGGAAGTCGCCGTGCCGCAGCGCCTCGTGCGCCCGTGCGAAGGCTCCCGGGGCCACCCCGGAGGACCTAGGCCTCGGCCGGGACGTCGAAGAAGGCGGTCCAGTCGGCCGCCTTGCTCGCGCCGTTGCCGAGGATGAACTCCTCGACCATCTCGCGCGCGGCCTCGTCGCTGAACTGCACCGGGGGCGACTTCATGAAGTAGGCGCTCGGCCCGATGAGCGGCCCGCCCACGCCCCGGTCGAGCGCGAGCTTCGCGCACCGGAGGGCGTCGATGACGATCCCGGCGGAGTTCGGCGAGTCCCAGACCTCGAGCTTCAGCTCGATCGTGAGCGGCACGTCGCCGAACGAGGTGCCCTCGAGGCGGATCTGCGCCCACTTGCGATCCTCGAGCCACGGCACGTGGTCGCTCGGCCCGATGTGGATGTCCTGCTTCGGCAGGGCCTTGCGCATCTGCGACTGCACCGACTGGGTCTTCGAGACCTTCTTCGAGGCGAGGCGCTCGCGCTCGAGCATGTTCATGAAGTCCATGTTGCCGCCGAAGTTCAGCTGGTACGTGCGGTCGAGGTGGACGCCCCGGTCCTCGAAGAGCTTCGTGAGGACGCGGTGGACGATCGTCGCGCCGACCTGGCTCTTGATGTCGTCGCCGACGATCGGCACGCCCGCCTCGGAGAACTTCTTCGCCCAGACGACGTCGGAGGCGATGAAGACCGGGAGGCAGTTCACGAACGCCACGCCGGCGTCGATCGCGCACTGCGCGTAGAACTTCGCGGCCTCCTCCGAGCCGACCGGGAGGTAGCAGACGAGGACGTCGGCGCCGGACTCCTTCAGGGTCCGCACGACGTCGACCTCAGGGGCGTCGGACTCCACGATGACCTGGCGGTAGTACGTGCCGAGGCCGTCGAGCGTCCGGCCGCGGGAGACCTGCACGCCGAGGTGCGGGATCTCCGCGAAGCGGATCGTGTTGTTCGGCTCGGAGACGAGCGCCTCGGAGAGGTCGCGGCCGACCTTCTTCGCGTCCACGTCGAACGCGGCGACGACCTCGACGTCACGGATGTGGTAGCCGCCGAGGTCGACGTGCATGAGGCCCGGCACCGTGTCCTCGGGGGAGGCGTCGCGGTAGTACTCGAGGCCCTGGACGAGGGACGACGCGCAGTTGCCGGCGCCGACGATGGCGATGCGGACCTTGCTCATGTGGTGCGCTCCTTCCTGCGGATGGCACGCGCTTCGCGGGCCGAGGCCCGCCGCGTCCGTCCGTCCGTGGTCGTCGTGATCTGGAGTCGCTCGGCGGCGATGAGGCCGTCGAGCCATGCGATGTCCTGTGCGGTGACGTCCCGCCCGTGCTGCATGAGCGAGCGCGTGTAGGGGTCGTCGGTGTCCTCGCCGTCCCGGAGGCTCGACGTGATCGTGGAGAGGCGCTCCTCGAGCGAGGCGCGTCGGCGCTCGAGCACCCGGATCCGGGTGTCGGGCGCGAGGTACCGGAAGAACGCGAGGCGGATCCGGAACCGGGTGTCCTCCGTCGAGGAGTCGCTGCCGACCTCCTCGAGGAGCTTCAGGAAGAGCCGCTCGCCGTCCTCGGTGATCCGGTAGACGTGCTTGCGACGCGCGAGCGTCGCGACGTCGCCGGTCACCTGCTCGACGGCCCCCTGGCGCTCGAGGCGCTTCAGCGTGGGGTAGAGCGACCCGTACGAGACCCTCCAGAAGCCCCCGAGCGTTCGGGTGAGGCGCTTCGAGAGCTCGTAGCCGTGCATCGAGCGGTCCTTCAGCAGGCCGAGGATCGCGAGCTCGAGCATCGTGGGGGGTCTCCCTGCCGCCGGTCCGGAGATGTTCCGGACGGATGTATCGGCCCGATATGTCTACCCGCAAGCCCCGGGGACCGTCAACCGACCGCGGGGGCTCGGCGGGAGGCTCAGGCGGGAGGAACGGGGACCGGGTGGCGACCCATCCGGAGGGCCGCGAGGGCCGAGAGCGTGCCCACGACCCCGCAGGCGATCCACGGCCACGAGGGGTCGAGGCCGTAGAGGGCCGTGCCCGCGATCGGACCGATGAGGAGCGAGGCCCCGAGCGCGGCGGCCTCGGTCGCCTGGTACCGCCCGCGCGCATGGAGCGGTGCGCGGTCCGCGACGGTCGCGGAGGCCACCGGCCGGATCGTCATCTCGCCGAGGGTCCAGACGACGACCATCGCGACGAGCGCGGGCACCGATCGGGCGACGAGGAGGGAGACGAAGGCGAGCCCGACGAGCGCCTGGCCGACGGCGAAGACCCGCGGACGGGGGAACCGTCGCGTCACGGCGATCACCGCGACCTCGACGGTCACGACGAGGACGCCGTTCAGCGACTGGAGGAGCCCGTACGTCGACGCGGGGAACCCGAGGTCGCGGATGTGGAGCGGGAGCGCCGCGATGTTCTGCGAGTACACGAGCCCACCGAGGAACGTCGCGAGGAGGAAGGCGAGGAACCCCCGGTCCGCGAGGACGGAGGCGCGCGCGGTCGGGAGGTGCCGCTCGGCGTGGCGCGCGGTCCGTACCCCGTGCGGGAGGAACGCGAGGGCGACGCCCGCGAACAGGAGCGAGGTCGCCGCGTCGCCGAGGAACAGGAGGTCGAACGAGCGGTCGACGAGGAACCCCCCGATCGCGAGACCGGCGGCCCACCCGGCGTTCGTCGAGATGCGCCACAGCGTGTACCCGAGGACCCGGAGGTCGGGCCCGAGGAGGTCCGCGATGAGCGCCTTCGACGCCGGCTGCGCCATGTCGCCGAAGAGACCGATCGCGATCACGCAGAGGTAGATCGCGACGAGCGATTCCGACCGCCAGAGCAGGAGGGTGCCGATCGCGGCCCCGCTCATCGAGATCGCGATCGTGGTCCGCCGCCCGATGCGGTCGGCGAGGAGGCCGCCGAGCAGCCGCGCCGGGAGGGCGCCGACCGCGTACATCGCGACGGCGACGCCCGCGGCGGCCGGCGGTTCGCCCCGGCCGGTGAGGTAGAGCGTGAGGAAGGGGAAGACGAACGTCCCCGCCCGGTTCACGAACCCCGCGCCGAAGAGCACCCACGCGGCACGGGGCATGCGGCGGAGCTGCTCGCGGAACCGCGGCGCGCCGGGGGAGGAACCGGGGGCCGCGGGCGCTGCGGGCGTGTCCGACACGGGGTCGTGTCCGCCTACGGTCGACCGGGCTCGCCGCCCGGCTGCCCGCCCGCCGGACCGCCGGCCTGCCCGCGGAGGAAGCGCTCGATCTCGGCGGCGAGCTCGTCGCCGCTCGGGAGCGGACCGGGGGCCACCTCGTCGCCGGCGGAGGACTCGAGCCGTGCGACGTAGGCCCGCGAGTCCTCGTCGGCCGCCACCGCGGCGTCGAGCCGCTCGCGCTGCGTCGCGGCCTCGTCGGCGAGGTCGCCGGTCGGGAACGCGACGCCGAGGTGGCGGCCGGCGAACTCGAGGAGCGTGATCGTCGCGGTCGGGTAGGGACCGCCGACGTAGTGCGGGATCTGCGCGTAGTAGCCGACCGACGGGATGCCGTGGTCGTTCGCGATCGCCTCGACCGCCGAGAGCGCGGCCGACGGCACGCGGAGGAGGCCCGGGGGTCCCGCGGTCTCGCCGTGGCGGAGGAGGTCGGGCGCGGAGGCGGTCGACAGGACGGGGACGGGTCGGGTGTGCGGCGTCGCGCCGGGGATCGCGCCGAGGCTGATCCACTCGACGACCCCGAGCCGGAGCGCGAGCTCGGCGAGGTCGCGGCCGAGTTCGCGCCAACGGACATCCGGTTCGGGGCCGACGAGGACGAGGAGGTCGCGCCCGGAGACGCGCGCGTGTCGGATCGCGAGGTCGGGCCAGACGAGGTTGCGCGTCGTGCCGTCGACGATGTCGAGGACCGGTCGGCGCGCGCGGTAGTCCACGAGATCGTCTCGTTCGATCCCGCCGATCTCTTCGACTACCGCTCGCGCGGTGCCTGCGTG
>JBJTIF010000133.1:0-13485 GCA_046094825.1 Actinomycetota bacterium
GCGCGGATGCGCGCCGCGTGCCGCTCTACCCGGAGCGCGTCGACGCCGGCGAGGGAACCTCCGTCCGGCGGGGCGGTCGGGCCCCCGGGGCCCCCGGTCAGAGGCGGGGGAAGGTCGCCTCTCATCGTCGCCCGCTCCGCCGGAACGGTTCCCGGATCACCCCTTCAGGAAGTCCGGGATGTCGAGGTCGTCGCCCGTGTCGAGCGATCCGCTCTCGGCGCTCGGCTGGAAGATGTCGTCGTCGTCGAGCAGCATCGACGGCACCGGAGCCGACGTGCGCTCGCGGCCCACATCCTCGCGACGGACCGGATCCTCCGGTCGGTCCTCGAGCAGCCGCGCGACCCCGCGTGGCTCGCGGAGCCCCGCCGTCGGCAGGAGCCGATCGAACCCCGCGGCGATGACCGTGACGCGCACCTGGTCGCCGATCGCGTCGTCCACGACGGCGCCGAAGATGATCGTCGCGTCGGGGTGCGCGAAGCGCGTGATGTGGTCGGCGGCCCGCGTGACCTCGTGGAGGCTCAGGTCGTTCGGACCCGCCACGGCGAGGAGCACGCCGCGCGCGCCCTCGATCGAGGACTCGAGCAACGGGGACGAGACCGCCGCGCGTGCGGCTTCCTCCGCCCGGTCGGGACCGGCCCCGAAGCCGATGCCCATGAGCGCCGAGCCGGCGCCCGACATCACCGCGCGGACGTCTGCGAAGTCGAGGTTGATGAGCCCCGGGGTCGTGATGAGGGAGCTGATCCCCTCCACCCCCTGGTAGAGCACCTGGTCCGCCATCCGGAACGCGTCGACGATCGGCGTGTCCTGGTCGGCGACCTGGAGGAGCCGGTCGTTCGGGACGACGATGAGCGTGTCGACCGCCTTCTTCAGCTCGGCGATCCCGAGGTCGGCCTGCGTCGCTCGACGCCGGCCCTCGAACTGGAACGGGCGCGTGACGACGCCGATCGTGACTGCCCCGAGATCGCGCGCCACCTCCGCGACGATCGGCGACGCACCGGTGCCCGTCCCGCCGCCCTCGCCGCAGGTGATGAACACCATGTCGGCGCCCTTCAGGACCTCCTCGATCTCGTCGCGGTGCTCCTCGGCGGCGGTCCGGCCGACCTCCGGGTCGGATCCGGCCCCGAGACCGCGGGTCGTCGCCCGGCCGATGTCGAGCTTCACCTCGGCGTCGGACATGAGCAGGGTCTGGGCGTCGGTGTTCACGGCGACGAACTCCACCCCGCGGAGCCCGCCCTCGACCATGCGGTTGATGGCGTTCACGCCACCCCCGCCGACCCCGACGACCTTGATGACCGCCAGGTAGTTCTGCGGATCCATCATCCCTGCCATCCCTTCGACCTCCCCGGTCGGGAGCCCGGCCCGCGCTCTCGACGCCTCCGCTCCACCATCCGGTGGAGCGACCGACGATCGGGCTCCGAGCAGAACCCACGCACAACACTCAACGTCAACTTCAACTTGATTGTTATATCTATCTCACTTACAGGTTCACACCATACGCACAGACCGCTGCTCGCGTCAAGGGTGTGGACAACTCGATTCTCGCAACGGTGGCAGAACGCGGTCGAGCGCGCGGAGTCAGGAGGGCCGGCCGAACGACCCGACGAGCCGGACCTCCGGCTCGAGGTGGATCCCCCACCGCTCCTCGACGGCGGACTGGACCCTGCCGATGAGCTCGAGGACGTCGGCGGCGCGCGCCTGCGGCCCCGCCACGATGAAGTTCGCGTGCTTCTCGGAGACGCGCGCACCCCCGACCCGCATCCCCTTGCACCCGGTCGCGTCCACGAGCCGGGCGGCGTGGTCCCCGGGGGGGTTCGTGAAGACGCTCCCGCAGTTCGGTTCGGCGATGGGCTGGGTCTCCCGACGCCAGGCCCGGGCCTCGTCCATCGCGGCCCGGATCGCGACGGGGTCGCCCGGCGCGAGCCGCAGCCGCGCCCCGACCACGAGGTCGAGGGGTCCGAACCCGCTCCCCCGGTACCGGAACCCGGCGTCGCCGCCGACGACCGAGCGCGCCCCGCCGGTCGCGAGGTCGAAGACGTCGATGCGCTCGGCCACAGCGGCGAGCGTGCGTCCGTGGGCACCGGCGTTCATCCGGACCGCGCCGCCGATCGTCGCGGGGATCGCGATCCCGAACTCGAGGCCCGCGAGGCCGTGGGTGAGGGCGATGCCCGCGAGGGCGGGCAGCGGCATCGCGCCGCCCGCGGTGAGCGCGGTTCCGTCGCGCGCCGCCCAGCGGAAGCCGCGACCGAGCCGGAGCACGAGCCCGTCGACCCCCGCGTCGGCGACGAGGACGTTCGACCCCTTCCCGAGGATCACGACCGGCAGGGCGGTCGCCTCGATGGCGCGGGCGACCACCCGGAGATCGTCGATCGAGTCCGGTTCGAGGTAGAGCGCTGCCGGTCCGCCGAGCCGGAACGTCGTGAGCGGGGCGATCGTCACATCGGACCGCAGGCGGTCGCCGACACCCTCCCGGAGGATCGCGGTCGCCGCGGCGAGGTCCGTCACGCGGTGCCGCCGATCGTCGCGACCGCGGCGTCCGCGAGCGTCCAGACGTCGCCGCACCCCATCGTGACGACGAGGTCGCCTTCACGGACCTCCCGGTCGAGGAACCGCACGACGTCGGTCCGGTGCGGCAGGTAGACGACGCGACGATCCGGGCGCGCTTCGGCGATCCCGCGGACGACGAGCTTGCCCGTCACCCCGGGGATCGGGTCCTGGTCCGCGCCGTACACGTCGGTCACGAGGACGAGGTCGGCCTCGACGAGGCTCGCTCCGAGTTCGCGCCACAGGGCCTGGGTCCGCGAGTACCGATGCGGCTGGAACACCGCGATGACGCGGCGCGCCCCGGTCCTGCGAGCCGTCCCGAGGGTGACCGCGAGCTCCGTGGGGACGTGGCCGTAGTCGTCAAAGAAGTCGGCGCCCCGGGCGTGACCGCGGCGCTCGAAGCGACGGTGCACCCCGGTGAACGCGGCGAGGGCCTCGAGGGCCACGGTCGGCGCGACGCCCACGAGCGCCGAGACCGCGACCGTGGCGGCGGCGTTCAAGAGGTTGTGGTGGCCGTCGACGCCGATCGCGAGGTCGAAGGGCTCCCCGTCCACGGTGAGCCGTCCGCGCGCGCCCTCGGGTCCGAGCTCGGTCGTCTCGAGGCGGACGTCGGCGGCGGGGTGGACCCCGTACGTGATCCGGGCGCAGTCGGCGGTGGCGCGCATCGCCCCCTCGTCGTCGGCGCAGACGACGAGCCGCTCGCACCTCGCCCCGAACGCCGCGAACGCGGCCTCGATCTCCGCTCGCCCACCCGTGTAGAAGTCGACGTGGTCCACCTCGACGTTCGTCACGATGCCGATCTCCGGCCGCAGCAGGAGGAACGACCCGTCGCTCTCGTCGCCCTCCACGACGAACAGGTCGCCCGCGCCAGCACGCGACCCACCTCCCGTCTCGTTCGGCTCCCCGCCGATCACGTACGAGGGGTCGAGGCCCGCGCGCTCGAGGACGAGCGCGATCATCGAGGTCGTCGTCGTCTTCCCGTGCGTGCCCGTCACCGCGACCGTCCTGCGGCCCACCGTCGCCGCGGCGAGGGCCTGGGCGCGTGTCCAGAGCGGGAGGCCCGCGGCCCTCGCCGCGGCGACCTCACGGTTCGTCGGGGCGATCGCGCTCGATAGGACGAGCGCGTCGGCGCCGGTCACGTGCGAAGGGTCGTGCCCGACCGCGACGTCGACCCCCTGCGCGCGGAGCCCCCGCACGGCGTTCGACTCCTTCAGGTCGCAGCCGCTCACCCGCGCGCCGCGGGCGGCGAGGAGCTTCGCGAGGTTGCGCATGCCCGAGCCGCCGATCCCGAGGAGATGGAGGTGCGCCACGCCCGCGAGGTCGGGGACGTCGAGCGTCGGGATGCTCCCGGGCGGTGCGACGTAGGGGCCGCTCACGCGACGCTCCACACGAGATCGGCGAGGGCGACCGCGGCGTCCGTACGGGCCCACGCCCGCGCGGCTGTCGACATCGTCGCGCGCTGCTCCACGTCGCCGAGGAGGCGACCGACGCGCTCGCCGAACGTCGCCGCATCGAGCCGTTCGTCGAGGACGATCGTCGCGGCACCCGCCGCCTCGAGGGCGCGGGCGTTCGCGAGCTGATGGTCGTCGGTCGCGAACGGGTACGGGACGAGGATGGCGGGGAGGCCGCACGCGGTCACCTCCGCGCAGGTCATCGCGCCGGCCCGCGCGACGACGAGGTCGGCGACCGCGTACGCGAGCTCCATGCGGTCCAGGTAGCCGAGGACGCGGACGCCCGGCAGCCCGCTCGCGGACGCCGCCACGTCCTCCGCGTGATCGCGCCCGGCGAGCAGGAGGACCTGCGTCCCGGTCGGCAGGGCGCGGGCGCCCGCGACCGCCGCGTCGTTCACCCGTCGCGCGCCCTGGCTCCCGCCGAACACGACGACGGTCGGCGCGGCGGGATCGAGCCCGAGCGCCGATGCGGCCTCCGCGCGCGCGGCGGCGGCGTCGGCGCGGCGGCGCTCGGCGAGGGCGAGGACGGGCTCGCGGAGCGGGTTCCCCGTCACGTGCACCGCGGCGCCGCCGAAGCGCGCACGGGCAGCCTCGAAGCCCACGGCGACGACCGTCGCGCCGCGCGCGAGGACCCGGTTCGCGAGGCCGGGGATCGCGTTCTGCTCGTGCAGGACGAGGGGCACGCGGGCGAGGATCGCGCCGGCGGCGACCGGCACGCTCGCGTACCCCCCCATGCCGACGACCGCGTCCGTGTCCGCGAGGACGCGACGCACCGCGAGCGCGGACCACCCGTCGGCGAGGAGCGCCGACGCGGCCGCGGCGATCGAGTCCCGCCGGAACGCCCGCGCGACGACCGCGACGAAGGGGAAGCCAGCCTCGGGCACGAGGCGCGCCTCCTGGCCGCCGGCCGTGCCGAAGAACGTGACGGCGGCTCCGCGGTCGCGGAGCACCCGACCGAGGGCAAGCGCCGGCAGGACATGCCCCGCCGTGCCGCCCGCGGCGATCGCCACCCTCACGCCGTGCGCCCTCCCTTGCCGGGGACGCGCGTCGAGCGCACCGTCGCCGAGCGCGCGATGTTCACGAGGATGCCGATCGCGGCGAGCGACACGATGAGGGCGTTGCCTCCGTACGAGAGGAGCGGCAGCGGCACGCCGGTGATCGGCAGCACCCCGGTGACCGCGCCGAGGTTCACGAGCGTCTGGATGCCGAACCACGAGACGATGCCCGCGGCGAGGATCCGCCCGAAGGCGTCGGGAGCGCGGGCTGCGATCCGGATGCCCGCGGAGATGAGGAGCACGTAGGCCGCGAGCATCGTGAGCGTGCCGACGAGCCCGAGTTCCTCGCCGATGATCGCGAAGATGAAGTCGGTGTGGGCGTTCGGGACGTAGAGCCACTTCTGCCGGCTCGCGCCGAGCCCGACACCGGTGATCCCGCCGGACCCGAACGCGATGAGCCCCTGGATGAGCTGCCAGCCGTTCTTCCCCGGATCGCCCCACGGATCGAGGAACCCGAGGAAGCGCTCGCGCCGGTAGTCCGCGCTCCAGATGAGCCCCGCGCCGGAGACGAGGCCGACGAGGCCGAGCGTGCCGACGTGGCGCATGCGCGCGCCCGCGACGAAGAGCATGAGGAAGAGCGTGCCGACGATGATGAGCGTCGTCCCGAGGTCGGGCTGGAGCATGACGAGGAGCCCGAGCGCCCCCATGACGATGAGCATCGGTAGGAAGTCCGAGGGCTCGTCGAGCCGTCCGCTCCGACGGGCGAGGAACCGCGCCGCGTAGAGGGCCGCCGCGAGCTTCGCGAACTCCGAGGGCTGCACCGTCACCGGACCGAGCTGGATCCAGCGCGACGATCCCGCGACGGAGTGCCCGGTCACCGGGTGGAGCACGAGGCCGAGGAGCAGGACCGTGAAGAGGAGGAACGGTGCCGCGAGACGCTCCCAGACGCCGTAGCGCATCCGGGACGTGACCCAGAGCGCGAGGAAGCCGAGGATCGCGGCGACGAGCTGCCGCAGGAAGAACACGAAGCCCGACCCCGTCTGCGCGTACGCCGTGATCGCGCTCGACGAGAGCACCATGAGCAACCCGGAGAAGACGAGGAAGCCGGTCGCGACGAGGAGCATCCGGACCGTGCGGCGGTTCGCCACCTCGACGAGCGCGGCGTTCGCGGGCTCGCCGCCCTTGATGAGCCGCAGGTGCCGGGCGGGCGCGGCCTCAGTCGCCACGGACGCCCACCTCCTCCTGGAGCGCTCGCCGTAGTCCCGGAACATGTCCCAGCTCGCGCACGCCGGTGCGAGGAGCACCGTGCCTCCGGGACGCGCGAGCGCGTACGCGGCGACGACGGCCTGCTCGATGTCGCTCGCGAGGCGGACGGGCACGAGGCCCGTGAAGAGCTCGGCGAGCTCGTCGGCCGCCTCGCCGATCGCGACGAGCCCGTCGAGGCCGTCGGCGACCGCGCGGAGCGGCGAGAGGTCGACGCCCTTCGCCATGCCGCCGGCGACGAGGACGACGTGGTGGCGACCCCGCATCGCGGCGAGCGCCGCGTGGACGTTCGTGGCCTTCGAGTCGTCGACGAACGCGACGTCGCCGACGAGGGCGACGCGTTCGCCGCGGTGCGGCAGCCGTCGCATCGTCCGCGCGCCGCGGGAGATCGCCTCGGCGGGGAGCCCGAACGCGAGCGCCGCCGCGGTCGATGCGGCGAGGTCCTCGCGCCAGGCGGCGCCCCCGTCGGGGAGGTTCGCGAAGCGCTCCTCGCCGTCGAGGCGCGCGACGAGCACGTCGTCCTCCCACCCGACCTCGCCGCTCGCGGGCGGGCCGGCGCGGAACCACACGACGCGGCACGGGGCGCCGGCGGATCGCGCGGCCGCGTCGTCGTCGTCGCGGTTGCCGACGTGGACGTCGCTCGATCCCTGGTTCGCGAAGATCGC
This sequence comes from Actinomycetota bacterium, assembly GCA_046094825.1. Taxonomy (GTDB): domain Bacteria; phylum Actinomycetota; class UBA4738; order UBA4738; family HRBIN12; genus JBJTIF01. The sequence continues at coordinate 6,916 of JBJTIF010000133.1, forward strand.
CGCTTTCGCATCACCGTACGCCGCGTAGGATCCGTGCCAGTCGAGGTGGTCGGGCGCGAGGTTCAGGAGCACCGAGACGCGCGGGGCGAACGTCGGCGCGAAGCGCAGCTGGAACGACGACGCCTCGACGGCGAGCGCATCGTGCCCCTCGGATGCGGCGCGCGTGAGCGGATGCCCGATGTTGCCGCAGGCGATCGCGTCGCGGCCCGCCGCGACGAGCATCGCGGCGAGGAGGGAGGTCGTCGTGGACTTCCCGTTCGTCCCGGTCACCGCGAGGATCGGGGCCGTCGTGCGGCGGGCGCCGAACTCGAGCTCGCTCACGACCTCGATCCCCCGCGCGGCCGCCTCGACGAGGAGCGGCGCGCGCTCGGGGACCCCGGGACTCGGCACGACCCGGTCGACGCCGTCGAGCGCAGCGGTGCCGTGCGGGCCGAGGCGGAGGTCGACCCCCGCGGCCCGCAGCCGCTCGGCGTCGGGGAGGTCCTCCCGGAGCTCGAGCGCCCGGACGGGGGCGTGCTCCGCGAGGAGCGCGTCGACGACCGCGAGGCCGCTCGCGGCGAGCCCGACGACGAGGGTGAGGCTCACCCGAGCCCCCCGCGCGCGATGAAGTCCGCGTAGAAGAGCCCGATCCCGATCGCGACGGTGATGCCCGCGATGATCCAGAAGCGCACGATGACGGTGAACTCCGGCCACCCGGCGAGCTCGAAGTGGTGGTGGATCGGCGACATGCGCAGCACCCGTCGGCCGAACCCGCGGAAGGCGATGATCTGCGCGAGGACCGAGGTCGTCTCGAGGACGAAGAGCCCGCCGAGCACGACGAGGAGGAGCTGGGTGCTCGTGACGATCGCGAGGGCACCGAGGAGACCCCCGATCGCGAGCGCGCCGGTGTCCCCCATGAAGATCCGCGCGGGCGCGGCGTTCCACCAGAGGAACCCCGCGACCGCGCCCGCCCCGGCGCCCGCGACGATCGCGGTGTCGAGGGCGGCGTTCAGGTCGAGCGGGTAGCAGGCGATCGTCACGACCTCGCAGACGTGGCGGAACTGCCAGAACGCGATGAAGACGTAGCCGGAGAGGACGAGGATCGATGACCCCGACGCGAGGCCGTCGAGACCGTCGGTGATGTTCACGGCGTTCGAGGACGCGAGGAGGATGAAGAAGGCCCACGGGAAGAACACCCACCCGAGGTCGAGGCCGGTCCCGCGGGTGAAGGAGAGCTCGGTCGAGACCCCCGCGAGGCGGACGGCGATGAGGGTGAACGCGATCGCCACGACGGCCTGCCCGGCGAGCTTGCCCCACTTCGTGAGGCCGAGCGAGCGGCGGTTGCGGATCTTCAGGTAGTCGTCGAGGAAGCCGACGAGCCCGAACCCGAACGTCGCGAGGAGGACCGCGAGCGCGGTCGGGGTCGCGACGCGGAAGACGATGCGCGTGATGAGGTACGCAGCGCCGATCGCGAGGAGGATCACGATGCCGCCCATCGTCGGCGTCCCCATCTTCTCGAGGTGCGAGCGCGGGCCGTCCTCGCGGATCCGCTGCCCCCAGCCCCAGATCCGGAACACGCGGATCGCGATGGGCGTCCCGAGGAGCGTCGTCGCCATCGCGACCGCCGCGGCGAGGAGGATCTGCCTCACGCGAGCGCCTCCGCGACGCGCTCGAGCCCCGCGACGCGGGACCCCTTCAGGAACACGACGTCGCCCGCACCCGCGTGCGCGCGGACGTCCGCGGCCGCATCCGCGGGATCGTCGTAGCTCGCGACGTCCTCGGGGAGAGCGCCCTCGCGGACGGCCGCGCGCGCGATGACGCGGGCGGCCTCCCCCACGGTGACGAGTCGGTCGACGCCGATGCGGACGACGAGCCGGCCGAGGCGCTCGTGCTCCTCGAACGCGATCGGCCCGAGCTCGGCCATGTGCCCGAGGACCGCGACGAGTCGGACGTCGCGGGCGATCCAGCGCGCCGATCGGAGTCCGGCCGCCATCGACTCGGGGTTCGCGTTGTACGCGTCGTTCAGGATGCGGACCCCGGACGCGGTGACGGAAGGCTCCATCCGCCAGCGGGAGACGCGGGCGTCCTTCAGCGCCGCCGCGCACTCCGCGGGCGAGAGGCCGAGGACGGTGCCGACCGCGGCCGCGGCGAGCGCGTTCGCGACCATGTGCTCGCCGGGGACGGCGAGCGCGACCGCCTCGCGCGCGTCGCCGACCGCGAGCGTGAACGTCGCGCGTCCGTCGGCCTCGAGCGCGACGGCCTCACCCCGGACGTCGGCGTCCGCCGCGAGGCCGAACCGCACGACCCGCGCCTCGGTCTGCCCCGCGTACGTCCGCACGACGGGGTCGTCGGCGTTCAGGACCGCGCTCCCTCCGCGCGGGAGCGCGCGGACGGGTTCGGCGCCGCTGCGGACGATCGCGTCCCAGGAGCCGAAGGCCTCCATGTGGGCGACGCCGATGTTCGTGACGACCGCGATATCGGGACGGGCGACCGCGCAGAGCTCCTCGACGTCGCCCTCGTGCCGCGCGCCGAGCTCCGCCACGACGACCTCCGTGCCGACGGGGGCACCGAGGAGCGTGAGCGGGAGACCGATCTCGTTGTTGAACGACGCCGGACTCGCGTGCGTGCGGAACCGGGTCGCGAGCACCCCGGCGGTGAGGTCCTTCGTCGAGGTCTTCCCGTTCGCTCCGGTGACGCCGACGACGCGCGTGTCGGAGAGGCGACGCCGCTCGTCGGCCCCGAGGGCGAGCAGCGCGGCGCCGGTGTCCTCGACGACGACCGCCGGGACGTCGACGTCGGGCTCGCGCTCGACGAGGACCGCGACCGCGCCGTTGCCGACGGCACCGCCCACGAACGCATGCCCGTCGTGCCGCTCGCCCCGGAGCGCGACGAAGAGCGCGGCGTCCGCCGCGGCACGGCTGTCGGTGAGCACGGAGCGGATCTCGGGGTCCGCGCCGCGGCGGACCCCGCCGACGGCCGCGGCGATCGCGTCGAGGGTTCGCGGGATCACGACGCCACCCCGAGCGCGCGGAGCTCCTCCTCGGCGACCGCCCGGTCGTCGAAGGGGATCGTCCGATCGGCGAACTCCTGACCGGACTCGTGGCCCTTGCCCGCGATGACGACGACGTCGCCGGGTCGCGCCTCGGCGCACGCGAGCCGGATCGCCGCACGCCGATCGGGTTCGATGACGTACGCGCCGCCGCCGGCGACCGCACCGGGTTCGATCTCGGCGATGATCTCGAGCGGGTCCTCGCTCCGCGGGTTGTCGCTCGTGACGATCGCGAGATCGGCGTCGCGGGTCGCGGCCTCCCCCATCCGCGGACGCTTCGCGCGATCGCGGTCGCCGCCGCAGCCGAAGACGAGGAGGACCCGTCCGGTCGCGAGCGGTCGCGCGGCGCGCAGGACGTTCGCGATGCCGTCGGGCGTGTGCGCGTAGTCGACGAGGACGAGGAACGGCTGCCCGGCCTCGACCGTCTCGACGCGGCCTGGGACGCCCCGGAGCGCGGCGATCCCCTCGACCGCGACGCTCGGATCGATGCCGAGGACGCGGGCCGCCGCGTACGCGGCGAGGCAGTTCTCGACGTTGAATCGACCGCGGAGCGCGGTCCGGAAGATCCGTCCGTCCGCGACGAACGTCGAGCCCTCGCCGGTCGTCGCCACGTCGGTCGCGCGGACATCGGCATCGACGTCGATCGCGTACGTCGTCGTCGACGCGATGCACCCGAGGAGGCGCCGTCCGTACGCGTCGTCGACGTTCACGACCGCGGCCGCGGTGAAGGCGTCGGTGAACAGGAGCGCCTTCGCCGCGAAGTACGCCTCCATCGTCCCGTGGTGGTCGAGGTGATCCTGGGTGAGGTTCGTGAAGATCGCGCAGGCGAACCGTGTCCCGTCGACGCGGCGCTGCTCGAGGCCGTGGGAGGACACCTCCATCACGGCGGCGTCGACGCCGCGCGCGCGCATCGTCGCGAGGAGCGCCTGGAGATCGGGCGCCTCGGGCGTCGTCCGCGGGAACGGCATCGGTGCGCCAGCGATCCGCACCCCGGTCGTCCCGATGAGTCCGGTCTCGCGGCCGGCGGTCCGCAGGATCGACTCGAGGAGGTACGTGACGGTCGTTTTGCCGTTCGTGCCGGTCACGCCGACGAGGGGGAACGCCCGGGAGGGGTCCCCGTGGAAGGCCGCGGCGATCGGCCCCATCGCCGCGCGGACGGACGGGACGACGAGCTGCGGGGCGTCGAGGTCGAGCGGTCGCTCGACGCCGAGCGCGACCGCTCCGCGCGCGAGCGCGTCCGGGGCGAAGTCGTGCCCGTCGGCGTGCCGACCGGGGACGCAGAAGAAGAGATCGCCGGGGAGGACCTCCTGGGCGCGGAGGCGGAGGCCGGAGACCGGGGTCGCCGCATCCCCCCGCACGGACGAACCGTCGGCGGCGGCGGCGAGCAGTGCCAGCGGGCGCTCGGGGGAAGGGGCCACGTCGAGCGCGATTATCCCCGCTCGCGGGCCCGGAGCGGGGAGGCGGCGCTCACGGGGCCGGGAGCAGGCGCGGCGGCAGGCCGATCGGGGCGGCCGGGGTGATCCCGAGGCGGGCGATCCCGTACTCCGCGATCTCCCGGAAGAGCGGGGCCGCGGCGATGCCCCCGTAGGCGGTCGTCGGGCGGTCGAGGACCGTCGCGATGACGAGCTGGGGGTCCGAGGCGGGCAGGAACCCGATGAACGAGGCCACGTACTGGTTCTCGTAGTAGCCGGCCCGGTCCGGGAGCGGGATGCGCGCCGTTCCGGTCTTGCCGGCGACCTGGTACGCGGGGATCCGGGCGTTCAGGCCCGTCCCGGACTCGACCGCGTAGACGAGCATCGAGGTGAGCGTCGAGGCCGTGTCGGCCGAGACGACGCGGACCGCATCGGTCCGCGGCGCCCGGTGGAACGCGCCCGCCGGTCCGACGGTCCCCTCGACGAGCCGCGGCGCGACCCGGACGCCGCCGTTCGCGATCGTCGCGTACACGGAGGTCATCTGGAGGAGCGAGGCGCCGATGCCCTGGCCGTACGCGATCGTCGCGAGGGCCGAGTCGCTCCACTGCTCGAGCGGGAGCATGATGCCGGCCGACTCCGCGGGGAAGCCGATCCCGGTCCGCGCGCCGAAGCCGAACCGGTCGAGGTACGAGGAGAGCGTCTCGGGTCCGAGCCGCTGGGCAATCTGCGCCATGCCGACGTTGCTCGACTCCGCGAAGATGTCGCCGACCGTCATGTCGAGCGTGCGGTGCGGGTGCGCATCGTGGATCGTGTACTCGTCGACCTCCATCTCGTCGGGGACGACGAAGCGCTCGTCGAGGCGCACCGCCCCGAGTTCGACGGCCGCCGCGGCGGTCACGATCTTCGCGGTCGACCCCGGCTCGAACGCGTCGGTGGCCGGTCGGTTGCGGAAGGTCACGGGATCGGCGCTCGCGAACGCGTTCGGGTCGAACCACGGGTACGTCGCCATCGCGAGGACGTCGCCGGTGCGGGGATCCATGACGACGACCATGCCCCCCTCCGCGCCGTTCGCCGCGACGGCGCGCTCGAGGGCCGCCTGCACGCGGTACTGGAAGTCGCGGTCGAGCGTGAGGACGAGCGTCGACCCCGGCACGGGATCGGATCCCGCGTCGACGCCGCCGAGGATCGGGAGTCCGCCCGGCGAGAGCTCGAGCGTCCGCTCGCCCGCGGTGCCGCCGAGCTCGGAGTCCCAGGCGTACTCGAGGCCCGAGAGGCCGACGCCGTCGACGCCGACGAAGCCGAGCACCTGCGGCGCGAGCGCGCCCGCCGGGTACGCGCGCTTCGACGTCGGGAGGAAGCCGACACCGGGGAACTCCTCCGCCTCCACGCGGCGGGCGAGCTTCAGGTCGACCTGCCGCGCGACGTACGTGAACGAGCTCGTCGTCGACGCGAGGCGCCGCTCGAGGTCGGCGCGGTCGACACCGAGCATCTCCGAGAGCACGGCCGCCGTCCCGGCGGGGTCGAGGACGTGGCGCGGGTCGGCGTAGATGTCGCGCGCCTCGACGGAGATCGCGAGCGGCTCGCGGTTGCGATCGAGGATCTCGCCGCGCTGCGCCGGCAGATCGATCGTGCGCATGCGCTGGGACATCGCCCGCGCCTGGAGCGCCTCCGCCTGGGACACCTGGAGGACCGCGAGACGGACGCCGATGATCCCGAAGCCGACGACGAGCCCGACGAAGAGCGCGACGAGGCGGGAGATCGGCGGTCGGGTCATCCGCCGGCCGGCCCGGTGAGGATCCGCACCCCGGTCGCGAGCTCCATGCCGTGCGCCGCGGCCCAGTCCGCGATGCGCCCGGGCGCGGACAGCGCCGCCTGCTGACGCAGGAGTTCGCGCTGCTCGTCCGCGAGCTGCTCGATCCGGTCGTTCGCGGCGCCGATGTCGAGCGACGCCTGGGCGGCGAAGACCTGGAGCGCGACGGCGGAGAACAGGAGGACCCCGAGGAGGATCGGGATCGCCACGGAGAGGGGGCGGCGCGTGCGTCGCCCACCCGCGGCGGAACGGCCCCCCCGCGCGCGGGCTGCGGGGGTCGGACGCGCCGGGGGGGGGCGGCGGGGCGGGGTGCGGGGGGT
>JBJTIF010000134.1:0-4465 GCA_046094825.1 Actinomycetota bacterium
GCCGCGGTGCGCCTCGGGAACCTCACCGCGGCGGAGTACGCCGCGCGCGCGCGGCCGCCGGCGCGGGTCGGGCCGGAGTCAATCGCCGCCCCGCCCACAGGCGTGTCGGCGCCGGACCTCGAGGAGCATCGCCTCCGGCCGCACCGCGAAGCGGAACGGCGCGTAGCGGCTCGTGCCGAGCCCGGGGGAGAGCGAGAGGATCGCGTCGCCGATCCGGATCACGCCCTTCGCGAGCCGCGGCGGCAGGATCGAGTTCGTGACGATCGCGCCGACGAGCGGGATCCCGACCTGGCCGCCGTGCGTGTGGCCGGCGAACAGGAGGTCGTAGCCGAGCGCGACCGCCTCGGGCGCGCTGTCGGGGGAGTGCATGACCGCGATGCCGAATCGGTCCGGCGCGCGACGTGGGGCGACGCGGAGGTCGTGGCGGTGGATGTGCGCGTCATCGAGCCCGAGGAGCTCGACGGGGAGCGTCGCGAGGTCGAGCACCTCGCGGACGTTCGTGAGGTCGCGCCACCCCTCCGCCGCGAGCCGCTCGACGAGGTCCGCCGCGCGGCCGCGCACCGCACGACGGGGTCGGCGCAACCGGTGGGGGACGAAGTAGCGCAGGGGGTTGCGGAACCGCGGGACGTAGTAGTCGTTCGATCCGAGGACGAACCACGACGCGACGCGCCCCCGCGTCGGCCGCAGGAGCTCGACGGCGCGCTCGACCGCCTCGGGACCACCGAGCAGGTCGCCCGTCACGACGGTGACGTCGGCCGCGGGCAGGGACGCGAGGAAGCGTCCGAGCCGGGCCTCGCCCGTCGTCGCGTGGAGGTCGGAGAGGTGGAGGACGGTGAGGGTCTCGGGACCCCCCGCCGGTAGGATGTGGAGCCGCCGGCGCACGAGCCGGTACCAGCGACGCTCGACCGCGACGCCGTACGCGACGCAGGCGCCACCGACGGCGAGGAGCGCGGCGAGGACCGTCGACCACTGCACGGGAACGGAGTCTACGTGGGTGACCTGAAGGAGCAGATCCGAACGGCGACCGTCGCGGCGATGAAGGCCGGCGAGAAGGAGGCGGTCGGTGCGCTCCGCATGCTCTCGGCCGCGATCACGAACCGCGAGAAGGACGCCCGCCGCGAGCTCACCGACGACGAGGTGCGCGAGGTCGCCGCGAAGGAAGTGAAGAAGCGCCACGAGTCGATCGAGGCGTTCTCCGCCGCCGGTCGCGAGGAACTCGTCGCGAAGGAGCGTGCCGAACTCGCCGTCCTGTCGGCGTACGCGCCGGCGCAGCTCTCGGAGGCGGAGCTCGACGCGATCATCGACGAGGCGATCGCGGCCTCCGGTGCCACCTCCGCGAAGGAGATGGGCAAGGTCATGGGCGCGGTCATGGCGAAGGCGAAGGGCCGCGTGGACGGCGGGGTCGTCCAGGAGAAGGTGCGCGCCCGCCTCGGCTGATCAGCCGATCAGCAGTTCTTGCCCTTGCAGGGCTTCGGGCTCGGTGACGGGTCCGGCGGCGGCGCGACGGTCGGGTCGGGCGCCGGCGGATCCGACGGCAGCGGGCCGGGATCGAGCAGGCCGATGTCGCCCACGTCCACCTGCTCGATCGGGAGCGTGATCCGCATGTCGGCGCTCGCCGCGGTGCCGGCGGGTGGGTTCTGCGCGGTCACGACCCACTCCCCGCCGCCCGAGGACGAGAGGTACCGCGTCTCGACCTTGAAGCCCTGGCGGAGCAGGAGCGCGATCGCGTCGTCGGCGAGCATCCCGACGACGTTCGGCACCCCGCCGGTGATCGAGGACGGGATCGTGCTCCCGATCGCGACGGTGAGCGTCACGACGGATCCCGGGGTGAGGACGGTGCCGGGGGCCGGGCTCTGCCCGAGGATCACGTCCTTCTCGCCCGCGGAGACCATGACGAACGCGAGCTCGAACGCGAGGAGCGAGGACCGCGCCTCCTCGATCGACATCCCGACGACGTTCGGGAGCGGACGCGCCTCACCGAGGCCCGTCGCCGGCGGGAAGTCCTCGACCGGCATCCCCTCGACGACGCGCGACATGTACGCGTGCCAGATCGGCGCGGCGAGCGTCCCACCGAACACCGATCGGCCGAAGTAGCTGTCCATCGGCACGTTGCCGGCGGGGAACCCCACCCACACCGCCGTCGCCACCTGCGGCGTGTAGCCCGCGAAGTAGACGTTCGTGTAGTCCTGTCCGGTCCCCGTCTTGCCCGCGACGGGACGACCGAGGTTCGCCCGCGTGCCGGTGCCCCCGCTCACGACGCGCTCGAGCATCGCGGTCACCTGGTGCGCGACGGCCGGGTCGATCGCCTCGGCGCACGCGGAGTCGTGCTCGTAGAGCGTCGCGCCGTCGGGCAGGAGCACGCGGTCGATCGCGTACGCGGGGCAGTGCACCCCGTCGTTCGCGAGCGTCGCGTACGCGTCGGCCATGTCGAGGGTCGAGACCTCCTCGACGCCGAGCGTGATGGCGGGGACCGGGTCGAGCGGCGCGGTGATCCCGAGCCGCTGCGCCATGTCGACGATGCGTTCGGCGCCGATGTCGAGCGCGAGCTGTGCGTACACGACGTTCACGGAGAGCGCGGTCGCGCGCCAGAGGTCGATCGGGCCCTGCTCGTTCTCATCCTCGGCGTTGCGGACGCAGCCGTCCTCGCTCTTCCAGCGCGGGTCGCAGTACGGCGAGCTCGCCTCGTACGTCTTCGTCGGGGGTACGCCCGCTTCGAGCGCCGCCGCGAGCGTGATCGCCTTGAACGACGACCCGACCTGCCGTCGCCCGCGCCACGTGAGGTCGAGCTTGTCGCGGAGGTAGTTCTTGCCGGAGAGCATCGTGCGGATCCCGCCGGTCGCGGTGTCGATCGAGACGATCGAGACGTCGGGGCCGACGCCGGCCTCCGGGGAGATGTCCTCGCTCTCGTTCACGGCGGTCTGCGCGTCGCGCTGCCACGCCCGATCGAGCGTCGTGTAGATGTCGAGGCCCCCCTGGTAGAGCGTGTGGACCCGCTGATCGCGCGTCGTGCCGAACACGTCGTACGCGCGGTTGTCCATGTCGAGGATCGACTGCGTGAGGTAGTAGACGAAGAACGGCGGCGTCGTCCTCCGAGCCTTCTCGACGCCGCGCCGCAGGACGATCGGTGCCGCCTGCGCCGCCTCGACCGCGTCGTCGTCGGCCCAGCCGAGCGCCTCCATGCGGTCGAGGACGAGGTTCCGGCGTTCGCGCGCGGCCTCCGGGTTCGAGACGGGGTCGTGGTACGCGGGGGTCTGGATCACGCCCGCGAGGAGCGCGGCCTGCTCGAGCGTGAGATCGCTCGGCGCGACGTCGAAGTAGAACCGCGACGCGGTACCGATCCCGTACACCCCGTTGCCGAAGTAGACCTCGTTCAGGTAGAGCTCGAGGATCTCGTCCTTCGAGTAGCGCTCCTCGAGTCGGATCGCGAGCGCCGCCTCCTGGAACTTCCGCTGGAACGTCTGCGACGCGTCGCCGATCACCGCGAGCTTCACGAGCTGCTGCGTGATCGTCGATCCGCCCTGGGTGATCTCCCCGGCCGCGAGGTTCAGGAGGAGCGCGCGCGTGAGGCCGGCGAAGTCGAGCGCCCCGTGCTCGTAGAAGCGATCGTCCTCGATCGCGAGCACGGCCTGCTGCGCGACGGGAGCGACGTCCTCGAGCGCGGTCACGGTGCGGTCCTCGTCGAGGAAGAGATTGGCGAGCACCTCGCCGTTGCGGTCGTAGATCGTGGAGCGCTGCGGGAACCCGGGGAGCCGCGAGAAGCTCGCCCCGGCGATGTCGAGCCGGCGTTCGACGCCGCGGGCGACGTCGCCGCCGACGAGGAGGACCGGCAGGAGCGCGAAGGCGACCGCGAACGCCGCGAGGAGGATCGTCGTTCCGAGCGCGGCGAGGAGCGTCGGCTCGCCGAGGGCGCGCGCCCAGACGCGCTTGGCCTCCGGGATGAGCTGCGGGCGCGGTGCGCGTCGGGCGCCGGTCATCCCTCGAAGGATACGGGCTGGTGCCGCGGGTACGATGCCCGCCCCATGCGCCGCCGCCTCGCCGCCGCGATCCTCTGCGCCGGTCTCGCCGTGTCCGTGCAGGCGCTCGTCGCGCTCGCGCAGGGCGCGGAGCCGGCGCGGGTGATCGTCGTCCAGGCCGAGGGACCGATCGACGGCATCGTCGACGACGCGATCCGCACCCACCTCGCCGATGCCGAACGCGCGGGCGCGACGTTCGTCCTCCAGATCGACGCGCCGGGGACGCTCGACCGCGACGCCCTCGACCTCGCGGAGACGTTCCGCGCGGCGAGCGTCCCCGTCGCCGTGTGGGTGGGGCCGACCCCCGCCCGCGCCGCGGGTGGTGCGCTCCTCCTCGTCCACGCCGCGTCGATCGCGGGCATCGCCCCCGGCGCCGCGGTCGGTCCGCTCCTGCCGCTCGACGTCGCCCACCCGGACGCGACCGTCGGCGATCTCGCCGAACGCATCTCCGG
>JBJTIF010000135.1:0-2778 GCA_046094825.1 Actinomycetota bacterium
GGGGGGGTCGGGCGGGGGGCCGGGGCGGGCGCGGGGGCGCCCCGCGCCGGGCGCGCCCGCGCCCCCGCCCCCCCCGCCGCCGCGCTCGCGTTCGTCCTGCGGCGTGCCGTCGTGGGTCGGGTGCTCGGGTTCGCGACGCTCCCGGTCGGGGTGGCGGCGCTCCTCGCCCTCGCCGCGACCGGGCAGGCGTCGTTCCCCGTCGCGGCGTTCCAGCTCCTCGCCGGCGCGGCGTTCCTCGGCGCGGTGCTCGACGGGCTCCTCCTCGGGCACTGGTACCTCACGGACCGGGGGCTCACGCGCGCGCCGATCCTCCGCGCGACGACGCTCCTCGGGCTCGGCGTCGTCCTCGAGGCGATCGCGATCGCGCTGGGGGGGTTCGGTCCGACCGCCTCGAGCCAGGCGTTCAACCCGCTCCTCACCTCGGCGGGCCTCGCATCGTGGATCGCCCTCGGCATGGTCGGGACGACGGCGCTCGTCGCGGTCTTCATCCGCCTCACGCTCCGCGGTGAACGCGCGAGCGCCGTGCAGGCCGCGACGGGGTTCTTCTACCTCGCGGTCATCACCGCCGCGACGGCGGAGTTCGCCGCGAGGGTGCGCTTCCTGCCGTAGTCCCGTCGCGCCCGACCGGGGCGCGGCCGATCAGTGCGGGTGCGCGTGTCCGGCGTGGCTGCCGCCGTGTCCGCCGGCACCGGCACCGGCGGGTGCCGACGTCATGAGCGGAAGGGGCTTGCGGACCTTCGTCCGCGCGACGGAGGCGACCCTGCGGGCGGCCTCGACGAGCGCGCGCGCCGCGGGGGAGTCCGGGTCGCGGACGACGATCGGGGTTCCGGCGTCGCCCCCCTCGCGGAGGGCGGGTTCGATCGGGACCTGTCCGAGGAGCGGGACGCCGAGCGTCGCGGCGGCCTCTTCGCCGCCGCCCTCGCCGAAGATCCGCGTCGCCTCACCGCAGTGCGGGCAGGCGAACCACGACATGTTCTCGATGACGCCGACGGGCCGGAGGTTCGTCCGCTCCGCCATCTTGCCCGCACGCTCGGCGACCCGGCGCGCGGCCTCCTGCGGCGTCGTCACGACGACCATCTGCGCGCCCGGCAGGAACGATGCGAGCGAGATCGACACGTCACCGGTCCCGGGCGGGAGGTCGGCGAGGAGGAAGTCGAGGTCGCCCCAGTAGACGTCGCCGAGGAACTGCTCGACCGCCTTGTGGAGCATCGGGCCACGCCAGATGACCGGCGTCTCCTCGGGGACGAAGAAGCCCATCGAGATGATCTTCACGCCGTGGGCCTCGAGCGGCATGATCATGTTGTCGAAGCCGACGGGCTTCGCGCCGACGACGCCCATCATCCGCGGGACCGAGAAGCCCCAGACGTCCGCGTCGAGGACGCCGACGCGGTGACCCTCCGCGGCGAGCGCGGCCGCGAGGGTCACGGTGACGCTCGACTTGCCGACGCCGCCCTTTCCGGACGCGATCGCGATGACGGTGGTCGCGCCGTCCTGGAAGAAAGTGCGCTGCTGCTGCGGCGACGAGGGCGTCCCGGTGCCGCGGAGCGTCCCGACGAGCTGGGCCCGCTGCTCGTCGCTCATCGGGGTGAGCGTCACCTCGACGCTCTCGATCCCCGCGATCGGCGCGAGTGCGGCCTTCACGTCTGCGGTGATGCGGTCCTTCAGCGGGCAGCCCTCGATCGTGAGGAGCACGTCGACGCGGACGCGACCCCCGTCGACGGTGACCCCGCGGAGCATCCCGATCTCGTCGATCGGCCGTCCGATCTCCGGGTCGCGGACCTGGTGGAGCGCCTCGCGGATCTCCTGTTCGGTGGGCACGGGGCGCATCCTCCGTCGTCGTCGGGTGCCGTCGTCGGGCTCGGTCCCCCCATGCTACGGGGCGCGACGCTCACGAAGTTCGCGCGCGCGGGCCGTGCGGTCCACCTCCTCGTCCTCACGAACGGCGATCGCGGTGCGAGCGATCCGGCGACGGACCGCGCGGCCCTCGCGCGCACCCGGGCGGCCGAGACCGAGCGCGCGGCGGCCGTCATGGGCCTCGCGGGCACGACGATCCTCGGGACCCACGACGGAGATCTCGAGAACGTCCCCGCGGTCCGCGTCGACATCGCGCGCGAGGTGCGCCGGATCCGTCCCGACGTCGTCATCACCTGCGATCCGACGAACTGGTTCTTCGAGGACCGCTACTTCAACCACCGCGATCACCGGAAGGCCGGCGAGACCGCGCTCGATGCGGTGTTCCCCGCCGCGGGCAACGCGCTCTTCTTCCAGGACGAGCTCGCCGGCACCGAGCCCTGGGACGTCCCGCAGGTCTGGCTCGCGTGGACCGACCGGCCGAACCACACGGAGGACGTCTCCGGCCTCCTACCGACGAAGCTCGCCGCGCTCGGCGAACACGCGAGCCAGCTCCAGGACGAGGGGATCCGCTTCTTCGAGGAATGGCTCCCCGCGGCCGCGGTCCAGGAGGGGGAGCGGATCGGCGTCGAGCACGGCGAGTCGTTCCGCGTCCTCAACCTGAAGGACTGACGATGCGGGGGGCCGCCGGGGTCACGACGCTCGTGCTCGCCGAGACCGTCGTCGGCGCGCTCGCGTTCCTCCTCCTGACGCCGCTGTGGCGGGAGGTGAAGCGCGGTTTCTGCACGCTCGTCCTCCTCACCTCCGCGGTCCTCGCGCTCGCGGCCCTCGGCTCGGCGGGGGGGGGGGCGGGGCGGGGGGTGGCGGCCGGCGCGCGGGGGCGCCCCGGCGTGGGGGCGCGGGCCCCGGGGACGCCCCGCGCGGCGC
>JBJTIF010000136.1:0-2192 GCA_046094825.1 Actinomycetota bacterium
CCACACTGCCGCGGAGAAGCTAGGGCAGATGCACCTTGAGCTTCCTCTTGCAGCTTTTCAGCCTGGGTTGTGTCACCCCCATTTGTTCGAAGCGCTTGTCGGAATGGCAGCTGACGACTACAAGAAGATTGTTGATGTTGCTGCTCCTGATCAGGCCTTCATGACAGAGACGCAGATTCATACCTGCTGCGCATGGCCAGTGAAGGGTCAGGCTTGGACGAAGGGGAAGTCCTTGTTTGCTGCCGACGACGATGCGGTGTTGCGGAGCAGGATGCTGTGGTGCTTTTGGCTGTACAATGCCAGCCGTGCTGTGCCGTCAGTACAACTCAGTAAACTGCATGAGAGTGTCATCTTTGGCAGGTGGACCTTGAAGAAGTGCAGCAACAGGATGACCGCATGCGCCAAGCGTATCTTCGGCGAACACGTGATGACTCCGCCCCTGGTGAGTTAAACCCCCGTGTTCCTGACTCGATAACCGAGTGATTATCTGGTTTCGATAACCGAGTGATTATCTCACTGGTTTCGATAACCGAGTGATTATCTGGTTTCGGTAACCGAGTGAATAGTGTGTCGGGTGTGCAATTTCTTGCCAACGACGCTCTTCAGAAAATGTACTTAAAGGGCGGCACCTGTGGGCTCGCTAGTCTTTTCCCGTGATTTTGCCTTCATAAAAAAATAAAAATAAAAATAAAAATAAAAATAAAAATAAAAATAAATCTGTAAAAAAAATTCCTGATTGCTCCTTTTGAGGAAAGTCGCATGCCTAGGTGATAACAAGGAGAGCACAACAATGGGCAAGGTAGGGTTTAGGGCTTAAAGCCTTAAGCGGCACAGATGTATGCGAAGGCATAGTATTTTGTAAGCCTTTTTTTAACTCAAAGATGTATGCGAAGGCATAGAATTTTGTCAGCTTCACGACTGTACAATTTTGTGCCTCAAAGATGTATGCCATGGCATAGAATTTTGTCAGCTTCACGACTGTACAATGTTGTGCCTCAAAGTTGTGAGCTTCATGACTTTACAATTTTTCTTTGATTTCAGGACAAACCAGCTCCAAAGAAATCCGGCACCAGAGGAACCAGAGGCAGGAAAGATGCAGCTTCTGGTGGGCCAGGTGGCAGTGGCAGCAGTCAGCAGCAGACAGGTCAGAAGAGGAAGGCCGAAGCAGCTCCTGCAGGGAAGAGTGCCAAGAAGCAGGGTTTCAGGACAGCGCCTTTGGGAATCGATGAATCGGTTCCTCCTGTTCATGAAGGGGGTGGTTCGAGTGACAGCGGACCCAGCGGAACTGACCCTAACATTGTAGACAACGAGCAGCCAGAAGACGATGTGGCACAGCATGCCTACGCCCGTGAACAGTCTGCTCGCATCCAGAGAGAGGCCAGGGAAAGCGCTGCCCTTGCCGCCTCTTATGACCCACCACGTCATGCTCGCCCCGGTGCTGCGATGGACTTCATTGTCAAAGTCGCTAAACCCGCGAGTGGAGGGTCCATTGTCGAAGGGTACTACCTTCCGCCAGCAGCTTTGGACAATCCCAAGGACCCTTTCTTCCACGACCCACATCAGCTAACCCCATTAGGGTTCAAGCGGTCAGGTCTGCAGCGCACGGAAAAGAGGAGGAGCAAGAGCAGCGGCAGAGGCATCGAAAAGGGCGGCGGCAAGAGCAGCGGGAAGCGCGGTCGCAAGGGCAGCGGCAAGACAGCAACAGAGGCAGGCACAAGCGAAGAAGACGACGATGAAGACATTGGAGAGGAGGAGGAGTTTGCAGATCTCCAGGGGGACGAGGAGAAGGAGCGGCTTTTTAGGTTGAACCTCAATCAGAGAGGTGAGGCAATTGCAAACAAACCCGTGAATTGAGGTGGGATTTGTATGCCCTGGCATACAATTCAACGTTGGTAGTGGAAGTAAGTTTGAGTAGCAAATTGTATGCCTTTGCATAGAAGAGAACATCTCACGAAACGTTGCAAATTCATTGTGGTGTTGCTTGCCAAGTCATTGATATAATGCAGTCTTCAGAATTGAGGTGGGATTTGTATGCCCTGGCATACAATTCAACGTTGGTAGCAGGAGTAATATTTGAGTAGCAAATTGTATGCCTTTGCATAGAAGTTAACATCTCACGAAATGTTGCAAATTCATTGTGGTGTTGCTTGCCAAGTCATTGATATAATGCAGTCTTCAGAATTGAGGTGGGA
>JBJTIF010000137.1:0-3630 GCA_046094825.1 Actinomycetota bacterium
GGCACGAGGAGGTCGCGCATGCGCCCGAGCCTAGCCGCCCGCCGCCACGCGCGGATGCTACCCCCGGCGGGCGACCGGCGCGCGAGGCGTTCCTCGACGACCTCCGCGAGTTCGTCGACATCGATTCGGGTTCGCACAGCCCCGACGGGGTGAACGCCGTCGTCGATCGCCTCGAGGCACGGTTCCGCGCGACGGGGTGGGCGACCGAGCGGGGGCCGGCGGCGCCGTTCGGCGACCTCCTCGTGGGCCGGCTCGACGGCGGCGCCGGCCCCCGCGTGCTCCTCATCGGACACACGGACACGGTCTTCTCCGACGGCACGGTCGCCGAGCGCCCGTTCCGCATCGAGGGGGAGCGCGCCTACGGCCCCGGCGTGAACGACATGAAGGGTGGCCTCCTCGTCGCGCTCCACGCGGTCGAGGTGCTCCGCGAGGCGGGCGTCCCGTTCGGGGCGCTCACGTTCGTCTGCAACCCCGACGAGGAGGTCGGCTCGCCCGCGTCGCGCGCGACGATCGCCGACCTCGCCCGCGAGGCCGACGTCGCGTTCGTCTTCGAGGCGGCGCGCGAGGACGGGTCGGTCGTCTCGGCGCGGAAGGGCGTCGCCGACCTCGAAGTGCGGTTCCGCGGACGGGCCGCCCACGCCGGCGTCGAGCCCGAACGCGGCCGGAGCGCGATCGTCGAGGCGGCGCACCGCACCCTCGCGCTCCACGCGCTGAACGGTCGTTGGCCGGGCGTCACGGTGAACGTCGGGGTCGTCGAGGGCGGCTCCCGGCCGAACGTCGTCGCCGCGGCGTGCGCCCTCCAGCTCGACCTCCGCGCGCCGACCGCCGCGCTCCAGGACGAGGCGCTCGCCGCGATCCGCGAGGTGCTCGCCGCGCCGACCGATCCCGACGTCTCGATCGAGGTGCTCGGGGACGTGTGGCACCGCCCGATGGAGAAGGGCCCCGGTGCGGCCGCGCTCGCCGCGCTCGCGACGGAGCTCGGTCGCGACCTCGGCATCGAGGTGCGCGACGCGGCCACCGGCGGCGCCTCCGACGCGAACACGACGTCGTCGCTCGGGGTCCCGACGCTCGACGGCCTCGGGCCGGTCGGCGGCGATCCGCACTCGGTCGACGAGTGGATGGACGTCCCGAGCGTCCCCGCGCGGATCGCGCTCGCCGCGGGGCTCCTCGCCCGCTCGGGCGAGGTCGCTACTCGGTCGTCGTGACCTTCGTCGCCCGCGTGTAGACGCCGGGCGTCCGACCCGCCGCCGCGGCGAGCGCCCACCCGAGGAGCTGCACCGGGACGATCGAGGCCGCGGACATGAGCGCGCGGTCGAGGAAGCCCGTCGCGATCGCGGTCGATCCCTTCGGTTCCTCGCCGTCCGGCGTCACGACGAGCACCCCGGCTCCGGACTCGACGAGGTCGGCGGCGAGCGCGAGGTCGAGCCGCCGGGTCTCGGGTTCGGTCGCGAACACGACCGCGGCCATCTGCGGCCCCGCGAGTTCGAGCGGACCGTGGCGGAACATCGCGGACTCGACGGACTCGGCCATCACGCCGCACTCCTTCAGGAGGAGGCCGCCCATCTCCGCGGCGGCGCGCGCGGGTCCGCGGCCGAGGAGCACGGTGACGCTGCGACCGGCGTGCCAGGCGGCGAGGCGCGCTGCCGAGGCCTCGGGGTCGTCGAGAAGTCGCTCCTGCGCGAGGGCGGTCCCCTCGGCCCCGGTGCGCGTCCGATCCGTCGCGGTGCTCACGCTGTCGCCGGCGAGGAGGCGCGCGATGCCGGAGAGCGTCGTCATCGCCGCGGAGAAGGTGAGCGTCGAGGGGCCGGACTCGGGGCCGGCCGCCGTGTCGAGGCGGACGTCCGCCGCCCGCGCGAGGTCGTTGTCCGTGCCGTTCGAGATCGAGACGACGGCGGGGCGGTCGCGCTGGAGGCGGATCTCGCGCGCGAGCCGCACGATCTCGGCGCTCTCGCCGGACTGGCTCACGATGACGACGAGGGTGTCCGGACCGAGGATCGGTCGGCGGAAGTGGAGCAGTTCGGCGGAGTCGACGAGGATCGCCGGCACGCCGCGGCCCGCGAGGTCGTTCACCGCGGGGTAGCAGGCGTCGTACGAACTCCCCATCCCGGTGAAGACGATCGTCCGGGCCTCGACCGCCCGCTCGCGGATCGTCTCGAGCTCCTCGGTCGACGCGACGAAGCGCGCCGCAGACCGACGGAGGGCGTCTGGCTGACCGCAGATCTCGGCGAGGAAGGGGTCCGAGCTCCCGTGGAGCGAGCGCATGGGGGGAGTCTAACGACCGGGCGTCCCGCATCGCTCCGTAGACTCGGCGCGTGGCTGAGGGTTCGGAGCGCTCCTTCTTCGAGGTCGCGGGCGGCATGCCGTTCTTCGAGCGGCTCGTCGGCCGGTTCTACGAGGGCGTCGCCGAGGATCCGGTCCTGCGACCGCTCTACCCCGAGACCGACCTCGCGCCCGCGGCGCGCCGTCTCACGCTCTTCCTCGTCCAGTACTGGGGTGGTCCGACGACCTACGCCGAGGAACGCGGGCATCCACGGCTCCGCATGCGCCACGCGGACTTCCCGATCGACGCGGACGTGCGCGACCGCTGGATGGGCCACATGCGCGCGGCCCTCGACGCGCTCGATCCCGCGCCCGAGGTCCGCGCGCCGCTCGAGGACTACCTCGCGATGGCCGCCGACTCGATGCGCAACCGCGTCTGAGGGTCAGTCGTAAAAGCAGAGGCAGAACTCGGTGCCGACCGGATCGGCGAGCACGATGAAGCGCTCTCCCTCGACGGCGGGCCGTGCGATCGTCGCACCGAGTCCGAGCAGCCGCTGCTGTCGCTCCGCCGCACCGGCACGCGACAGGTAGATGTCGAGGTGGACCCGCGCCTTGCCGACCTTCGGTTCGGGGACCGGCTGCAGCCAGATGCGGGGCAGGTGTTCTCCCGGCGAGCGGATCTCCGGCCACCCCTCGGCGACGACCTCGTAGCCGGTCGCCTCGCGCCAGAACGCGAGGAGCGCGTCGAGATCGGCGTCGAGCGGCACGTCGATGCCGACGTCCACCCGCTGCGCGCGCTCCATCGGACCTCCCTCGGTGCGGTGTCGGGGTGAGCATACGCCGGTCCAGGTCCGGTCGGGGCGCGTCGACCGCAGGAACACGGAGGGCGGGCGGCGCTCCGCGCCGCCCGCCCTCCGTCCCAACCGCTGCGAGCTACCGCGTCTCCGCGAGTTCCTCCGCGGTGTCCGCGGCCGAGATGCGGCCGCCGTAGCCGGAGCCTTCGCCGCACGAGCGGTCGAACGGGGCGTTGTCCGCCGCCTGCGCCGGGATCTCGATCTCGTGCCCGGGATCGCCCTGGCCGTTCGAGACGACGCAGACCGTGACGCGGTCCGGCACCTCGGCGACCGCGACGTTCATGACGCCGACGAGGCCGAGGACGGTGGCCGCGATGCTCAGCAGGAACTTCTTCATCGACACCCTTCCCTTCCCGCGATGGACCGGTCCGACCGACCGGTGCGAGGAGCGTAGTCCAGCGGGTTGGGGTCGGTGGGACGTGTGCGTTGCGTCGCAGGGCGCGACGCACAACGCCGCTGTCGGTCGTCGACGATGCGCGCACGCGTCGCGAGGACATCCTCGACGCCGAGATGCCCG
>JBJTIF010000138.1:0-9780 GCA_046094825.1 Actinomycetota bacterium
ATCCTCCTCGACGTGCGCGGGGTGCGCGGCGAGGAAGGCCGGCGCGTAGAGGGCGTCCCAGAAGCGCCCGACCGGCTCGGCCGCCGCGATCCGGCGCGTGCCGCCGGGACGTGCTCCTCGATGCGGGCGCGTTCGACGAGCGGTTCGTCGACCGGCGCGCCTCCTCGTCGAGGGGATGGGCGGCGACGTCGCCGGATGGCACCGCAACATCCCGGCGCTCGCGGCGGAGCGGTTCGTCATCGCCCTCGATCTCCGCGGCAACGGGCGATCGAGCGCGCTCGAGGACGAGCGGACGATCCTCGACCTCGCGACCGACGCCCTCGCGCTCCTCGACGAGCTCGCGATCCACCGCGCCGATGTCTGGGGGATGTCGATGGGTGGGCTCATCGCGCAGGAGATCGCGCTCCACCACCCCGCACGCGTGCGCTCGCTCGTCCTCGGATGCACGCACCCCGGCGGCACGCGCCGGATCGCGGCGGCCGAGCCGGTCGGGCGCTTCTGGGACGCCCTCTACGCGCCGGCCTTCCTCGCCGCGCACCCCGCGCACGTCGAGGAGGATCGCGCGGTCCGCGGCGGTCGGACGCAGTCGGCGACCTCGCGCCGCCACCAGCGCACCGCCGCGCGGGCGTTCGACTCCTGGGACCGGCTGCCGCTCCTCGACGTTCCGACGCTCGTCGTCTCCGGCACCGAGGACCGCATCATCGATGCCGGCAACTCCCGGCTGCTCGCGGAGCGCATCCCGGGGGCCGAGCTCGTCCTCCTCGATGGGGCGGGCCACGTCTTCCACTCCGAGCGGGCGGACGAGGTGAACGCGCTCGTCCTCGACTTCCTCCGGCGCCACCGCGATGCCTGAGCCGAGCGACGCGGTCCGCGACGTCGCCGCCCGTCGCGCGGCGGCGCGCCGGGACCGCGACTTCGCCGGCGCCGACGCGCTCCGCGACGAGCTCGCGACGCTCGGATTCCGGATGGTCGACCGGCCGGATGGCTACGACCTCGAGCCGCTGGCGCCACCTGTCGCGCGGCGCACCGCACCCCGCGACGTCCCCTCGGTCCTCGACGCCCCGCCCGACCTCGACGTCACCGTCCAGTGGGTCGTCCAGGGGTGGCCCGAGGACGCCGCCCGCGGCATCGCGTCCTTCTCGGCGTCCGCGCCGTCGGACCTCCGCGTCCAGTACCTCGTCGTCGACGCATCCGGGACGGCACCGGAGGCGTTCCCCGCGGTCGCCGAGGTCGTCGCGATCGACGGCGACCCGGGGTGGGGCGCGCTCCGCGCGCTCGCGCTGCGCCGCTCGCGCGGGGCGGTCCTCCTCGTCGTCGACGGCTCGGTCGAGGCGACCGGGGACGCGATCTCGCCGCTCGTCCACGCGCTCGACGACCCCGCGGTCGGGATCGCGGGTCCGTTCGGGATCGTCTCGGACGACCTGCGGGAGTTCCGCGAGGACGAAGGGCCCGAGGTCGACGCGATCGAGGGGTACCTCCTCGCCGTTCGCCGGGACGTGCTCCTCGATGCGGGCGCGTTCGACGAGCGGTTCCGGTTCTACCGCAGCGCCGATATCGACCTGTCGTTCCGCATCCGCGACCGCGGCTGGAGCGCCCGCGTCGTCGAGGTTCCGGTGACGCGACACGAGCATCGGGGGTGGCACCGCACCCCCGAGGTCGAGCGCGACGCCGCCTCGAAGCGGAACTTCTACCGGTTCCTCGAGCGGTTCCGCGGTCGGACCGATCTCCTCGTGGCCCGCGGTCGCGGGAGGCCGTGACCGCCGGGGTGCGGGATACTCGTTCCGTGGCGCGTTCGACGACCCCCGACGCCGACCTCCGCGCGCGCTTCGAGCGCGAGGTCGTGCCCGTGCTCCCGGGTCTGTACTCCGCGGCGCTGCGGATGACCCGCAACCCCCAGGACGCGGAGGACCTCCTCCAGGAGACGTACCTCCGCGCCTTCCGCGGCTACGGCTCGTTCGCGGAGGGCTCGAACCTCCGCGGCTGGCTCTACCGGATCATGACGAACGCCTTCATCAACGCGTACCGCAAGCGCCAGCGCGAGGTCGTCACGATCCCGGATGAGGAGACCCCGGACTGGTGGCTCTTCGAGAAGCTCGGCGAGGCCTCGGCCGCGCCGTCCGCGGAGGCGACCGTCCTCGATCGGCTCCCGAGCGCCGACGTCCAGCGCGCGCTCGAGGACCTCCCGGACGCGTTCCGGATCCCCGTCCTCCTCGCCGACGTCGAGGGGTTCTCGTACCGCGAGATCGCGGAGATGCTCGAGATCCCGATCGGCACTGTGATGTCGAGGCTCCACCGGGGAAGGAAGGCCCTCCATCGGGCGTTGTGGAGGAGCGTGGAGGAGCGTGGCCTTGTCGAGGATTGAGTGCCGGGAGGCCCTGTCGAGGATCGAGCTCTTCCTCGACGGCGAACTCGTCGGGGAGGCCTCCCTCGAGGTGCACGAGCACGTCGAGGGCTGCCCGCCCTGCGGCGAGCGGGTGGAGTTCCAGCGTCGGCTGAAGGACCTCCTGCGGAGCGCGTGCCGAGAGTGCGACATCCCGCCCGAACTCGCGGCGCGGCTCCAGGCGTTCCTCGATGCCGCCGACGACTGATCGCACGAGCCTCGTCCTCCTCGGATCCGGGGAGTTCGAGCCGTGGACCGAGGAGCTCGACCGCTGGGCGCTCGCGCGGTCGCGCACGCCGGACGGCGTCGTCCTCATCGCTCCCGCCGCCTCCGCCCACGAGGGCGACCACGTCTTCGAGCGGTGGGCGCGGATGGGCCTCGCGCACTACGCGCGCCTCGGGCTCCCCGCGGAGGTGCTCGACCTGCGGACCCCGGAGGATGCGCGACGGAGCGAGCTCACGGCCCGCCTCGCGACCGCATCGCTCATCACCTTCTCCGGGGGCAATCCCGCGCGCCTCGCGCGGATCCTCGAGGGGTCGCCCCTGTGGGCGGCGATCCGCGCGGCCGTCGCCGATGGGCTCCCCTACGCCGGATGCAGCGCCGGCGTCTCCGCGCTCTGCAGCCTCGCCTTCGACAACGAGGCGCGGCTGCCGGGTCGCATGTGGAAGCCGGGGCTCGACGCGCTCCGGGAGGTCCTCGTCGCGCCGCACTGGGACGCGATCGACCGCTGGGTGCCGGGCGCGACGCGGGTGATCCTGCGGAAGGTGCCGCAGGGACACGCGTTCCTCGGTCTCGACGAGCGGACCGCCGTCGTCGGCGACGGGACGCGTTGGGAGGTCGTCGGTCGCGGCGCGGCGCACGTGCGACGTCCCGACGGGGAGCGCGAACGCTACGCCGCGGGCTCGACGTTCGACCTCCCGATCGGACCGCTGCGCTAGCATCCGGCCATGTCGCCGCTCTCGCGAACGTCCGCCGCGGTCGAGCGAGCCCCCGAGATCCTCCGGCGGCTGCGGAAGGCCTACCCGGCGGGGACGGTCGCGCTGCGCTTCTCGAACCCGCTCGAGCTCCTCATCGCGACGATCCTGTCCGCGCAGTGCACCGACGAACGCGTGAACCAGGTGACGGTGTCGCTCTTCGCGAAGTACCGGACCGCCGAGGACTACCTCCGCGTCCCCGAGGCCGAGCTCGCCGCCGACATCAAGCCGACGGGCTTCTTCAACCAGAAGGCGCGATCGGTCCGCGGCACGTGTCGACGGCTCGTCGAGGAGTACGGCGGCGAGGTCCCGTCGACGATGGAGGACTTGGTCACGCTCCCCGGGGTCGCCCGCAAGACGGCGAACGTCGTCCTCGGCAACGCGTTCGGCAAGGTCGAGGGGATCGCGGTCGACACCCACGTCCGACGACTCTCGCAGCGCTTCGGCTTCTCCGCGAGCGACGACCCCGTCCAGATCGAGCGCGACCTCATGGGGCTCTTCCCGAAGCGCTCCTGGTTCGACCTCACGTACCGGCTCGTCGACCACGGCCGTCTCACGTGCGTGGCCCGGAAGCCGCGATGCGGCGAGTGCCCGGTCGAGGACCTCTGCCCCTCGAGCCAGGTATGAGCCACCGGTCCTTCCCCGGACAGCTGCCGGTGGTCGTCGCGCATCGCGGTGCCTCGGCGACGCACCCGGAGAACACGCTCGCGTCGTTCGAGGCCGCGATCGCCCTCGGCGCGCCCTTCGTGGAGTTCGACGTCCGCCGCTCCTCGGACGACGTGCCGGTGGTGATCCACGATCCGACGACCGACCGCACCGCCGGGGTTCCCGGCGTCGTCCGCGCGACGTCGGCCGAGGCGCTCCGCCGCCTCGACGTCGGTCGCGCGGGCGACCCGCAGGCCGTGCCGCTCCTCGACGAGGCGCTCGGGTGCCTGTCCGGTCGCGCGGGGGCGGTCATCGAGATCAAGAACCTCCCGGGCGAGCCCGACCACACGCCCGACGACGAGCCGATCGTCGCGGCGGTCCTCGCGGCGCTCGACCGCACGGCGTTCGTCGGGCCGGTCCTCGTCGTGTCCTTCAACCCCGCGTCGGGCGCCGCCGCGCGGTCGAGCGCCGCCGACGTCGGGACCGGGCTCCTCCTCGCCGGCCGGGACGATCCGCGACCGGGGATCGCGCTCGCCGCTCGCTCCGGCCACGACATGGTCCTCCCCGGGACGTGGGGGCTCCTCCCCGCGGGCGGGGCCGTCGTCGATGAGGCGCATGCGCTCGGCCTCCGCGTCGGCACGTGGACGGTCGACGACGCCGCGACGGTGCGCGAGCTGCGCGACTGGGGCGTCGATGCGATCGCCTCGAACGATCCCGGGATGGCGCTCGCCGCGCTCGCGGGGTAGCCGTGCGCCGACGTCTGCCCGCCGACCTGGAGGCGCCGTTCGCGGCGTTCGGGCGCGTGGCCGCGGCGATCGAACGGGGACAGCGGGCGCTCCTCGCCTCGGTGCCGAACACCCGCCTCCCCGGTCGCCCCCTCGCGGACACGCTCGTCGCGTACGAGGAGGCGCTCGAGGATGCCGCGGCGTCGATGGAGGCCTGGCGCGCGCCCGCGGTCGCGCCGGCGTGGTCGCGTGCGGCCGCCGGGCTCGCGACCGCGCGCGATCTCGCGCGTCGGATCCGGCTCGAGGCACCGGAGCCCGAGGGCTTCGAGGCGCTCGTCGGCACGATCGGCGACCTCCTCGCGCCGCTCGATGCGTTCCATGATGCCGAAGAAGCGTTCGCCCGTCTGCGCCGGTGGCGCCGGTGACCGCGCGGGACCTCGCCGCGATCGAGGCCGACATCGTCGCGTGTCGCGCGTGCCCGCGGCTCGTCGCGTGGCGCGAGGAGACGGCGCGGACGAAGGTCGCGCGGTTCGCGGGGGAGCCGTACTGGGGTCGGCCGGTCCCGGGGTTCGGCGATCCGGCCGCACGCATCCTCGTCCTCGGACTCGCCCCCGCGGCGCACGGCGGCAACCGGACCGGTCGGGTCTTCACCGGCGATCGATCCGGGGACTTCCTCTTCGCGGCGCTCCACCGCTCCGGCCTCGCCGACCGGCCGACATCGGTCGCACGGGATGACGGGCTCGCGATGCGCGGTGCGTACGTCGCCGCCGTGAACCGCTGCGCACCGCCCGCGAACCGCCCGACGCCCGAGGAGCGCGATCGCTGTCTGCCGTTCCTCGAACGCGAGCTCCGCGCGCTCGCCGACGTCCGCGCGATCGTCGCGCTCGGTGCGTTCGCGTGGGACGGCGCGCTCCGCGCCCTCGCCGCGCTCGGTCATGTCGTTCGACCGCGACCGCGCTTCGCGCACCTCGCGGAATCGGTCGTCGGACCCTACGTGCTCCTCGGGAGTTTCCACCCCTCGCAGCAGAACACCTTCACGGGCCGCCTCACGCCGGCGATGCTCGACGCGGTGTTCGACCGAGCCCGCGCGATCGCGGGCTGAGGGCGGGCCCGTCGGGGCCCGCCCGTATGCTCCCCCCATGGGTCGTCACGGGATGTTCTTCGATCCGAGCGCGGAGTCCGAGCGCCCGATCGACCGACGCACGGTCCGGCGCGTCCTCGCCACCTTCGACCCGTACCGGGGCAAGGTCGGGATCGTCGCGCTCCTCATCGTCGTGACGTCCGGCCTCGGGGTCGCGAACCCGCTCCTCATCAAGTGGGTGTTCGACCGGGCGCTCTTCGGTGACCCGGCGGGCATCTGCCGCGGGGGCGCGTGCCCGAACCTCGACGCGCTCGCGATCGGTGTCGGGCTCATGATCGCGATCCCGGTCGTGTCCGGCGTCATCGGGATCGGGCAGACGTACCTCGCGAACGTCGTCGGCCTCCGCGTCATGGAGGACCTCCGCAACGCGCTCTACGGGCACCTCCAGGCGATGTCCCTCCGCTTCTTCACGACGACGCGGACCGGGGAGATCCAATCCCGGCTCGCGAACGACGTCGGCGGGGTGCAGTCCGTCGTCACGGATACGGCGTCGAACGTCCTCGCGAACATCGTCGTCATCGTGAGCACGCTCGTCGCGATGGCGATCCTCTCGTGGGAGCTCACCGTCCTGTCGTTGTTCCTCCTGCCGGTCTTCCTCTGGCTCACCGTGCGCGTCGGGCGCGCGCGTCGCGCGGTCGCGACGAACACGCAGCGGACGCTCGCCGACCTCACCGCGATCACCGAGGAGACGCTCTCGGTCTCCGGGGTGCTCCTCGCGAAGGCCTTCGGACGCCAGCGCGAGGAGCTCGGGAGGTTCCGCGAGGAGAACGGGCGGCTCACCGGGCTTCTGATCCGGCAGACGATGATCGGGCGGTCGTTCTTCGCGGTCGTCGGGACGTTCTTCTCGATCACGCCCGCGCTCGTCTACCTCGCCGCGGGATGGGTCCTCGCGAACGAGCCCGCCCGCGTGATCACCGCAGGGACGATCGTCGCGTTCACGACGCTCCAGTCGCGGCTGTTCTTCCCGATCGGGTCGATGCTCCAGGTGAGCACCGAGGTGCAGTCCTCGATGGCGCTCTTCGACCGGGTCTTCGAGTACCTCGACCTCGAGCACGACATCCGTGACGCCCCCGACGCGATCGCGCTCGCGCCCGCGGAGGTCCGCGGCTCCGTGCGGTTCCGCTCCGTGCGGTTCCGCTACGAGGAGCCCCCTCCGGAGGGCGAGGTCGCCAGGCCCTGGACGCTCGACGCGATCGATCTCGAGATCGAGCCCGGGCAGCTCGTCGCGCTCGTCGGGCCGAGCGGCGCCGGCAAGACGACGATGACGTACCTCGTCCCGCGGCTCTACGACGTCGCGGAGGGCGCGGTCGAGATCGACGGCGTCGACGTCCGGAGGATCGCGCTCCGGTCCCTCGGCGAGCTCGTCGGCGTCGTGACGCAGGAGACGTACCTCTTCCACTCGACGGTCCGACGCAACCTCCTCTACGGGCGTCCCGGCGCGACCGACGACGAGCTCATCGCCGCCGCGCGCTCCGCGGAGATCTGGGACCGGATCGCCGAGCTCCCCGAGGGGCTCGACACCGTCGTCGGCGAGCGCGGCTACAAGCTCTCCGGGGGCGAGAAGCAGCGCCTCGCGATCGCCCGCGTGATCCTGAAGGATCCGCGGATCCTCATCCTCGACGAGGCGACGTCCTCCCTCGATACGTCGTCCGAGCGGCTCGTCCAGCAGGCGCTCGAGCCGCTCATGCACGGACGCACGACGATCGCGATCGCGCACCGCCTGTCGACGGTCCGTTCGGCGGACGTCATCTTCGTGCTCGACCGCGGCCGCATCGCCGAGCGCGGGACGCACGACGAGCTCCTCGCGCGCGGGGGCCTCTACGCGCGACTCGCGGCCGAGCAGTTCCGCGATCCCGACCCCGCGGAGAGCGGTCAACGACGTTGACGGTCGAGGTCGTCGGCGGGAGGATGCCGCCGATGGCACCCCGCGACCTCGGACGCCTCCTGCTCGAGGCCTCGCGCGTCCTCCGCGCCGACCTCGTCGCCGAGCTCCAGGAGCGTGGGTTCGACGATCTGCGCCCGGGGCATGCGACGGTCGCGCTCCACATCGACCGCCGCGTCGGTTCGCATCTCGGCGAACTCGCGGAACGGGCGCGGATGACGAAGCAGGGCATGATGCTCGTCGTCGACGAACTCGAGGAGCGCGGCTACGTGCGCCGCGTCGTCGACCCCGAGGACTCACGCGCGAAGATCGTGCGGCTCACCGCGCGGGGTCGCCGCTACGCGGTCGAGGTGCGCCGTTCCATCGCGGCCGTCGAGGTGCGGCTGCGAGCCGAGCTCGGCGACGGACGCTTCACCGCGCTCCGCGAGGGGCTCGAGGCGATCGTCGAGGGGACGCTCGGCGGGGAGGATGCGTCGACGGATGCCGAGCCGGAGGGCGATGCCGGCGAGGAGTGAGCGTGGACGGCGTGCCGGCCGTCAGGCCGTCGCGACGCCGAAGAGCCGCCCGATGAGGAACGTCGCGGCGGCCGCGGCCGCGCCGATCGCGAGCATCCGGAGCCCCGAGAACCACCAGGCGCGCCCGGTGAGGACCGACATCGAGGCGCCGACGCCGAAGAGCGCGGCGCCGGTGACGAGGCCGGCGGCGAGGACGGCGGTCGTCCCCGTCGTGAGCAGGAACGGCGCGAGCGGCAGGAGCGCGCCGACGGCGAACGTGAGGAACGACGAGCCGGCGGCGGCTGCGGGCGACCCGAGCCCCTCCTCGGGATCGAGCCCGAGCTCCTCGCGAGCATGCGTGTCGAGGGCGACCTTCGGATCGCGCATGAGCTCCTCGGCGAGCCGGTCCGCGAGCTCGGGGGAGACGCCCTTGCGGACGTAGAGCGAGGCGAGCTCGGCGCGTTCGGCGACCGGGTCTGCTCCGAGCTCGTGGGCCTCGAGGTGGATGAGCCGCTCGAGGACCTCGCGCTGGACCCGCATGGAGATGTACTCGCCTGCCGCCATCGAGCTCGCGCCGGCGAGGAGCCCGGCGATCCCCGCGACGAGGATGACGGCGTTGTCGACGCCGGCGCCGGCGACGCCGAAGATCAGCGAGGCGTTCGAGACGAGGCCGTCGTTCGCGCCGAAGATCGCGGCGCGGAGCGAGCCCGTGCGACCGGCGTTCGCGCTCGACTCGGTCGGCTGGGCCGAGCCGACGTGGGGGACGAGGGGTCGCCGCGACCGCCGGAGACGGCGTGCCGTCCCCGTGAGGAGCGGCAGCCGCTCCTTCGTGGTCCGATCCCGCGGGGGGAGGTCGGTGGCCATATCGGCAGCGTACCGTCGTGACGACGAGGGCGGACGGATCGGGGAGGAACGGCGCGTGGGCATCCGGCTCGAGGTGGCGGAGGACGGGGAGGGCGCGTCCACGTCGCGCTCTCCGGCGGGACGACGCCGCTGCCGATGTTCCGTGCCCTCGCGGCACGCGAGGACGTCCGGTGGGCCGACCTCGAGCTCTGGCAGGTCGACGAGCGGCTCGCTGCCGCGGGACAGGACCGCAACGCGACCGCGCTCGCCGCGAGCGGTCTCGTCGCGCGCGCCGCGGCCTTCCACCCGATGGACGCCGAGGCGTCCGATCCGGAGGCCGCCGCGCGCGCGTACGCCGCCGCGCTCCCACCGCGGTTCGCCGCGGTCCACCTCGGCCTCGGCGAGGACGGCCACACCGCGTCGCTCGTGCCGGGCGATCCGACCGCGTCGGCGCGCGACCGCGCGGTCGCGGTGACCGCGCCGTACCGCGGGTTCCGCCGGCTCACGCTCACCGCGCCGGTCCTCGAGGACTCGGCGCTCGCGGTGTTCCTCGTCCTCGGCGCGGGCAAGGCCGACGCGCTCGGCCGCCTCCTCGCGAGCGACGCATCGATCCCCGCGGCGCGCGCGACGAGACCGCTCGCGGCGAGCGCGGTCGCGTTGCGGTCCTGTCCCGCGGCAGCGAGCCGCTCGTCGACC
>JBJTIF010000139.1:0-4678 GCA_046094825.1 Actinomycetota bacterium
CCGGCGGCACGCACCTCTCGCCCACCGCGACCGTCCGCCTGCGCCGCGGCGACGAGGTCATCGAGGACTCCGCGATGGGCGACGGGATGATCGATGCTGCGGTCGGGGCGATCCGCCGCGCGACCGGCGTCGAGGCGACCCGGTAGCACTCGAGGAGGAACTCGAGCTCGGTCCGGGTCGCGTCCTGCGCGCTGAACTCGACGTCCTCGGTGTGTCCGGCGGCGTGCCGGACGCCCTCGCGGATCGCGTCGAGGACCTGCTGGTTCGACATCCGGAGCATGTCCTTCAGGTGGATGTCGCTCGTCGAGATGAAGACGTGGATCCGCCACCGGTCGGCGCCGCGGAGCGCCTCCGCGGCACGGTCGATGTCGCCGGTCGTGACGCGGGCGAGCGAGGCGATGACCGGCCCCCGCACGGAGGTCGCGATCTCACGGACCGCCTCGAACTCCCCCTCGCTCGAGATCGCGAACCCGGCCTCGAGGACGTCGACCTTCAGGCGGGCGAGCTGCTCGGCGATCTCGACCTTCTCGGCCTTCGTGAGCGCGATGCCCGGAGCCTGCTCCCCGTCGCGGAGCGTCGTGTCGAAGAAGACGACGCGGTCGCCTACGCCACCGTCAGGCATCGGGCGCGACCTTCTTCTCGGACTCGAGCCACGGCATCATCGCGCGCAGACCCTTGCCGACCTCCTCGAGCTTCGAGCCGCGGGCGGCCTTGCGGAGGTCGCGGAACCGCGGGAAGCCGCGCTCCGCCTCGCCGATCCACTCCTCCGCGAACGACCCGTCGCGGATCTCCCCGAGGATGCGCCGCATCTCCTCGCGCGTGCGGTCGTCGACGACGCGCGGGCCACGCGAGTAGTCCCCGTACTCGGCCGTGTCGCTGATCGAGTGTCGCATCCACGACATCCCGCCCTCGTACATGAGGTCGACGATGAGCTTCATCTCGTGGAGGCACTCGAAGTACGCGATCTCGGGCTGGTACCCCGCCTCGACGAGCGTGTCGAACCCGGCGGAGACGAGCGACGTCATGCCGCCGCAGAGGACGGCCTGCTCGCCGAAGAGGTCGGTCTCGGTCTCCTCCTGGAACGTCGTCCGGAGCACCCCCGCGCGAGCCGATCCGATGCCGTCCGCGTACGCGAGCGCGCGGGCGAGCGCGCGGCCGGTCGCGTCCTGGTGGACCGCGACGAGCGCGGGCGTGCCGATGCCCTGCTCGTAGGTACGGCGCACGAGGTGGCCGGGGCCCTTCGGCGCGATCATCGTCACGTCGACGTTCGCCGGCGGATCGATCGTGCCGAAGTGGACGTTGAACCCGTGGGCGAACATGAGCATGTCGCCGTCCGCGAGGTTCGGGGCGATGTCCGACGCGTAGACCGCGGCCTGCGAGGTGTCCGGAAGGAGCACCATCGTGACGTCGGCCTCCGCGCCCGCCGCCGCGGTCGGCAGGACGGCGAGGCCCGCGGCCTCGGCGGCCGCCCACGACCGCGACCCCTCGCGGAGGCCGACGCGCACGTCGCGTCCGGAGTCCTTGAGGTTCAGCGCGTGCGCGTGCCCCTGGCTGCCGTAGCCGAGGATCGCGATCCTCGAGCCGTCGAGGGCCGCGCCGTCGACGGCGGTCCCGCGGGAGATCGTGGCCATCCCGTTCCTCCCTGTCGTGCGTCCGTCAGATCCGGGCGTGCGTCAGACGCTGCCGCCGCCGTCCACGCGGGGAGCCTCGTCGACGGTGCGGAGCCGCCGCTTCCCCTTGCCGTTCCTCGCGGCGCGGTCGAGCGCGATGCGCCCCGTCCGCGCGAGCTCGGCGATGCCGAAGTCCGCGAGGAGCTCGAGGAGCGCCTCGAGCTTCTCCGGCGCGCCGGTCGCCTCGATCGTGATCGTCTCGTGCGAGACGTCGATCGGTCGCACGCGGAACACGTCGCAGATCTCGAGGATCCGGGCGCGCGCCTCGCCGACCGCATTCACCTTCACCATGAGGAGCTCGCGCTCGATCGCGCCGCCACTCTCGTGCTCGATGATCTTCAGGACGTGGATGAGCTTGTTCAGCTGCTTCGTCACCTGCTCGAGCGGCTTGCTGTCGACGCTCACGACGATCGTCATGCGCGACTGCCCCGACTCGTTCGTCGGCCCGACCGCGAGCGAGTCGATGTTGAAGCCACGGGCGGCGAAGAGCCCCGCGACGCGCGTGAGCACGCCGGGCTTGTCCTCGACGAGCACGGAGATCGTGTGGAGGCTCATGCGACCGGTGCCTCCGCCGGATCGACCTGCTTCGAGAGGCCCTCGGGGCCGAGGATGATGTCGTCGTTGCTCGCGCCCGCCGGCACCATCGGGAAGCACATCTCGCCGGCGTCGACGCGGAAGTCGATGACGACGCTCCGGTCCTCGACGGAGAGCGCCTTCTCGATGACCGCGTCGACCTCCTCGGGGTGCTCCGCCCGGAGCCCGACCGCGCCGTACGCCTCCGCGAGCTTCACGTAGTCCGGCGTGTCGTACGAGAGGTACACCTGCGAGTACCGCTCGCCGTAGAAGAGCTCCTGCCACTGGCGGACCATGCCGAGGTGCGCGTTGTTCAGGATCGCGGTCACGAAGGGGATGTCCTCCGTGCGCGCGGTCGCGAGTTCCTGGGCCGTCATCTGGAAGCACCCGTCGCCGTCGATCGCGATGACGCGCCGATCGGGGCACCCGGCCTTCGCACCGAGCGCCGCGGGGACCGCGAAGCCCATCGTCCCGAGGCCGCCGGAGTTGATCCACGTGCGCGGCTCGGAGAACTTCCAGAACTGCGACGCCCACATCTGGTGCTGGCCGACGCCGGCGACGACGATCGCGTCCTTCGCGGCCTCGTAGAGCCGCTCGACGCAGTACTGCGGCTTCAGCGGGCCGTCGGGCTGCTGGTCGTAGCGGTACGGGAAGTCCCGGAGCCACCCGCGGACGGTCGCGAGCCACTCCGAGCGGTCGGGCGTGCCCTCCTCGGCCTGCGCCTTCGCGAGCTCGGCGTGGAGCTTGCCGATCACGTCGCGGCAGTCGCCCACGATCGGCACGTCCGCCGTGCGGTTCTTCCCGATCTCCGCGGGGTCGATGTCGACGTGGATCACCTTCGCGCCGGGCGCGAACGCGTCGAGCTTGCCGGTCACGCGGTCGTCGAACCGGGAGCCGAGCGCGACGAGGAGGTCGGCCTTCTGCATCGCGGTGACGGCCGCGTACGCGCCGTGCATGCCCGGCATCCCGAGCGCGAGCTCGTGGGTGTCGGGGAAGGCACCGCGCGCCATGAGCGTCGTCACGACGGGGATCTGCGACTCGACCGCGAGCTGGAAGAGCTCGCGGTGGGCCTCCGCCTTGATGACGCCCCCGCCGACGTAGAGGACGGGGCGCTTCGCCGCGAGCATGAGCTGCACCGCGGCCTTCACCTGCCGGACGTTGCCCTCCGTCGTCGGGCGGTAGCCGGGGAGGCTCACCGACTCGGGCCACTTCCACGTCGTCTCGCCGATGAGGACGTCCTTCGGGAGGTCGATGAGGACCGGGCCGGGACGCCCGGTGCTCGCGATGTGGAAGGCCTCGCGCACGGCCTCGGCGACCTCGCCGGGCGAGCGGACGAGCATGTTGTGCTTCGTGACCGGCATCGTGATGCCGGTGATGTCGGCCTCCTGGAACGCGTCGTTGCCGACCGCGGCGGTCGGGACCTGGCCGGTGATCGCGACCATCGGCACCGAGTCCATCTTCGCGTCGGCGAGCGCGGTGACGAGGTTGCAGCCGCCCGGGCCCGAGGTCGCGATCGCGACACCGACCTTGCCGGTCGCCCACGCGTAGCCCTCGGCCGCGTGCCCCGCGCCCTGCTCGTGTCGGCAGAGGACGTGGCGGACCTTCGAGTCGCGGAGCGGATCGTAGGCGGGGAGGATCGCGCCGCCGGGGAGCCCGAAGACGACGTCGACGTCCTCGCCCTCGAGCGCCTTGAAGAGCGCCTGCGCGCCCGTGACCTTCATCGTGCGGACACCTCCTCGACGGGACCGGTCGTCACGCGGCGCGCCGTCGCGCCGAGCGTCCTCGCGAACGCGTGCACCTGCCGTTCGAACTCCCAGGGGTTGCCGTCGCGGCGGCGCGCCGCGAGGCCGCCCTCGCCGAGGGCGCCGCCGAACCCGAGGTCGGTCGACAGGTACACGACCTGCTCGCCGAAGAACCGGTCGAACCGCGGCTGGTCGGCGGGGTCGGCGGCGCACACGGCCACCTGTCCCGGCCCCTCCCAGACGAGGCTCGCCACGTGGCGATCGTCCCGTTCGATCTCGTACCGCATGTCACTCGCTCCTTCCCGGTGTCCCGGGCCTACCGCACGACGGGGAACGAAAAACCCCCCGCGTCTGCGAGGGGCTTCCGGCGCGGGGCAGGCCTCCTGGGCCTGTCCGCGCCTACGGAATAAGTACGAGGGTGGTCCCGGCCAGCGTCCCCGTGGTCTCCGTCATGGTCCGGGGAGTCTACGGGCTGGGGGGGCGTGCCTGTCAAGGGGTTTTCCACAGCACCCGGCCGTGTCAGCACCCCTCGGTACCGTGCTCCCGTGGGCACGGTGGTCGATCTCGAGCGGTTCCGCAGGCACCGGCGGGGGGGGGGGGGGGGGCGGCCCCCGCCCCCCCCCCCGCCCCGGGGGCCCGCCCCCCCCCCCGCCGCCCGCCCCCGCCCCCCCCGCGCCGCGGGCGCCCCCCCCG
>JBJTIF010000140.1:0-4109 GCA_046094825.1 Actinomycetota bacterium
GGGGGGGGGGGGGCGGCGGCGCGCGGGCGCGCGGGCGGGCCGCTTCTCCGGGGGGGGGGGCGCGCCCCCCGCCCCCCCCCCCCCCGGGAGGACGTCCCCCGCCGCGGCCTAGCCGGTCGCGAGCGAGGAGATGAGGTTCGAGTCGCGGAGCTTGCGGAGCGCCTCGCGCTCGATGAGCCGAACGCGCTCGCCGGAGAGCTCGAGGACCTTGCCGGTCTCGCGGAGCGAGAGCGGCTGGCCGAACGGGATCTGCTCGAGCTTCTTCGGGTCGATCTGGTCCTTCAGGTGCTCCGGGATGTCGAGGCCGTAGCGCAGGGCGATGACGAGGTGCTCGCGCGACTCCTGGCGGAACGTCTCCGACACCGCGTCGAGCATCTCCTCGCGGAGCAGCGTGTCCTCGACCTCGTTGAACGGCGCGTCGGAGTCGAGCTCCTCGATGAGGTCACCGAGCTCGGTGTCCTCGCCGACCGGCGACTGGAGCGACAGCGGCTCGCGGCGGCCCATCTCGGTGAGGTCGTCGATCTCCTCCACGGTCGTGTCGAGCGCCTTCGCGAGCTCCTCGCGGCTCGGCTCCCGACCCATCGACTGGGCGAACTGGAAGCGCGTGCGGTTGAGCTTGCGGAGCCGGTCGTGGATGTGGACGGGCAGGCGGATCGAGCGCGAACGGTCGGCGATCGCCCGGGTGATGCCCTGACGGATCCACCACGTCGCGTACGTCGAGAACTTGAACCCACGGCGCCAGTCGAAGAGCTCGACCGCGCGCATGAGGCCGATGTTGCCCTCCTGGATCAGGTCGAGGAGCGGCAGGCCCTGGCCCTGGTACTTACGGGCGACCGAGACGACGAGGCGGAGGTTGGCCTTGATGAAGCGCTCCCGCGCGGCCTCGGCGACCCGGACGGCCTTCTTCGCGTCGGCGATGCTCTTCTTCGCGCGGAGTCGGCCCGCGGCGAGGCGTGCCTCCCCCTCCTTGCCGGCCTCGATCTCCTTGGCCAGCTTGACCTCGAGCTCCTTGTCCAGGAGCGGCTCGCGGGCGGCGTTCTCCAGGTACAGGCGGAGATCGTCCGCGTCATCGGTGCCGAGCGGTCGCGCGGGTTCGGGCATCTGCTCTTCACTCCTCCTCGGAGCCGTTTCCAGGGGTGGCGAAGCCACCCTCGAGGTCTCCGGGACCGGTCACAGCGCTTGGGAGGCCGGGCGGGGACCCGGCTCACGCCCCAAGGCGACTGTCGGTCATGGTACCGACCGCCTCCGACCCTGTAAAGACCCCAACATGTTGAGACCGTGTGGCGGCCCGCGGTATTCCCGGTGCGGCCGAACGGGTCCCGGGCCGTGCCTGTGCCGGGCGCGGTAGGCTCGCCGCATGGCCCTCGAGCTCCCCCCCGAGCGCGTCGCCGACGTCGGAGGTCCCCTCCACTACGTCGAGTGGGAGGGCCCGTCCGACCGGACCTTCGTGCTGGTCCACGGCCTCGGCGGGGCGCACCTCCAGTGGGTGCCCATCGCTCCCCTGCTCGCCCGCCACGGGCGCGTGCTCGCGATCGACCTCCCGGGCTTCGGCCGCACCCCGCGCGCGGGCCGCAGCGGCAAACTCACCGCGAACCGCGCCGTCCTCTCGAGGTTCCTCGAAGGGGTCGTCGGCGGTCCGGCGATCCTCGCGGGGAACTCCATGGGCGG
The DNA here is from genome assembly GCA_046094825.1 of Actinomycetota bacterium. Classification (GTDB taxonomy): domain Bacteria; phylum Actinomycetota; class UBA4738; order UBA4738; family HRBIN12; genus JBJTIF01. Next base: position 1,669 of record JBJTIF010000140.1, read on the forward strand.
GGGCATCGCCGTCATGCAGGCGGCGGTCGAGCCGGCGTCCGTCGAGGGGCTCATCCTCTCCTCGTCGGTGTACCCGTGGGCCCGGGGCGGGATGCCGTCGCCGGTCATCATGGGGGGGTTCGCCCTCTACCGGAGTCCCATCGGCGAGTGGGCCGTGAAGCAGCGACTGCACGCCGGCAACGCGGAGCGGATCGTGCGCCTCGGCCTTCGCCTCACGACGGTGCACCCCGAGCGCATCGACCCCGACCTCGTCCGCGCGCACGTCGACCTCCTCGTCGAGCAGAGCGGCGACCCCGAGGTCGCGACGGCGTTCCTCGAGGCGGCGCGGTCGCTCATGCGCCTCGGGCAGAACCCCGAACGCGGTCGGCTGCTCCTCGAGGACGTGAAGTGCCCCGTCATCGCGATCCACGGACGTCGCGACCGACTCGTCCCGTCGTCGTTCGCCTGGGCGGCGACCGAGGCGCACCCGGAGTGGTGGGTGCGCGTCCTCCCCGACGTCGGTCACGTCCCGCAGATGGAGGCCCCGGACCGCTGGATCGCCGCGGTCGAGGCCTGGCTCGAGACGCTCCCGACCCCCTGATCCGCGGCGGTCGAACGGCCGCCGCGGATGTCCCGACGTGCGACCCGGGCGGTGCTAGCGTCTGCCGCCGTGCGCAGACCCCTCGCCCTCCTCGCCGCCGCGCCGACGATCAGCGCGGCGGCGAGGGCTACCGGACCGTCCACCTCATCGACAACCTGTTCACGCCGCGCATCGTGCGCGTCGAGGTGGGCGGCGAGATCGAATGGGTGAACGACGGCCGCTCGCTTCACAACGTCATCGCCGACGACGGGACGTTCGACTCCGGTGACCTCGAGCGCGGTGACGAGTTCGAGTTCGCGTTCGACACGCCGGGTGCGTTCGCCTTCCACTGCTCGTACCACGGTGGCCCCGGCGTCGGGATGATCGGTCTCATCCTAGTCGGCGACACGCCGCTGCCGACGAGCGACGGTTCGGTCGGGCCCGGCCGCGAGGACCCGGTGGCGCCGACCGGCGACGTCGTCCGCGTCCCCGAGGATGCGCCGACGATCCAGGGTGGCGTCGACCTCGCCTCACCGGGCGACCTCGTGCTCGTGGGTCCCGGCACGTACGAGGAGGCGGTGGTCGTGACGACGCCGTTCCTCACGATCCGCGGCACCGATCGCAACCGCGTGATCCTCGACGGCGGGTTCACGCTCGACAACGGGATCCAGGTCATCGAGGCCGACGGCGTCGCGATCGAGAACATGACCGCGCGGAACTACATCCTGAACGGCTTCTTCTGGACGAGCGTCTACGGCTACCGCGGCTCGTACCTCACCGCCGCGAACAACGGCGACTACGGCATCTACGCGTACGACTCCGTGTACGGCCTCTACGACCACGACTACGCGAGCGGGAGCCCGGACTCCGGGATCTACATCGGGCAGTGCTACCCGTGCCACGCGATCATCACGGACTCGCTCTCCGAGCGGAACGGCCTCGGCTACTCGGGCACGAACGCCGGCGGCGACCTCTGGATTGTGAACAGCGAGTGGCGCATGAACTACGCCGGCATCGTCCCGAACACGCTCGACTCCGAGGCATACCCGCCGCAGCGCGGCACGACGATCATGGGCAACTGGGTCCACGACAACCAGAACATCGACGCGGCGGCGAAGCGCCTCGAGTACCCGTCGTTCGGGTTCGGGATCGCGATCCCCGGCGGTCGCGAGAACGTCATCGAGGGGAACCTCGTCGAGCACCACGAGGCGTTCGGCATCGTCGTGCTCCCCAACCTCGACCGGAACCTCTGGCTCCCGGCGGACAACGTCGTGCGGGACAACGTCGTGCGGAACTCCGGTCGCGCGGACCTCGCGCTCGGCGGGCCGACGCTCGGCGGCGACTGCTTCGAGGGCAACGACTTCGCGACGAGCGCGCCGGCCGCGATCGAGGTGCGGTCCGGCTGCGGCGGCAGCCACTCCTCGATCGCGGCCGGCTCCCTCGGGGTCACGTTCGGCCCGCTGATCCGCTACATCGAGGCCCTCGGGGACTTCGAGACCGGCGACTGGCGCACCCAGCCGCTCCCGCCTGACCAGCAGCAGATGCCGGACGCGATGGGCGCCCCGGCGAACCCGGCGACCCCGGAGACCTCGGTCCCCGGGCCGCTCCCGCCGATCCGCACGCTCGACGAGATGCCGCGGACGGCACCGACCCAGGAGTTCTCGGAGGTGACCCTGATGGGCTTCCCGCTCGCCGCCCCGTGGTGGGGCGTGATCATCGGCCTCTACGCGTACGCGCTGCCGGTGACCCTCTACGTCGCGTGGATCGCGCTCGCACGGTGGGACCTCGTCCGTCGCGAGCAGGCGTCGAAGCGCCAGCGCCTCGGGTGGATGGCGGCGGTCCTCGCGGTCCCGCTCGTCGGGCCGATCGCCTACTTCACCGT
>JBJTIF010000141.1:0-3767 GCA_046094825.1 Actinomycetota bacterium
GAGCTCGGGCTGGTCGTCGGGGAAGTGCACCGTCGCGGCGAGCTCGAGGCCGGTGACCTTGTCGGCCTCGCTGTCCTTCGCGGTCACCATGATGATCGGCACGTCGGAGCGCTGGCGGAGCGACCGGCAGACGTCGAACCCGGACATGCCCGGGAGCATGAGGTCGAGGATCACGAGGGCATGCGGCTCGTTGCCGAAGATCTCGAGCGCCCGTCGCCCGTCGCCCGCGACGGTGACGGCGAACCCTTCGCGCTCGAGGCCGTACCGGACCGTGTCCGCGAGCGCCGCCTCGTCCTCGACGAGGAGGATCCGCTCGCGGTCAGGCATCGCCCTCGAGATCGACCGGGTGGCTCGCGTCGGTGAACTCCCGGAACTCCCCGGTGATGAGGAATCCCACCTGCTCCGCGATGTCGACCGCGTGGTCACCCACGCGCTCGAGCTGGCGCGCCACGATGACCATCCGCAGCCCCCAGTCGAGGGTCGCCCGGTCGTCGGAGAGCGCGAGCACCTCCTTGTAGATGCCGAGGTTCAGGCGGTCCACGGGATCGTCCATCGACGGGAGCTGCATGCAGAGGTCGAGGTCGCGCCGCGCGAGCGCGTCCATGGAGGCGCGGATCATCGGTCGCACGACGTCGCCCATCTCCTGGATGCGCGCGAGGACGCGGTCGCTCCGCGGGAGCCCGCGGACCGACTCGGCGATCTTCGCGATGTTCACCGCCATGTCGGCGATCCGCTCGAGGTGGAGGCTCGAGTGGAGGACGACCGAGACCATCCGCAGGTCGGAGGCGACCGGCGTCTGGAGCGCGAGCACCTGGAAGGTCCGCTGCTCGACGTCGACGTAGCGCGCATCGATGACGTCGTCGTCCGACACGACCGCGCGCATGCGCTCGGCATCGTCCTCGACGAGCGCCTGGACGGCGCGCTGGACCGCGTGCTCGGCGAGCTCCCCCATCCCGAGCACGTCGAGCTCGAGCCGTTCGAGTTCCTCGTGGAAGTGGACGCGCATCTAGCCGAACCTCCCCGTCACGTAGTCCTCCGTCCGCTGCACCTTCGGCTTCGTGAAGATGACCTGCGTCTCGTCCTCCTCGACGAGGACGCCGGTCCGCTGCCCCGACCCCTCCTGGACGTCGACCGTGAAGAACGCGGTCCGGGTGCTCACCCGCGCCGCCTGCTGCATGTTGTGCGTGACGATGACGATCGTGTAGTCGGAGACGAGCTCCTGCATGAGGTCCTCGATCCGGGCGGTGGCGATCGGGTCGAGCGCGGAGCAGGGCTCGTCCATGAGGATGACGTCGGGGCTCACCGCGATCGCGCGCGCGATGCACAGGCGCTGCTGCTGGCCGCCGGAGAGCGCCATCGCGGAGTTGTCGAGCTTGTCCTTCACCTCGTCCCAGAGCGCCGCGCGGCGGAGGGTCGTCTCGACGAGCTCGTCGAGATCGCCACGGAACCCCGCGATCTTCGGACCGAAGACGATGTTCTCGCGGATCGACTTCGGGAACGGGTTCGGCTTCTGGAAGACCATGCCGATGCGTCGGCGGACCTCGACCGGGTCCACGCCCTCCGCGTAGAGGTCGACCCCGTGGTAGCGGACCTCGCCCTCGACCCGCGCGCCCTCGATGAGGTCGTTCATCCGGTTCAGGCACCGCAGGACCGTCGTCTTGCCGCAGCCCGAGGGGCCGATGAGCGCGGTGATCGCGTTCGGGCGGATCGCGAGGTCGACGTCGCGGACCGCGAGGAAGTCGCCGTAGCGGACCGACAGCCCCCGGATGTCGATGACCGGTTCCGCGGCCGGGGCCGTCGGCTCGGTGGGTCGGTCGGGCATCGCGGGGTCCTCCGTCTGCGGCAGGAGCCGCACGCGCGGCTCAGCGGACTCGTTCATACCGGTTCCGCAGGAAGATGGCTAGTGAGTTCATGACGAGGAGCACGCCGAGGAGCACGACGATCGCCGCCGCGGCGAGGGCCTGGAACTCCGGCTTCGGCTGCCGGGAGAACAGGAACACGATCGTCGGCAGGGCCGTGTACGGCCCGAGGAGCTGCTCCCCGAGGCCGCCCGAACCCACGGTGAAGAACCCGAGCTTCGCGCCGACGAGGATCAGCGGCGCCGTCTCCCCGAAGGCCCGGGCGAGCGACAGGATCACCCCGGTGAGGATGCCGGGAGCGGCCGACGGGAGGACGTGGCTCCGCACGACCTCCCACCGCGTCGCACCGACGCCGAACCCCGCCTCGCGGATCGAGTCGGGGACGGCCCGGAGCGCCTCGGACGTCGTGATGATGACGAGGGGGAGGATGAGGACGGAGAGCGTGAGTCCACCGGAGATGACGGTGAGCCCGCCGGTGACGCCGCCGATCGCGTTCACGAAGATCGCGAGACCGAGGAGGCCGTAAACGATCGACGGGACGCCCGCGAGGTTGCGGATCGTCGCGGTGAGGAACCGCGTCCACCGCGAATCGCGCGCGTACTCCTCGAGGTAGATCGCCGCGCCGACCCCGAGCGGGAACGCGACGACGAGCACGAAGCCCATGAGGAGTCCCGACCCGACGAGCGCCTGCCCGACGCCGGCCCTCGACGGGATCGTCGAGTACCCGGTCGACAGGAAGTCCGCGCCGCGCTCGGCGAACACCGGGAGCCCGCGGCGCGCGACGTCGGTCAACAGGATCACGAGCACGCCGAGCGAGATCACGAGCGTGGCGAGGAGCAGGGCCGAGAAGATCGCGCCGCGCCAGTCCCGACCCGACCCTCGGAGCTCGCGCGCGACCGCCGCGCGGGTGACGCCGACCTCCGCGACCGCCATCAGAACCGCCTCCGGAAGCGCCGGACCACGCGCTCGCTGAGGAGGTTCAGGGCGAGGGTGATCCCGAAGAGGAGGAGCCCGACGAAGAAGAGGCTCTCGAACGTGAGCGCCTCGCCCTTGACCTGGTCCGAACCGGTGGCGAGGGCGGTCATCGCCGCGGTCGCGGTCTGGCCGGGGCGGAAGAGGTCGAGCGAGAAGAGCGACCCGCCCGTCCCGCCGGCGACGATCGCGACGACCATCGTCTCCCCGATCGCGCGCGAGAGGCCGAGGATGAGCGAGGCGACGATGCCGGAGACCGCGGCGGGGACGACGACGCGGAGGCTCGTCGCCATCCGCCGCGCGCCGAGGCCGTACGCGGCCTCCCGCATCCCGCGCGGGACGGCGTGGAGCGCGTCCTCCGCGACGGAGGCGATGAGCGGCACGGTGAGGAGCCCGACACCGATGCCCGCCGCCGCGAGGTTGAAGAGCGTCGCGCCCGGCACGAACCGCTGGACGACCGCGGGGCTGATGACCGTGAGCGCGAAGAACCCCATGACGACGCTCGGGATGCCCGCGAGGACCTCGAGGACGGGCTTCAGCGTGCGTCGCGCGCGCGGCGTCGCGTACTCGGAGAGGTAGATCGCGGCGCCGAGGCCGAGCGGCGTCGCGACGAGCATCGCGACGCCCGCGACGAGGAAGGACCCGACGAAGATCGTGCGGAGGTCGTAGAGCCCGCGCCGGGGGAACCACCCGTCGGACCAGAGGGCGGCGGGGTCGACGTTGAGGGCGAAGTGGAGGGCGCGCCCCGCGAGGGAGACGACGATGAGGGCGCTCACGACGAGGGCGGTCGCTGCCGACGCGAGGAACACGCCCCGCACGATCCGCTCCCGACGGTGCCGACGCGGATCGCCTCGGAGGAGGTCGGTGCTCCGCTCGCTGAGGGCCGTCGCCATGTCGGTCGTCCGCATCCTAGGTCGTCCGGGGGGAAGGGGTGGG
>JBJTIF010000142.1:0-3146 GCA_046094825.1 Actinomycetota bacterium
GCCCCCCCGAGCCTCGACCTCGTACACTTCCACCTCGTGGTGGGGATCCACCCGCCCGCGTGTGGGGGGGGCGCGGGGTGCTCCCGTCCACCCGGACGGGACCACCCGGCGACCCGCGTCAGCGGAGCTTGTAGGCGAAGAACTGGTACTCGGCGTCGGTCGCGAACTCATCCCGCCGGTTCGCGAAGACGACCACGGGGCTCGCCCCGACGGTGAACTTCGTCGGAAGGCTCACGGATGTCCGCAGGCACGCGAGCAGGCCGCAGGTGTCCGGCGTCCAGATCGTGTAGCCCGTCGTGACCCCGCCGCCGCCCGGGTTCGCGTAGCCGAACATCCAGTCGTTGTCGAAGAGGCCGGTCGTGACGGCCCAGTCCCCGAGGCTCCACGACCCCGCTCCGGACTCGAAGCTGTCGGTCGCGAACCCGTCCGCGGTGACCTCGTCGATGTACCAGCCCTGCTCGAGCGTCGCCTGGTCGGTGTAGTAGTTGAACCGAACGAGGACCCCCGACGCCGCCGGCAGCGTGAACGTCGCGGTCACCCATCCGCCGCTCGACCCCGTGATCGCGGCGTCGGTCGTCGTGGCCGAGCCGAGGGAGTTCTCCCAGGCGAGCGACAGGTTCGGGTTGGTGCTCGTCGCGGTGATCGATCCGACGAGCGGGGCCCACGTCATCCCGGCGTCCGTCGACGCCTCGACGAAGCCGTAGTCCCACTCGTCCTCGATCTCGAACCACGTCTCGAACGTGAGCGTGCCGCCCACCGGGGTCGAGAGCGCGAGGGTCCGGTCGGTGAGCTCGTTGTCGGCGCCGCTCCAGACCTCGTAGGTCCCGTCGGTCGGACGGACGCCCGATTGGGCTTCGCCCGCGACCTCGACGCGCATGCCGGGCTTCGACCCCGCGAAGCTCCGGTAGACAGCCGTGTACGGGGGGACCGATCCGAGCGGGTAGTCCACCGTCCCCGAGACCGCCCCGCCGAAGTACCGGTTCACCGGCAGGTTCCCGTTCGTCCCACCGCCCTTGTAGACGTCCTCGAGCGACCGACGGATCGACCACGCGGAGTAGGCGGCCGGGTCGTAGGGGTTCAGGTCGATCGTGTCGTAGCCCATCGGGTAGCCGCCGCGGGCGGCCACCCCGGGCGTGTCCTGGAGGTTCGCCATCGCCCAGGCGTCGAAGAGGTCCTTGAAGGACGCCCCCGTCTGGTCCTCGACCCCGGCGATCCCGTTCAGGTCGTTCTCGACCATCTCGAGCGTCCAGGTGTTGTCCCAGGCCCAGGGGCCACCGGTCGGCGTGCCGAAGTTCTCGAGCAGGTAGAGCTGGAACAGGTACGAGGCACCGTAGTCCTCGAGGCCGCTCGTCCACTGCGTGAGGGAGTTCCGGTGGAACGCGAGGAAGTAGACGACGTGGTCCTGCGGGTGCCCGAACCCGTTCAGGTAGATCGCGAGGTCGGCGAGCCCCTCGTCGACCCACGAGAGCTCGTCCGCGTCGTGGTCGTTCATGATGAGGTGCTCGAGCTCGTGCGCGAACGTCGCCTCGACCTCGTTCGGGTACTCGGCGTCCGGTCCCACCCCGTAGGACCAGGGGTACGAGTCGAGGAAGAAGATGTTGCGGTCGAACTCCTCCTGCGCGCTCGACGAGTAGAACCCCGCGATGTAGGACTCGAACGTCGGATCGAAGTAGAGCTCGTCGACGATGTTGTACGTGAGGATGTCGATCTTGTCGTTCCCGTCGGGTCGCTCGACGTAGTCGCCGAAGTAGTGGACGTCGGTCGCGACGATGTCGTCGGCGTTGCCCTGGAGGATCCCGACCTGCGCGCATTCGATCGGGTCGGGCTCGGTCGCCCACGCGGACTGGAGGAAGTCCCACGCGACCCAGATCCGGGCCTTGCCCGAGGACGAGGGGTCGGTCTCGAGGTGGAAGACGACGGTCTGCGTCCCCGGATTCGCGGGGTCGAAGCTCGGGAGCACGAGCGTCAGGGTGTCGGTCGAGGAGATGCACCGGGATCCCGAGAGGCCGAGCGTCGAGAGGTCCTGTCCCCGCCGGACGCCGCCGAGTCGCTCGATGCGCTCCGTCCCGCTCACCGGGATCTTCCGCTCGACCTTCCGCGGCGCGGGCTTCGTCGCCGCACCGCGCTTGTTCGCGGCGACCGCCGTCCCGCCCACACCGAGCGAGGCGACGAGGAGGGCCCCCGTCGTGATCGCCACGTAGCTCCGCCATCTGCGCATGGTCATCCCCCGTCACTCGTGACTCGACCGGGCGCACGTGCGCCCGCGGGCGGAGCCTCGCACGGGGGCCACGACCACGCAAGGCGGTCGCGCCGTGGGTCAGGCGAGGCGCGTGCCCTCGCGCCACGACACGCCGACGCTCCGGACGTACGCGCCGAGCATCTCGCGGGGGGCGATGCGCTCGAGTTCCTCGACCGGCGAGCGCGAGAACGTGAGCTCGGCGTCGCCCCGCCAGACCTCGGAGCCCTCCCAGTCGAACGAGCGCATCGTCACGAGCTCGTCCATCGAGGGTGCGCCACCGGGCTCGATCGACGGGAAGCGTCGGTTGTGGAGCATCGGCAGGGCGTTCACGAAGCCGTTCGTCTCCGACGGACCGGTGAGCGTCACGCGCGCGTCGATGATGCGCCGGTCGTGCACCGCGACGCTCGCCCCGAACCGTCCGCCGGGCTCGAGGCGCGGGCCGGCCTTGCCGTAGCGCACGGGCCGCGTCATCCAGATCGAGCCGAGCTTCTTCGGGTAGCCCTGGTGCCAGCCGCGCACGAGCGCGAAGTCCTTGTCGACCCAGATGTAGACGCAGCGCGAGTAGTGCTCGCCCCGGTACTTGCACCGGACGACGACGAACGCCTCCTTGTACTGGGATCGCACCGGGTCCTCGAGTTCGGCGAACGAATCGCTGCACGACTGCCAGTCCGCGAAGATGAGCGCGACGGCGCCCGGGTCCTCGTCGGCGGGTTCGATCGGATCGGGGCTTCTGGAAGTACGTCGGGGCGTCGGGGAGCTTCGCGCCGAACTCCGCGACGCGGCTCGCGTCGTTCAGGGGGCCGCAGCGGATCTTCGACGGCTCGCCCGGCGGCAGGTGGAACGCCGCGCCGCCCGGCCCGCGACGGCCGTCGTCCGCGACGAGCTCCTCCCCGTCGCGGACGACGGC
>JBJTIF010000143.1:0-15814 GCA_046094825.1 Actinomycetota bacterium
CCGGAGAGGATCGTCGTCGCGGGGCCGGTCTGCGTGGCCTCCGCGATCTCCTGGACCGGTCGGTACTTCGTGTCCGTGAAGTACTGCGTGAGGATCTGGATCACCGAGGCGAGCACGAGCCCGATGCCGACGGCGATCGCCGGGCGGATCGAGTCGAGGTAGACCTCGGAGAGGACGAACACCGCGGCCGCCGACACGAGCGCGGAGACGAAGAAGCCGCGGTTGATCGCCTTCATCCCGTGCTCGGTCTCCGAGCGCGGGGTGACCGCGAGGATGCCGATGATCGACGTGATGACGCCGACCGCGCGGACGAGGAGCGGGAACATGACGCCCGCGATCGCGCCGGTCGCCGAGCCGCTGAACGCCGCCGCGCCGAGGATGAGCGCCGCGACGAGCGTGACCTCGTAGGACTCGAAGAGGTCCGCCGCCATCCCCGCGCAGTCACCGACGTTGTCGCCGACGTTGTCCGCGATCGTCGCCGCGTTGCGCGGGTCGTCCTCGGGGATGTTCTTCTCGACCTTGCCGACGAGGTCGGCACCGACGTCGGCCGCCTTCGTGAAGATGCCGCCGCCGACCCGCATGAACATCGCGAGGAGCGCGCCGCCGAACCCGAACCCGAGCAGCACGCCGGGGGCGTCGCCGCGGAACAGGAGGATGATGACCGTCGCGCCGAGGAGGCCGAGGCCGACCGTGAACATGCCGGCGACGCCCCCGGCCCGGAACGCGATCCGCATCGCGCGCCGGAGCCCGTCGGTGCGGGCGGCGTTCGCCGTGCGGACGTTCGCGCGGACCGCGAGCCACATGCCCGCGAACCCGGTGATCGCCGAGAACCCGGCGCCGAGGATGAACGCGATCGAGCGTCCGAGTCGCAGCACGAACTCGGAGTTCGCCGCGTCCTCCGGGACCGGGAGGAGGAAGAACAGCAGCACGGTGAGCACGGCGAGGAAGATGCCGAGCGTGCTGAACTGGCGCCGGAGGTACGCGCTCGCGCCCTCCTGGATCGCCCGCGCGATCGCCTTCATCGATTCGGTGCCCTCGTCGGCACCGAGGACCTCCCGGACGAGGTAGTAGGCGAAGACGAGCGCGAGCAGGGAGATCCCGAGGATCACCCAGAGCGCGGTCACGTCACCGCCCGAGAAGATGACGTCGATCGTGCCTTCGGCCGCGGCGAGCAGACCCATGGAACCTCCTGGATGCGACGGGATGTGTGCCCGGCGGGCCGGACGCCCGAAGCATAGCGAGGGCGGCCGGGCCGCGCAGCCTCAGGCGCGGACCCTGCGCAGCAGCCCGAACCCGATCGCCCCGGCGAGGACCGAGGCGAGGAGGATGCCGACGCGGGCCCGGTCGGCGATGACCGGATCGGTGAACGCGAGTTCCGCGACGAAGAGCGCGACCGTGAAGCCGATGCCCGCGACGGCCGCCGCGCCGACGATGCCGCGCCACCCGACCCCCTCGGGCAGGCGGCCGAACCCCGACCGCACGGCGAGCCACGCGGCGAGGGAGATCCCGATCGTCTTGCCGACGACGAGACCGAGGAGGACGCCGAGGGTCACCGGGCTCGCGAGCGCGTCGGCGAACGCCGACGCGGAGAGGTGGATGCCGGCGGTCGCGAAGGCGAACGCCGGCACGATCGCGTACGACGCCCATGGGTGGATGCGTTCCTCGAGGCGCGCGAGCGGCGACGGCCCGCCGTCGGGTCCCGGCTCGGCGGGCGTGAGGATCCCGAGGAGCACCCCGGCGATCGTCGGGTGGACGCCGGACGAGGCGACCGCGATCCAGAGCGCGACGCCGAGTGCGAGGTGGATGCCGAGGCGCCAGCGCCGGAGGCGCAGGTGCGCGACGAGGAGCGCGACGATCGCCGCGACGAGGAGGAGCGACCCCGGCTCGATCCCGGAGGAGTAGACGAGCGCGATGACGAGGATCGCACCGATGTCGTCGACGATCGCGAGGCTGAGGAGGAACGACCGGAGTCCCGGGGGCGCCGAGCGGGCCGCGACGGTGAGGACGCCGACGGCGAACGCGATGTCGGTCGCCATCGGGATGCCCCAGCCGTTCGCGGTGGCGGTGCCCGCGATCGCAGCGCTCGGGGGGATGGTCGTCCCAGCGCTCCTCTACCTCGCGGTGAACGCGGGCACCGCCGCCGCGCGCCGGTCGCGGAGCTCACCGGTGCGGACCTCGCGCGTGATCTCGAGCCCGACGACGAAGAAGAAGATGGTCATGAGGCCGTCGTTCACGAGGTGGTGGACGTCGACGTCGAGCGTGAAGCCCCCCACGCGGATCGTCGTCGCGGCCTCGACGATCCGGTCGTACACCGCGCTCCACGGTGAGTTCGCCCACGCGAGGGCGACGACCGCGGCCACGAGCAGGAGGGCGCCGCCGGCGGCCTCCGTCGCGAGGAACAGTTGGATCGGCTGGCGCGCGCGGGAGACGAGGGCGCGCGGGGAGCGGTGGGGGGCGCGCCCGTCGGGTCGCCGTGGTGTGCCGCGGGCGGGCATGACGGACCTCCGTCGCCGACCAGGCTTCCCGGCACACCGTCGTCGCCCGCGGGTCCGCGAGCTCCTGACCGCGCGGATGCTACCGCCTCCGGACGGCGTGCGTCGCGCCGACCCGGCGGTTTGGCGGGCCGTCGGCACCCCGATAGCCTCCGGCTCCATGCCCGAGGGTCGCCACCGTTCGACGTCGCGCGTCGTGCTCATCGGCGTCGGCATCGCGGTCGTCGCGGCGGTCGCGGTCGCGGCGGTCCTCCTCGGCGGCGGTACCTCCGTCGTGAGCCGTTCGACCCCGGAGTTCTCGTTCACCGTCGACAAGGCGATCGGTACGTCGCTCGAACCGGGCGTGAAGGATCGCGACGTATCCGGGCGGGCCGACACCGTCGCGGCGGAGATCGCGCCGACACTCGACCTCCTCTACGCCGCGGCGTTCCTCGACCCGGAGAACTGGACGACCGGCACGTACGACGCGGTGTGGGACCTCTTCGACGCCGAGGCACGACCGACGGCGCTCGCGTCCGCCTCGACGCTCACCCTCGGAGACCTCGGGGCGCGCTTCGACGACGTGCAGCCCGACCGCGGGACGTTCGACGCCCGCGTCCTGTTCGACGCGGCCGGAGCACCGACGCTCGTCGCCGTGCAGGTGACCTTTCGCGCGATCGCGACGCCCGGCGCCGACCCCGCGACGTCGGCGACGATCGTGAGCCGCGGCGAGTTCCTGCTCGAGCGGAGCGCGACCGGGTGGACGATCGTCGCGTTCCGCGTCGACCGGGAGGACGAGAACCTCCCCGCCGCGGAGGCGTCCGCGTGAGCGTCGTCCGCCGTCGCGCGGCAGCGGTCGCCGGCATCGTCGCGCTCGCCCTCGTCGGCCTCGTGCTCGCCGGCGTCGGCCCGGCGGGACGACGAGCCGACGCCGCGCCGCTCTTCCAGATCGAGGCCGCGCACGCGGAGCACGTGCCGCCGTTCACCGGCGATCGCACGATCTACATCCTGCTCATCGGCAGCGACGCGCGCCCCGATGAGGACATCGAGCGGAGCCGCGCCGACTCGCTCCACATCGTCTCCTTCAACCCCGCGACGGGTCGTTCGGCGATCCTCGGGTTCCCCCGGGACGCATGGGTGGAGATCCCCGGCTACGGGACGAACAAGATCAACACGTCGATGGTGCAGGGCGGACCCGACCTCGTCGTGCAGACGATCGAGCTCCTCACCGCCATCACGCTCGACTACTGGGTGCTCACGTCCTTCGAGGGGCTCCGGGCGATGATCGACGACGTCGGCGGTCTCACGCTCGACATCCCGTTCGCGATGAGCGATCCCGAGTACTCGCGCGCGGAGTTCGAGCCCGGCGTGCAGACGATCAACGGGTGGCAGGCGCTCGCGTTCGCGCGGAACCGCCACGACCTCCCCGAGGGGGACTTCGGTCGGTCGGAGAACCAGGGCCGACTCATCATCGCGACGCTCCAGCAGCTCCACGACCAGTTCGCGGACGACCTCGGCATCGTGCTCCGGTACCTCGCCGCGGGCCTCCGCTCGACGCAGACGGAGCTCCCGTTCGACGAGCTCGTGCGGCTCGCGTTCACCGCCGCGCGCACCGACCCGACGACCGTCCAGAACGTCGTCGTGCCGGGCTCGGCGCAGATGGCGGGCGAGACGTCGATCGTCGCGCTCGCCGCCGAGGCGACCGTCCTGTTCGCCGACATGGCCGACGACGGGGTCTTCGAGGAGGCGAACCTCCCCCCGAGCCCGAACGCGAGCCTCCTCGACTAGGCACCGCAGAGGTCGCTGCTAGGCTCGCCGCGTGAGCGGGTCCGTGAGCGCCGAGGATCGCGCCGGCACCCATCCGCTCGCGGAGCGGCTCGGCTTCGTCCTCGCGGCCGCGGCGATCGTGCCCGGCGTCGCGCTCCGCCTCACCGGGACGCACCTCTCCGACCCCGTCGACGCGCTCCTGTACGGCGGCGCGATCGTCGGGGCAGCGTTCGTCCTCTCGTGGGCAGCGGAGGTCTCGCAGCTCGACATCTCCGCCGGGCTCGCGATCGCCGTCCTCGCCTTCATCGCCGTGCTCCCCGAGTACGCGGTCGACATGGTGTTCGCGTGGAAGGGTGGACAGGCGGTCGCCGCGTACGGCCCCGCCTGCGCCGCCGCGGCCGCGACGGGCGAGACGTCCTGCTCGCTCGCGCTCGCGAACATGACCGGAGCGAACCGGCTCCTCATCGGCATCGGGTGGTCGCTCGTCGTCTTCGTCATCTGGTACCGGTCGCGCGCGGTCGGCCCCGCGACGACCGACGTCCGGCTCGAGCGCCCGCACGCGGTCGAGGTCGGGTTCCTCGGGCTCGCGACCCTCTACTCGCTCACGCTCCCGCTCCGGAGCGCGATCACCCTCGTCGACGCGCTCGTGCTCGTCGGGATCTTCGTCGCGTACACGATCCGGATCGCGAAGGCACCCGCGGAGGAACCGCACCTCGTCGGTCCGGCCCTCGTCCTCGGTGGACTCTCGACCGCGCGGCGACGCGCGACCGTCCTCGCGATGTTCGCGGTCGCCGCGGGGGTCATCGTGCTCGGCGCAGAGCACTTCGCGGAGTCGCTCGTCCTCACCGGACAGACGTTCGGCGTGAGCGAGTTCCTCCTCGTCCAGTGGCTCGCGCCGCTCGCGTCCGAGGCACCGGAGCTCCTCGTGGCGGGGCTCTTCGCCTGGCGGCTGAACCACGAGTCCGCGCTCGGCACGCTCGTGTCCTCGAAGGTGAACCAGTGGACGCTCCTCGTCGGGACGCTCCCGGTCGTCTTCGCGCTCGCGGTCGGCGGTCTCCACGGACTGCCGATCGACGCGCACCAGCGCGAGGAGCTCTTCCTCACCGCCGCGCAGTCCTTCTTCGCCGTCGCCGTCCTCGTGAGCCTCTCGATCTCGACGCGCGAGGCGCTCCTGCTCTTCGGCCTGTTCTGGGCGCAGTTCCTCCTCGGCGCGTTCGCACCGGCCTCGCTCGCCGGCGTCGAGCGCGTCGGCGTCGCCGTCCTCTACCTCGTCCTCGGCGTCGGCATCCTCTACCGGCAGCGCCATGCACTCGGACCGCTCGTCCGCGACGGGTTCCGCCGACCGCTCGGCGAGCTCGCCGACGGATCCGCCCCGGCGACCGGGACGGACTGACCTGGATCCGCACGCGTTCCTCGCGCGGGCGGTCGAGGGGGGCGCCGACCTCCACGTGCGCGAGCTCCCCGCGCGCGAGGCGACGCCGGGGCCCTTCCCCGCCGACCTCCCGCCCGTCCTCGTCGAGCGCCTCGCGCTCCTCGGGATCGACGGCCTCCACGCCCACCAGCGCGAGGCGCTCGACCTCGTCCGCGCCGGTCGCGACGTGATCGTCGCGACCGGCACCGCGTCCGGGAAGACGCTCGTCTACAACCTCGCGGTCGCCGCCGGCGCGCTCGAGGACCCGCGCGCGACCGCGCTCTACCTCTTCCCGACGAAGGCGCTCGCGCGGGACCAGCTCCGGCAGCTCCGCGCGCTCCGGCTCCCGGAGCTCCGCGCCGCGGTCTTCGACGGGGACACGCCGAAGGCGGAGCGCCCGCTCATCCGCCGCAACGCGAACGTCGTCCTGTCGAACCCGGACATGCTCCACGTCGGACTCCTCGCGGATCATGCGCGATGGGCGGACTTCCTCCTCCGGTTGCGCCACGTCGTCGTCGACGAGGCGCACGTCGCCCGCGGGGTCTTCGGGTCGCACGTCGCGATGGTGCTGCGGCGCCTCCGCCGACTCGCCGCGCACTACGGGGGCGACCCGCGGTTCGTCCTGGCGTCCGCGACGATCGGCAACCCCGCGGAACTCGCGGAACGCCTCGTCGGCGTCCCCTTCGAGGCGGTGACCGAGGACGCCTCGCCGCGCGGCGAGAAGGTGTTCGCCCTGTGGAACCCACCGATCGTCGACGAGGACACCGGCGTCCGGCGATCCGCCCTCACGCAGGCCGCGGAGATCGTCGCGGCGCTCGCGCGCGACGGCGTGAAGTCGATCGGCTTCGCGCGCTCGCGCCGCGCGGCCGAGCTCCTCGCGGACTTCGTCCGCCGCGAGGTCCCGCCGGAGCTCCGCGACCGCGTGAAGGCGTACCGCGCGGGCTACCTCCCCGAGGATCGCCGGGAGCTCGAGCGACGGCTCGCCGCGGACGAACTCACCGCGATCGCGTCGACGAACGCCCTCGAGCTCGGCATCGACATCGGCTCGCTCGACGCCGCGGTCCTCGTCGGCTATCCCGGCACGCGCGCCTCGATGTGGCAGCAGGCCGGTCGCGCGGGTCGGCGCGGCACCGGATCGCTCGCCGTCCTCGTCGCGCAGGACGACCCCCTCGACCAGTACCTCGTCCACCACCCGGACGAGCTCCTCGCGCGCCCGCCCGAGGCCGCGGTCATCGATCCCGCGAACCCGTTCGTCCTCGGGCCGCACCTGCGCTGCGCGGCGCGCGAACTGCCGCTCGGCGACGACGAGCTCGCGTTCTTCGGGAACGGCGCGGCCGCGGTCGTCGAGGGACTCGTCGCCGAGGGCGTCCTCGCGCGCCGCCGCGATCGCTGGGTGGACCGCGGTACGGCCTCCCCGCACGACGAGGTGGACCTGCGGTCGACGGGGGGCGACCCGTACGCGATCGTCGTCGGCGACACCGGCGAACTGCTCGGCACCGTCGATCGCGGCCGCGCGTTCCATCAGGTGCATCCCGGCGCGGTCTACCTCCACCAGGGCGAGCAGTTCGAGGTGCAGGAGCTCGACCTCGTGCACCGCATCGCCGTCGTCGAGCGGAGCGACCCGGACTTCTACACGCAGGCGCGCGATCTCACGGACATCGAGATCCTCGCGGCCGAGGAGGAGGTGCGCAGCGGCGACGTCGTCGCGACGTTCGGCCGCGTGCGCGTCCGCAACCAGGTGAACGGCTACGCGCGCCGACTCGTCGCGACGGGGGAGACGCTCGAGGTCGTCCCGCTCGCGCTCCCGCCGCAGGACCTCGAGACGCGCGCGATCTGGTGGGCGATCCCCGAGGCGGTCGTCGCGCGGGCGGCGATCCGCACCGCCGACCTCCCCGGGGCCGCGCACGCCGCGGAGCACGCGGCGATCGGCCTCCTGCCCCTCGTCGCGACCTGCGACCGATGGGACGTCGGCGGGGTGTCGACGGCCTTCCACCCCGGCGTCGGGGCGTGCGCCATCTTCGTCTACGACGCGATGCCCGGCGGCGCGGGGATCACCGAGCGGGGGTTCCGGTCCGCGACGCGGTGGCTCGAGGCGACGCGCGCGACGGTCGCGGAGTGCAGCTGCGCGCGGGGGTGCCCGTCGTGCGTGCAGTCGCCGAAGTGCGGCAACGGCAACGAGCCGCTCGACAAGCCCGGCGCGATCGCGCTCCTCGCGGCGATGCTCGGCCGCGCCTGGGGCTGACGCGGCCCCCGACCGGCGATCGCCGCGGGGCGGCCCGGCCCTCGTCGCCGGTTCGCGGCCGCGGTCCCGCCGTCCTAGACTCGTCCGAACGCGACCGAGGGAGGGGCACGGTGGACCTGGAGGCGACGGCGGCGGCGGTCATCGCGGGGCTCGGCGGTGGCGACAACATCAAGTCGATGGAACCCTGCATCACGCGGATCCGCTGCGAGCTCGAGGATCTCGCGAAGCTCGATGAGCCGGCGCTGAAGAAGGCCGGCGCCTTCGCGGTCGTGCGGTTCGGCAGCGGCGTCCAGGTCGTCATGGGGACGCTCTCCGACAACATCGAGTCCGCGATGCGTCGGCAGCTCGGCCGCTGAGCATGCCCCTCGTCGTCGCGAGCCCCTTCGCCGCGACGGTCGTCGACCTCGCCGAGCTCTCCGACCCGGTGTTCGCCGACCGCCTCGTCGGAGACGGCGTCGCGCTGCGGCCGACCGGGGGCGGCACCCTCACCGTCGTCGCCCCCGCGGCGGGGCGGATCACGAAGGTCTTCCCCGGCGGACACGGCATCGCGATCGAGACGGAGGCCGGGCCGATGCTCGTCCACATCGGCATCGACACCGTGAAGCTCGAGGGTCGCGGCTTCCGGACGATCGCCGCGCAGGACGCGACCGTCACGGCGGGCGAACCGCTCGTCGAGGTCGACCTCGCGGTCATCGCCGAGGCCGGCTACGAGGCCGTAACCCCGGTCCTCGCGATCGCGGGCCAAGAGGTCGCGCCGATCGCCGCCGCCGGGTCCTCGGTCGCGGCGGGCGACCCGATCTTCCGCATCCTGTAGCGCCTCCGTCCCGCGGTTCGAGGCCCCGGGTGGGCACGGGAGCGACCGACCCGCCCGCAGGCACGGCGACGCTCCCTCCGCAGGCACGCCGCAGGCACGGAGCCCGTCGGGCGATTCCACCCCCGGATGCGCTTGCAGGTGCGTGGGTGCGGGTCTAGGTTCCGCCGGAAGTCCCGGGTCGACCGCCCCGGAGGGGGGCAGGCCCGGACTCGGAGAAGGAGGGAGCGAATGCTCAACCAGCTCCAGCGGATCGGGAAGGCCCTGATGCTCCCGATCGCTGTCCTGCCCGCGGCCGCGCTGCTCCTGCGTCTCGGGGTCCTGTTCGGATCGGACCTCGGGTGGGGCGAAGGCACCGCGCTCGGCGTGTTCTTCACGCTCATGACCGCCGCCGGCGATGTCGTGTTCGGCAACCTCGCCCTGCTCTTCGCGATCGGTGTGGCCGTCGGCCTCACCGAGAACTCCGGCGTCGCGGCGCTCACGGGTGCCGTCGGCTACCAGATCCTCGCGAAGCTGAACGGGTTCGGCTCGCTGTGGGATGTCCTGAACAAGGTCGAGACCCCCGCCACGGTGAACATGTCCGTGTTCGGTGGGATCGCGATCGGGGTCATCGCGGCGTGGTCGTACAACAAGTACAAGGACGTGAGGCTGCCGAGCTACCTCGGCTTCTTCGCGGGCCGTCGCTTCGTGCCGATCGTGGGGTCGTTCTACGCCCTGCTGCTCGGTCTCGTGGCCGGCTTCGTGTGGCCCCCGGTCGGGAGCGCGATCCTGAGCTTCGGCGAATGGTTCGCCGCGCTCGGGTTCATCGGTCTCCTGATCTACGGGTTCGCGAACCGCATGCTGCTGCTCATCGGGCTCCACCACATCCTGAACACGTTCGTGTGGTTCCAGCTCGGTGAGTTCACGAAGGCCGACGGGACGGTCGTCACCGGCGACCTGAACCGGTTCTTCGCGGGTGACCCGAACGCGGGCGCCTTCATGGCCGGTTGGTTCGCGGTCATGATGTTCGGGCTCCCGGCCGCCGCGTACGCGATCTACAAGGCGGCGGACGCGTCGGAGAAGTCGAGCACCGGGTCGATCATGGCCTCGGCCGGCTTCACGTCGTTCCTCACGGGGATCACCGAGCCCATCGAGTTCTCGTTCGCGTACGCCGCACCGGTCCTGTTCGCGATCCACGGCCTCCTGGCCGGCCTCGCGCTCGGGATCTGCGAGCTGCTCGACTGGTCGATGGGCTTCGGGTTCAGCGCGGGTCTCATCGACTACCTGCTGAACTTCAAGCTCGCGGCGGAGGCCTCGAACGCCGGTGCGACGGGTCCGATCGGGATCCTCGGCCTCGGCGTCGTGTTCGCCGTCCTGTACTACGGCCTGTTCTCCTGGGCGATCAAGGCGTACAACCTGGCGACGCCGGGTCGTACGGTCCAGTCGCAGGCGTAGGTCGACGTCCATCGCTCCGCTCGTGTCCGTCGCCGTCCCACCGGGGCCGAGGTAGGCCCCGGTGGGCGGTGCGGACGTCAGCCCCTGGCTCCTCGCGGCGTTCGTCGCCGTGTGGTGGCTCCCGGTGATCTTCCTCGCCCGGGACCTCGACGAGATGCCCGGGCTCCCGCGGTTCTTCTTCTGGGCCCCGCTACCCGTCCTCGGGCTCCCGATCCTCGGGCCGCTCCTGTACTGGACGGTGCTCCGTCCACGCCTCCGGGTGATCGCCGCGAAGGCCGCCGAGAACCGCGCGAAGCTGAACGACGACCGGCGGGCGCGCGGGGCGACGACGGACGACGACGCGAAGCGTCCTCGCCCGTCGGGCGGCCGACGCGCCCGCCGCCGCTGACCCGCTCCGCCGCGACGGTGCGCGGGCGTCAGACCGCCGGCGCCGCACCCCGCCCGAGCAGCCGCCGCAGCGCCGCGAGCGCCGTCGCGCGTTCGCCCGGCGGGAGCCCCCACAGGAGCAGCGGCGGGACGTACGCCACGAGCCCGGCGAGCCCGGTCGCGACGAGATCGACCGACCAGGCCGCGCCCGCGAGCGCGCCGTGGACGACGACCATCGCGACGGCGGCGCAGGCGGTCGCGGGGACGAGGCGCACGTACGAACGGTCGTACGGCTGGATCCCGACGAATCGGCGGACGAGCGACAGGCGGAGCACGTTCGACGCCGCGACCGTCACCGTCTGCGCGAGCGCCGCACCCTCGATCCCGAACCGCGGGACGAGGACGAGGGCGAGCGTGAGGTCGAGCGCGAACGAGAGCACGTAGACGACGAGATCCCACCCGGTGCGGCCGGCCATGATGAGGACGAACCCGGCCGCGCCGACCGCGACGTTCACCGTCTGACCGACGAGGAGGATCCGCAGCGCGTCGACACCGCCGGTGAACTCCCGACCCCCGAAGATCCGCAGGAGCGGTTCGGGGGCGACGAGCATCACGAGGAGCACGGGGATCGTGCCCGCGACGGTCCAGCGCGTGAGCGACTTGAAGAGGGCGTCGAGCCGCTCGCGCTCGCCGCGGTGGTGGAGGTCGGCGACGAACGGCGAGAAGACGTAGGACACGGCGGTGAGGAAGAGCACCATCGCGAGCGCGATGCGGACGCTCGAGGAGTAGACGCCGAGCTCGGCGGCACCGATCGCGCCACGCGCGACGAACGCCGCGGCGACGAAGTAGTCGACCCAGAAGAGCGCCTGCGACAGGAGCGCCGCGGGGGCGCGAGGCGCGCCGTAGCGCAGGAGGCGGACGGTCTCGCCGGGGGCGGCGGGCTCGCGCCCGTACCCACGGGACGCCCGGTGCCAGAGCACGCGGGCGAGCACCGCCGCGATCGCCCACGAGAGCGCGTACGCCGCGACCGCCGCGGAGACGCTCCGCTCGACCGTCCACAGGGCGACCATGAGGACGATCCACAGGAGCGGCTGGCCGACCCACTGGACCGCGAGCGTGTGCCGCATGATCTTCAGGCCGCGACTCGCGCCGAGCGACACGAGCGTCACCGAGGCGAACGGGAGCGCGACCGCCCCCCAGCGGAGCGCGGCGCCGACGTCGCCGTCCGCGCCGAACCGCTCTCCCAGCCAGGGCGCAGCGAGGAACACCGGCACGGCGACGGCGAGCGACCCGACCGCCGCGACGGCGACCGCGCGATCGACGACGGTGCGGATCCTCCCGCCGTGGCCTCGACCGATCTCGATCGCGACCTCGCGGACGGCGGCCATGTCCATCCCGAAGCGCGTGCCGCCCGCCGCCACGACGGCGAACTGCGTCGCGAGCGTCACGACGCCGAGCGCGGTGGCGCCGGCCGCTCCGCCCCCGAAGGTCCGCGACACGAGGACGTTCGCGCCGAGCGTCCCGAGGACGAGGACGATGAGGCCGACGAGGTTCTGCGCGGTCCCCGCGAGGAGCGTGCGTCGATCTCGGCCGTGCTCGTCTGCGGCGTCGGGGGAGGACACGATGCCGCCTAGTATCGCGGAAGGATCCGGCGGAAGGAGCGGCGATGGGTGCGGAGCGCTACGAGCGTGGCAGGCGGCGCATGGTGGAGGTCCACGGCGAACGATCGCTCGAAACCGTCGAGAGCCTCGGCGACCTCGGCCGCATGGTCATCGAGACGGCGTACGGCGACGTCTACGACCGACCGGGCCTGTCGATCCGCGACCGACAGCTCGTGACGGTCGGCGTCCTCGCCGCGCTCGGCCGCTCGTCGCAGCTGCCACAGCACCTCCGCACGTCGCTCCACCACGGCGTCACCGAGGCCGAGCTCGCCGAGGTGATCCTCCAGGTCGCGGTGCTCGCGGGGTTCCCCGTCGCGATGAACGCGATGGTGAGCCTGCAGAAAGCGGCCGCGGGACGCGGCGGGGACGACTGAGCTACTCGAGGTAGCCGAGGCCGCGGAGGTGCTCCTCCATCTCGTCGGCCTCGGTGTCGCTCACGGCGGTCTCGACGGGCGCGACGGTGCCGTTCGCGGCCTGCGCGCGCGCGCGGACGTTCGCCGCATCGCCCACGACCTCGTGGAGGACGCGGCCGGTGTGCCGGATCGAGGCGGGCGCGTCGAGGGCCGCGAGGAGCGTCGGCGCGAGGTCGACGAGCCGGGGCGGCTGCTCGAACGCGCGGACCCCGGGTCCCGCGGCGACGATGACGCCCTCGATCCGGTGGTCCCCGGAGACCCAATCGGCGTCCTCGATCGCGCGCTTCGCGTGCGTGAGCGAGTACCCCTCGGCGGGCTCCATGAGGATGTCCGGCGCGCTGTCGGCGAAGCGTCCGCGGAAGACGTCCTCGCGACGGAAGATCGCCTTCACGGGCTTCTTCCCCGTCTTCGGGTCGACGTACGACGCGAGCCGGTCCATGACCGCGTCACGCACCTTCTCGAAGTCCGCTGGGTCGACGATGCCGTCGGGCTCGCGGCCGGCGAGGTTCACCGACACCCCCTCACCGGTCGAGCGGATCGTCGTGTACGCGCGCGTCTTCGACCAGTCGACGGGCTGCGGGAGGCTCACCTTGCCGTGCAGTCCGAGTGCGTCGTAGACGGAGCGGGCGACCTTGCGAACCGGGCCCCACTGCATCGGTCCCCAGACGAGGTTCGAGGCGCTGAAGTCGAGGTAGCCGAACGACTCGAGGAGCCGGTCCATGTGGATCGTCCGCGTACAGGACTGGAAGCCGTGGTCGGAGATGAAGAGGACGATGTCGTCCTCGCGCGTCCGTGCGAGGAACGATCCGATCGCGTCGTCGAGCTGCTTGTAGACGTCGCGGACGCGCGCCCCGACGCGCGTGTCGCGGTTGCGGAGGTAGTCCGGGTGGTCGGGCGCGATGTGGCTCGAGAGGCAGTGCTGCGTCCGGTCGACGCTCACCCACACCGACGCGAAGAGATCCCATGGCGTGTTGTCCATGAGCCACTCCGAGGCCCGGATGCGCTTGCCCGTCACCTCGAGCGCCTCGTCGAGGTAGGGCTCCGGGCGGTTGTGGTACGTCGTCCACGACATCCCGTTGATCTGCCACGGCGCACCCGCACCCGCGAGGCGCTCCGGGAGGTCCTTCGGCTGCGTGAACGGGCGACCCTTCGGGAGGACGCCGCCCGCGACGATCGTCGCGTCGATGTCCGGCGCCGGGAACATGAGGGGCACGTCGGCGTACGTGCCGTGCCGGCCCGCGGCCGCGAGGTCCTCGACGAACGTCCGCTCCTTGATCGATCGGTACGTCACCGGGTACTGCTTGTGCGTCCCGGGGACCGTCTCGAGGATGTCGTACACGCCGTGGTCCGCGGGGTCGACGCCGGTGAGGAACGACGGCCAGGCCGCCCACGAGTGCGTCGGGACGGTCGAGCGCAGGACGTCCTTCTGACCCCGCGCGATGAGCCCCGCGAGGTTCGGGAGATCGCCGCGCTCGAGGAGCGGGTCGAGGATGCGCCAGTCGGCGCCATCCCATCCGATGAGCAGGACCCGCGGCATCTCCATCACACCTTCACACGAGCGAGGACGCGCGCGAGTGTAGCGGGACGACCGCGGGTCCGCCCCGTTCGAGGTGCGTCGGTAGACTCCTCCGCATGGCGCGGCACCTCCGGACCCGTCCTCTGCTCGCCGGGAGCGCCGTCGTGGCGGCGGTCCTCGGGTTCGGCCTGTTCCGCGGATCCGACGATGCGCCGCTCCCCGTCGCGACGACGGATCCCGTCGCCGACGTCGTCGCGGTCGACGCGGACGCGTTCCCGACGGCGTTCCCGATCAAGCACGTCGTGTTCATCATCAAGGAGAACCGGAGCTTCGATCACCTCTTCGGACGCTTCCCCGGCGTCCGCGGCGTGACGACGGGGACCTACCTCGGCGAGGAGATCCCGCTCGGACCGGTCCCCGACGACTACGAGGACATCCCGCACTCGTGGGAGGCGTCGCTGAAGGCGGCGAACGAGGGCGCGATGGACCAGTTCGGTCCCGGCATCATCGACGACCTGCCCGCCGACTTCGAGGCGTCGCAGCGGGCGCTCGATTACGCGTACACGCAGTTCCGGGCCTCGGACATCCCGAACCTCTGGAGCCTCGCGAGCGAGTACGTCCTCGCCGACGACTTCTACGCCTCCTCCTGGGGTGCGTCGTTCCCGAACCACCTGTTCACGATCGCCGCGACGGCGGGCGGGGCGCACAACGCGCCGAAGCCCGAGGACCCGCAGGTGCTCGCGGACCGGCTCGAGGCCGGGTACGCGAAGAGCTGGGGCTGCGATGCGGGCGAGGGCAACC
This sequence comes from Actinomycetota bacterium, assembly GCA_046094825.1. Taxonomy (GTDB): domain Bacteria; phylum Actinomycetota; class UBA4738; order UBA4738; family HRBIN12; genus JBJTIF01. The sequence goes on from JBJTIF010000143.1 coordinate 14,894, forward strand.
TCGTCGAGGTCTTCGACGCGGAGGGGGAGTCGGAGTTCGTCCCACCCTGCTTCGACTTCCTCACCGAGGGCGACCTCCTGAACGACGCCGGCATCCCGTGGGCCTTCTACGGCGCGACGAACACGCAGTACGGCTACATCTGGTCCTCGTACAGCGCGATCCGGCGCTACCGCGAGGACCCGGCGATGTGGGAGCGCTTCATCCGCCCCGTCGACGACCTCATCGGGCACATCGACGCCGGGCTCCTGCCGCCGGTCTCCTGGGTCACGCCGAAGGGGATCCTCTCGGACCACCCGGGCGGCAACTCCTGGTGCCACGGCTACAACTGGACGACCGAGGTCGTGAACGCGCTCCTGCGCAGCGACATGTGGAAGGACACCGCGATCTTCCTCACCTGGGACGACTACGGCGGCTTCTACGACCACGTGTACCCGCCCGCGGTCGACGCGCAGGGCTTCGGGGTGCGCGTGCCGCTCCTCGTCATCTCGCCGTACGCGCGCGAGGGGTTCATCCTGCGGACACCGGGGGAGTTCTCGTCGATCCTGCGCTTCATCGAGGACAACTGGGGCCTCACGCAGCTCACCGAGCGCGATGCGAACGCCGACAACCTCTCCGGCGCGTTCGACTTCACGCAGGCACCGCGCGAGCCGCTCGCGCAGATGCCGCTCCGGTCGTGTCCGCCGTTCCCCGACGAGGAGCCGAACCGGAGCCCGAACGCCGCGGAGGACCCGGTCTGGCTCCCCGACCAGACGCAGGCCGACGGGAGCCCGGCCCTGTCACCCGCCCCGAAGCTTCCCGCCTGACGCCCCCTATCCTGTCGGCGCGAGCGGTAGTCGAAGAGATCGTCGGGATCGAACGAGACGATCGCGGCGCCCTCGCCGGCGATCGCGGCGGCGGCGGCCGTCGCCGCCGCCGCCGCGG
>JBJTIF010000144.1:0-20642 GCA_046094825.1 Actinomycetota bacterium
GGGCGCGGTCGTAGGCCTGCAGCGCCGGTGACGAGTCGTCGTAGGAGGCCACGTAGTCGCCCACCGGGACGCCCGCGACCACGGCCTTCCACCGATCGGGACGCGTCCCCGCGCCGAGCAGCCCGAGATAGCCGCCCCACGACCAACCTGCCAGCACCACGCGATCGGGGTCGGCGATGCCGCGGGCGATGAGGTCGTCGGCCCCGGCGGTCACGTCCTCGAGCTCGGGGAACCCGACGTCGCCGATGATGCGGTCGCGCCACCGCCGCCCGTACCCCGTCGAGCCCCGGTAGTTCACGATCGCCACCGCGAACCCGAGGTCCACGATCGCCTGCGCGTCGGGGTGGAACGTGTCGCCGTAGAGCCAGGTCGGGCCGCCGTGCACCTTCAGGTAGAGCGGGAACGGTCCGGGCCCCTCCGGGGCGACGACGAAGCCGTGCACGGTCTCGCCGACGGGGTTCGCGAACGTCCACGACCGGTACGGACGCCCGGTCGGATCCCCCGGACCGTGCCCCTCGTCCGGCGGCGCGAGCACCGCAGCGTCGCGGTCGTCGAGCACGCGCGAGGCCCGCGTGCTGTGGAGCTCGCGACGCCACACCGAGCCATCGGGTCGCACACGCGCCCCCGCGATCTCGCCGCGTGCCGGGGCGAGCTCGATGATGCCGCCGGTCGCGAGGTCGACGCGCAGGAGCGCGTCGCGACCCCGGTGCCGGTGCAGGACGAGGATCGACCGCGCGTCGGCGAACCAGTCGAGCGGGTGCGCCTCCCCGGGGAGGTCGAGCCGCAGATCGATGCGCTCGCCGGTCCGCGGATCCCACGTCGCCGGTCGCGTGAGGTCGTCTCGTTCGTGCGCGATGAGGAGACGGCGGTCCGACGGGTCCGGCGACCACGCGACCGGCGACAGCGCGGAGTCCGCGCCGTCCGAGAGGACGCCGAGCTCGCGCCCGTCCGCGAGGTCGAGGACGCGGAGCACGCGGTGCAGCGAATCCCCGCCGCGGGCGGTCGCGATGCAGAGCGCCCCGCCGTCCGGCGACACCCCGCCGCGCACCGTCCCCTCGATGCCGACGTCGCCCGGCCCGATCGAGATCGCCTCATCGTCGGTGCGGAGCACGCGCGTCCCGGCGGCGTCGCGGACGACGACCGCGAACCCGGCCGCGTCGGCGAGGACCGCGGCGGTCGCGGTGCCCCCGAGCGAGATGCCCTCGGGCCACCCGTGCGGCGCGCCGGGGAGGAGGTCGCGGGGCTCGCCGCCGCCGAACGGGGCCGCCACCCAGCGCCCCGATTCGTCGCCCGTCGCGTCGGAGAACCAGATGACCTCGCTGCCGTCGTGCGACACCTCCGCGAGGACGACGCCGACCGGCTCGGAGGTGGCGCGGCGGTGCGTCCCCGAGGCGCGGTCCCACGCGTACGCCTGGAGGATCCCGGACGCGTCGGACACGTACACGAGCCGGTCGGGGGCGGCGTCGGACCAGTGCGGCAACGTGGCGACGGGGACGCGGAAGCGCGCCTCCCACGCGGCGCGGGTCGCGCCGCCGCTCATGGACGACCGCCCGATGTCGGCGCGGACGCGAGGTGACAGGCGACCGTGTGCCCGGACGCGACCTCGTCGAGGGCGAGGTCGAGGGTGCGGCAGCGTTCCTCGACGCCCGCGGCGGCCGCGGTCCCGTCGGCGAGCGCGGGGCACCGGGGATGGAACCGGCACCCCGGGGGGATGCGTGAGGGGTCGGGCGGCTCGCCGGCGATCGACGCGCGCCCGATCCCGCCCTCCTCCGGGACGACGTCGAGGAGCGCGCGCGTGTACGGGTGGCGGGGGCGCGTGAGGACCTCCTCCGCGGGACCGAGCTCCACGACGCGACCGAGGTACATCACGGCGACGCGATCGGCGATCGTCCACGCGAGGCCGAGGTCGTGGGTGACGACGAGCATCGCGATCCCGAGCTCGTCGCGGAGCCCGAGGAGGAGCTTCAGGATCTCGCCGCGGACCGACGCGTCGAGGTTCGAGACCGGCTCGTCGGCGACGATGACCTCGGGCTCGAGGACGAGCGCGCCCGCGATGACGACGCGCTGGCGCTGGCCGCCGGAGAGCTCGTGCGGGTAGGCGAGGTAGAACCGCTCCGGAGGTCGCAGACCCGACCTCGCGAGGGCGCGGGCGACGAGTTCCTCCTCCGACGCATCGCTCCGGTGCTCGCGGTGGATGCGCAGCCCCTCCGCGACCGATTCGTACACCGTCTGGCGCGGGTTCAGCGACGCCGTCGGATCCTGGAACACCATCTGGACGCGTCGCCGGTAGGCGCGGAGATCACGGTCGATCGGTTCGCCGCCGAAGGTGATCGTCCCGGCGTCGGGTCGCTGGAGCCCCATGACGGCGCGGGCGAGCGTCGTCTTCCCGCAGCCCGACTCGCCGGCGAGCGCGAGCACCTCGCCACGACGCAGGTCGAGGTCGACCCCGTCGACCGCGCGCGCCCGCTCGCCGCGACCGCGACCGAGGATGCCGCCGAGCACCGACTCGCGCGCGTCGAACCCGACGCGGAGACCGCGAACCTCGAGGAGCGCGTCACCCACGGGGGCCCCCGACGAGCAGGCAGGCGGCGGCACGGTCCGCGCCGGCCGCGACGAGCGGCGGGACGGTCGTCGCGCAGTCGGCGAACGCGACCGGGCAGCGGGGGTGGAACGCGCAGCCCGGCGGCACCGACTCCGGCTGCGGCGGGTCGCCCCCGAGTCCCGACGGAGCCATCCGGAACCGCGGGTCGCCGATCGTCGGGTACGCGGCCGCGAGCGCACGCGTGTACGGGTGCGCGGGTTCGCGGAACACCGCGCCGGCGGGTCCCTCCTCGACGATCGATCCCGCGTACATGACCGCGAGCCGGTCGCAGACCTCGACGAGCACCGCGAGGTCGTGGGTGATGAAGAGCATCGCGAGGCCGAGCCGGTCCTGGAGGTCCTTCAGGAGCCGGAGGACCTGCGCCTGGACGACGACGTCGAGCGCCGTCGTCGGCTCATCGGCGATGACGAGCTGCGGGTCGCACGCGAGCGCCATCGCGATCATCACCCGCTGCTTCTGGCCGCCGGAGAGCTCGTGCGGGTCGTCGCCGGCGCGACGCGCCCGCGGCGTCGGTCGTCCCGTGGACGAGCATCGCCTCCGCGACCTGGTCGCCGATCGTCCGCACGGGGTTCAGCGCGTGGAGCGCGCCCTGGAAGATCACCGATGCTCCCGCCCATCGCACCGCGCGCAGCCGTCCGGGCTTCATCGTGAGGAGGTCCTCCCCGTCGAGGAGCACCTCGCCGGCGACCTCCGTCTCGGGCGGTAGGAGCCGCATCGCGGCGTTCACGATCGTGGACTTGCCGCAGCCGGACTCCCCCGCCATCCCGAGCACCTCGCCGCGACCGATGTCGAACGAGACGCCGCGGACGGCGGGCACGCCGCCGCCCCGGGTCCGGTAGGTCACCCGGAGATCGCGGACGGAGAGCACGCTCATCGGCGCCGGAGCCTCGGGTTGAAGACCTCGTCGAGCGCGAATCCGCACATCGTGAAGGCGAGCACGACGACGACGATCGCGAGCCCCGGCGGCACGAGCCACCACCACTGGCCGCTCGTCGCCGCCCCCCCGGTGAAGGCGAACTCGAGGAGCGTCCCCCACGAGATGCTCAGGGGATCGCCGAGCCCGAGGAACGAGAGCGTCGTCTCGGACAGGATCGCGATCGCGATCGTGAGGACCGTGTTCGCGAAGATGAGCGGCCCGACGTTCGGCAGGATGTGCCGGGTCACGAGGTGCCACCCCGAGGCCCCGAGCGCCCGCGCGCGCTCGACGTAGGGACGGGTCTTCACGGAGAGCACCTGGGCGCGCACGATGCGCGCCGTCGCCGGCCACGACGTGGAGCCGATCACGAGGACGATGACGAGGAGCGACCGACCGAGCACCGAGGCGAGGACGATCGCGAGCGGCAGGAACGGGATCACGAGGAACCAGTCGGTGAGGCGCATGAGCACCGTCTCCGACGTCCGTCCGAGGTAGCCCGCGGCGATGCCGACGACCGCGCCGATCCCGACGGAGATGAGCGTCGCGAGGAACCCGACGAGGAGCGAGATCCGCGAGCCCCAGATCGTGAGCGCGAGCACCGAGCGGCCGAGGTTGTCGGTGCCGAAGGGGAACCGCGCGGAGGGCGGCGCGTACGGCGCACCGTTGCACGTGCACGTCGCCGAGAGCGCCTCCCGGTCGACGAGGAGCGGCGCGGCGAGGGCGAGGAGCACGAAGGCCGCGAGGATCCCGAGACCCCACACGCCCATCCGGTTCGCGCGGAAGACGGCCCAGGTGCGACGGACCGCCGCACGGCGTCGCGCGCGGACGATCGCGCGGGGCGAGGTCGGCGTGCCCGGGCGGGGATCGTTCATCGCGCGCGCACCCGGGGATCGAGGCTCGAGTAGAGGAGATCGGCGAGGAGGTTCGCGACGATCACCGCGGCGGAGAAGAGGAGGAAGAGCGCCTGCAGGAGCGGGTAGTCCTTGCTCTCGATCGCCTGGACGGAGAGCCATCCGACGCCCGGCCACGAGAACACGTACTCGACGGTGATCGCGCCGGAGAACACGAACCCGAGCGAGAGGAACGTGATCGTCACCGTCGGCAGGAGCGCGTTCGGGACGGCGTGGCGCCACAGGACATCCCGATCGCGCACGCCCTTCGCCCGCGCCGTCGTGACGAAGTCCTCGCCGACGACATCGATCATCGAGTTCCGCATGATGAGCGCGTACTCCCCGAGGTAGGCGACGGTGAGGACGAGGAACGGCAGGACGAGGTGGTTGAGGACGTCGACCGCGTGCCCGAGCCCGGAGAGGTCGGCGCCGGGGGTCGCGTACCCGCCGGTGGGCAGGAGCCCGAGCACCCCCGAGAACAGCATGAGCATGAGGATGCCGAACCAGAACTCCGGCATCGCGTACGCGAAGAGCGTGACGCCCTGCGAGACGACGTCGAACCGACGCCCCGGCCGCCACCCGCCGCGGATCCCGATCCACAGGCCGATGAGCGCGGACGCGAGCGTCGAGAGCCCGACGAGGAGGACCGTCGGCCAGAGCTTGCCGCCGACCACCTCCGCGACATCCGCGCCCTTCAGGAAGAACGACTGGCCGAAGTTCAGCGTCGCGGTGTCGACGACGTACGAGACGAACTGCTCCGGCAGGGGCCGGTCGAGGCCGAGGTCCGCGCGCATCTCCGCGATGTTCTCCGGACTGAACGCCGCGGTGCCCCGGAGCAGGAGCGCCGCGGGGTCACCCGGGAGCACCCGGAAGAGGAAGAAGTTGAAGACGAGGACGAAGGCGAGGGTGAGGAGGGCCTGCAGGGACTTGCCGAGCAGGTACCTCCGCACCCTCGCCTCGGATCAGACGTCGTCGCCGTCGCCGGCGCGGCGTCGGCGCATCGCGGCCACGGCGACGATCGCGACGCCGGCCGCGATGAGCCCGACCCACACCCCGGCACCGAGCCCGCGCGTCCGCACGCCGGTGTCGACCGCCGTGCCGACCGGACGCAGGGTCGTCCAGACGGTGCTCGGACCGCCGTAGCCCTCGAGGAGATCGCCCTCGGGCTGCGGCTGTGGGTTGTAGCCCTCGAACGTGTCCGTCCGGTACGCCTGGAGGATCGGGTCGTACCACATGACCGCGTACGCGCTGTCCTCGTAGAAGATGCGCTGCATCTCCTCGACGATCGCCCACCGCGCCTCGGGGTCGAGCGTCGCACGCTGCTCGAGGTAGAGCGCGTCGTACTCGGGGTTGCAGTAGTACGCGTCGTTGTTGCCGTACTCGGTCCCGTCCGGCGGACGCGAGTCGCACGTGAACCACCCGAGGGCGACGTCGGGGTCGGGGTCGGGGATCCAGCCCCACGAGAAGAGGTCGTACTCGCCCGCGACGATGAGGTCGCCGAGCGCGGCCGAGGTGATCGCCTCGACCTGCGCGTCGATGCCGATCTCGGCGAGCCACGGCCGGACGAACTCCGCGGCGTCGACCGAGGTCTGCTCGCTCGTGCGGACGTAGTACCGGAAGACGAGCGACTGCCCGCAGTCCGGCATCTCGCGGACGCCGTCGCCATCGCAGTCGGCGTAGCCGGCGGCGTCGAGCATCGCGTTCGCGCCGTCGATGTCCCACGAGATGAGGTCGTCGCCGGACGGCGCCCACCGCGCACCGGCGACGGACACCGGCGGGACGATCGTGTCGCCCGCCTGGCCGTAGCCCAGGAGGACCTTGTCGACGAGCTGCTGCGAGTCGATCGCCATGCGGACCGCCCGGCGCACCGTGACGTCGGCGAGGGCGGGGTGCCCGTCGCCGTGGGGCGTGAACGTGTCCGTCGCCGGAGCGACGGCGGAACCGGCGGTCATACCGATCTCGGAGAAGGAGGGGATCGTTCCGGCCATCCGCTCGATGTTCGGCTCGTCGGCGAGGGAGTTGTAGACGTTCGACGAGCTGAAGTACGCGAGGTCCACCTCCCCCGCCTTCAGGGCCTCGGCGAGCGCGTCCTCGTTCTTGAAGATGCGGTAGATGAGCTCATCGACGTAGGGCTCGTCGCCGACCCAGTAGGGGTTGCGCTCGAGCCGGACGTACTCGCCGACCTTGTACTCGACGACGACGAAGGGGCCGCTGCCGACCATCGGCACGTTCTCGAAGCCCTTCGGCTTCTCGAGGCCGCCCCAGATGTGCTCCGGCAGGATGTACGCGTAGATGTACGGGGCCTCGGCCGCGTAGAGCCCCGTCGGCTCCGTCGTGCGGAACGTGATCGTCGTGTCATCGGGGGCGGTCACCGGCCCATCGATGAGACCGAGGTAGGTCGACGGCAGGTACGCGTTCTTGTCCTTGTAGAGGTTGAGCGAGAACGCGACGTCGCGCGCCGTGAGCGGCTCGCCATCCGACCAGAGGATGCCCGAGCGGATCGTGTACGTGAACGTCTGGTTGTCCGCCCCCACCTCGACGTCGGTCACGAGTCCGCCGTCGGCGTCGACCCCGAAGTTCTCGTCGAAGTCCACGAGGAGGTGGTACGCGGCCGTCCAGAAGTAGAAGTCGACCGCGAGGTAGCCGGTCATCGGGTTCAGGGAGTCGGGCTCGCCCGTCCCACCCCAGGTGAAGACGACCTTCTCGGCGGGGGCGGACGAGGTCTGCGCGATCGCCGCGCCCCCGAGCCCGATCACCGCCGTGGCGAGCACGAGCACGAGCGACACGAGACGTCGAGCCTGCATCGGTCCTCCCCCTCCTGCTGCACGGGCCGCCGGCGGGTCCGGTGGCCCCCAGCGGTTCCTACCCCCTCGCCCTCCGGGGCGCAAGCCGGGGCGGGACTCAGGCCCGGTCGGTCGGTGGGGCGAGCACCGGCAGGGGCTTGCCCCGGAGCTCGCGGAGGTACCCGACGCTCTCGGCCACGGCCGCGTCGAGGAGCGCCCGCCCCTTCTCCGCCGTCGCGACCGTCGGGTCGCCGTGGACGCCGGTCGGCGACAGGGCGTTCCACCAGGGCATGAGGTGGAGCGGCCCATCGGTCCAGTCGAGCCAGAAGTTCGCCCCCTCGAGCGCGTTGCCGCCGGCCACCGCGAGGTCCATGCGGACGACAGTGGGGTCGATCGCGAGGTAGATCGAGGTCTCGAGCTCGCAGGCGTGCCCCATCCCACCGCGACCGGAGGTGCGCACCCGCTCGATCGTCGCGAGACCCTCGGGGCTCGTCAGGTAGAACGCGGACGCCGCGAGGACCCCGGGGTGCTCGAGGCCGACGAGGCGAGCCGCCATCTCGATGAGCGGGATGTTCGATCCGTGCCCGTTCAGGAACAGCATCCGGCGGAACCCGTGTCGGGCGAGCGACGAGCCGATGTCGACCGCGTGCTTCACGAACGTCTCCCAGCCGATCGTGATCGGACCGGGGAACGCCATGTGGTGCGGCGTGTAGCCGTGGATGATCGGCGGCAGGAGCACGACGTCGTCGGGCAGCTCGGCGGCGGCACGGCGGCAGATCTCGGTCGCGATCCGGGTGTCGGTGTCGATCGGGAGGTGCGGTCCGTGGTCCTCGAGCGTCCCGGCGGGGATGAGGCACACGCGGTCCTCCTCGACCGCCCGGCGCACCTGCGGCCAGGAGAGACGTTCGTAGAGGAGGGGTTCGCCCACGCGCGGATGCTAGCCAACTCCGCCGCCGGATGCGTCACGCCTAGTATCCGTCCATGCCGCGCGTCGACACGTGGATCCCGATGGACGACGGCATCCGCCTCGCCGCGACGATCTTCCTTCCCGACGGCGAGGGCCCGTGGCCGACCCTCCTCGAGGCGCTCCCGTACCGCAAGGACGATCTCCACGTCGCGACGCTCGCGCAGCACGCGCGCCTCGCGTCGGAGTTCGGGTTCGCCTCGTGCCGCATCGACCTCCGGGGAACCGGTTCGAGCGAGGGGCTGCTCCACGACGAGTACACGACCCGCGAGCACGAGGATCTCGAGCGCACGATCGCGTGGCTCGCCGCGCAGCCGTGGTCGGCCGGCGCCGTCGGGATGTTCGGCGCGTCGTGGGGGGGGTTCAACGCCCTCCAGGTCGCGATGCGTCGCCCGCCCGCGCTCGCGGCGATCTGCGCGATCTACGCCTCCGATGATCGCTACGCCGACGACGTCCACTACTTCGGGGGGATGCTGAAGCAGCTCGATCTCGTCGATTGGCCGCTCTACATGGTCGCGAGCAACGCGCTCCCCCCGGTCCCCTCGCTCGCCGGGCCGGCGTGGCGCGAGCGATGGCGCGAGCGGGTCGAGGAGGTCGAACCGTGGCCGTTCACGTGGTTCGAGCACCAGCGGTTCGACGACTCCTGGCGCCACGGCTCGCTCGCGACGGACTACGGCGCCATCGTGGCGGCGACGATGCTCGTGACCGGGTGGGCCGACGGCTACACGAACATCGCGCTCCGCGCGATGGAGCACCTCCGTTGCCCGCGTCGGCTCCTCGCCGGACCGTGGGGTCACGAGTCGACCGCGACCGCGCGACCGGGTCCGAACCTCGACCTCGTACCGCAGATGGCACGGTGGTTCGACCGGTGGCTCCGGGGGTCGCGCAACGGGATCGACGAGGAGCCGTCGATCACGGTCTTCCTCCGTCGACCCACGCCGCCGGCCTTCGACCTCCCGTGCTTCCGCGGCGAGTGGAGCGCCGAACGCGGATGGCCGGTCGAGCGGCAGCGCGATCTCCCGCTGCCGCTCGACCGCGCGATCGCGACGCCCTCCGGCGAAGCGCTCGCCGTCCGTCCCGATGTCGGAGCCACCGCGTGGCTCTCGTGCGCGGGCGGGCTCCCCTGGGGGCAGCCCACCGACCAGCGTCCCGACGAGGCGGACTCCCTCGTCCACGACTTCCCCGCGCCGGACGCGGACCTCGTCGTGCTCGGCCACCCCCGCGCCCGGCTCCGCATCGCGTCGAGCGCACCCGTCGCGTCGGTGTCCGTGAAGCTCTGCGACGTGCACCCCGACGGCACCTCCCAGCTCGTCACGCGGGGGCTCCTGAACCTCACGCACCGCGCGTCGCGCGAGCATCCGGCACCGATGCCGGTCGACGAACCCGTGGACGTCGAGGTCGAGCTCGAGGTCACGTCGTGGATCTTCGAACCCGGGCACCGCATCCGTGTCGACATCGCGGGCACGGACTGGCCGAACGTCTGGCCACCGCCCGGACCCGTGACGCTGCGGATCGATCGCGCGGCGAGCACGCTCGTCCTGCCGGTCCTCGACGGAGCGTCCCCGGACCCGGCACCGCGGCTCGACATCCTCCCGCCGCCCCCACCGCACGCGGACGACCCGTCGATCTCGTGGGAGGTGCACCGCGGCGATGCGGGCGGAGCGTCGATCGCGCGCACGGCGTACGGCGCGCCGTCGCCGGCCGACGACGGCACGCCCCCGATGGACGCCCGCTGCGAAGGCGAGGTCGGGGTCTCGCTCGATGACCCCGGACGCGCGTGGGTGGACGCGAGCGCGCGCTTCGCGGTGACGTTCCCCGAGGCGACGGTGGCCGCGACGGCCTCGTGGCGCATCGAGTCCGACGCGTCGACGTACCGCGTCCACCTCGACCTCGAGACGACCGAGGACGGCGCGCGACGGTGGTGCCGGTCCTGGGATCGCGTGTTCCCGCGCGATCTCCAGTGAGGCCGGACGCCCCTAGATGAGGGCGTTCCAGTCCGGATCCGGTGCGGTGAGGCAGGGACGCGTCGCCGAGAACCTCGTGAGGTCGGCGGTCGTCGGGCGTCCGAGCGCGAGCTCCGCGAGGCTCCGCCCGAAGATCCCCGCGAACTTGTACGCGTGCGCGGCCCCTTGGAACACGGCCGCGCGGTCGTAGCCGGGGACTCGATCGCACACGAACTCCCGATCCGGCGGCATCACGTAGAGGCACGTGAGCTCGCGCACGACGGGCCCGTGCACGCCGGGGAGATGCTCGGCGACGAAGCGGTCGAGGCGCGCGGAGTACGCGGGATCGGGGTCGAACGATCGGGTGTCGCCGGTCGTCTCCCGCCCGCCGGCGTCCTGCCCGATCTTCGGTTCGGCGGTGTCGAACGCGGGGATGCCGTAGAAGGAGGGGTCGTCCATCCAGATCCAGACGGGGAACCGCTCGGGCGACGCGAGCGTGGGGTCGCCGGGTCGGTGGTACGCGACCTGCTCGAGCGTCGTGCGGAGGTTCCACCGGATGCCGAGGTGCGCGAGGAGGTCGTTCGTCCACGCGTCCACGGCGATCGTGAGCGTCTCGGCCTCGTACGTGACGCCGCCGGCCTCGAGCACCCACGCGCCACCGACGTCGCGGATCGACGAGACCGGCGCGACCCCCGACGCCTCCTGCCAGAGCACCTTCGTGTCGGGTGCGACGCGCCACACGGGGTAGCGGCGCATGAGGTCGTCGCCGCTCCAGACCTCGAACGGGACGCCCGCGCCGGCCATCGCCGTCTCGTAGTCGGTCGCATCGATCGATGCGCCGGGTGGGAAGAGGTCGACCCCGCCGGTCCGCACGACCATCGGCGCCCCGGCGTCGGCCGCGATCGCATCCCACGCCTCGTACGCGAGCCGTGCGAGTCGGACGTGATCGGCCGTGTGGTAGCTCAGGCGGACGATGCGGCCGTGGTCGTGCGAGGCACCGCGGTCGTGGCCGAACGCGAACCGCTCGAGCCCGAGGACCTCGCCCGGTTCCCCGAGCCGCGTGAGCCAGTACGCCGCCGACGATCCGATCCCGCCGAGTCCGACGACGGCGTGGCGGAACGCGGTGCTCGGCACTCAGGCTCCGGCGTCGTCGTGCCCGTAGTACTCGTAGGCCGACATCGCGCGCCCGGACGTCGAGCGCCACTCGCGCTCGACCGTCGTCCGCTTGCCGAGCGCCTCCGCCATCGCCCGGACGTGCGCCTGCACGGCGCCGCAGCACGAGCCGATGTAGCGGATGTCCGCGGCCGCGGCCGCGCGCGCGAAGGCAGCCATCTCCCCACGGGAGAGCTGGAGCGGGTCGAGGGCGAACGGGAACCCTCCCGAGGCGGTGAAGTCCATCACCTCGGCGGTCGTGCGGTACGCGACCGGCTGCACCGCGACCGGGACCTCGACGGCTCCGCGCATCTCGATCGCGATCGGGAGCTGCTGCTCCGGGCCGTTCAGGCAGTTCACGCCCACGATGTCCGCGCCGGCGTCGGCGAGGCGACGCGCGGCCTCCGCGGGGGTGTCGCCCTCGTACGTGCGCGTCGGCGTGGACTCGAACGACAGCGTGACCATGACGGGTCGCCCCGTGGGCTTCGCGCGCTCGACGAACAGGAGCGCCTCGCCGAGGTACGAGAACGTCTCGCCGATCCAGAAGTCCGGGCCGCCGACGTCCATCTGGTTCGCGATCTGCCGGTCGAAGAGCGCGCGCACGTGATCGGCGGACGCAGCGTCGGCCGGGTCGTAGGCCCACGTGAGCGAGAGGTTGCCGGCGACGAGCGCGTCGGCCTCCGCCGCGACCTCGCGGGCGATCATCACGGCGGCCCGGTTGATCTCGTCGACCTTGCCCTCGAGCCCGACGGTCGCGAGCTTGTCGTCGCTCGCGTAGAAGGTCATCGTCTGCAGGACCTCGGCGCCGGCGCGGAGGAACTCCCGGTGGAGCGACGCGAGCGCCTCGGGGTGGTCGATGACGACCTCCGGGGTGAACGGTCCCGCCTGCACGTACCCGCGCTTCTCGAGCTCGAGGAGGTAGCCGCCGTCTCCGAGCACCGGCCCCTCGGCGAGGCGTTCCCGGATCCCCTTGCCCATCGCGGACTCCTCCCGTCGCATCCCGACGCGCACGCACGCGCGGCGCGTCAGCCTAGCCGCCGACCGCCGCGGACGGGCGGACCTACAGCGATCGACCGAGGAGCGCGCGGAGCGCGTCGGAGGCGGCGCCCCTCGGCGGCGGATCGGTCTCGGGGACGAGGTCACCGAACCGGGTCTCGACCGTGAGGACCCCGGCCCACACCGGCGCGTCGAGGTCCTCCTCGAGATCGCCCGTCCCCCCCGTGCGGATCTTCGCGGACGCCTCGACGAGCGGCATCGTGAGCACCGTCGTCGCGCGGAGCTCCTGCTCGGCCGGGGCGCGGAGTTCGGCCGCACGGCCCGGCACGAGCTTCTCGAGGAACCGATCGAGGACGCGGACCTTCTCCGCCTCGTCCTCGACGCTCGCGACGGTGCCGAACGCCGTCACCGAGCGGTAGTTCATGGAGTGTTCGAACCCGCTCCGCGCGAGCACGAGGCCGTCGAGGAGGTGCGCGGTGAGGCACGCCTCCGCGCCGACGACGCTGCGGAGGAACCGGCTCGCGGACGAGCCGTGCCAGTACAGGCGGTCACCCTCGCGCCAGTGCGCGGTCGTCGTGACGTACGGGCGGCCGTCGATCACGTAGCCGACGCTGCACGTGATCGCGGCATCGAGGACCGAGTACACGTCGTCGCGGTCGTACGTGACGCGGTCGGCGAGGCGCTTGCCCCGCGTGCGCTCGGTGGGCTCGAACGCGCCGCTCACGTGAGCCCCGCGAACGGGCCGACGGCGTGGACGACGCGGCCGGCGACGATCGTGCACTCGACCCGTGCCTCGCCGAGTCCTTCGAGGTCCTGCGTCGCGAGATCGCGGTCGACGATGACGAGGTCCGCCTCCTTGCCGACGGCGAGGCTCCCGACCCGGTCGTCGAGGTGGTTCACGTAGGCGGAGCCGAGCGTGAAGGCTTCGATCGCCTGGTCGAGCGTGAGGCGCTCGTCCGGGAGGAACGTCTCCTCCGCGGCACGCCCGCGACCGCCACGCGACCGCGGATGCCGCCGGTGGACCGCGACCGCGATCTCCCAGAGGGGGTCGGCCGAGGTGACCGGCCAGTCGCTGCCCGCCGCGAGCGGGACCTCCGCCCGCAGGAGGCTCGCGAACGGGTACTGCCACCCGCTCCGTTCCTCGCCGATGAACGGCATCGTGAGCTCGGTCATCTGCTCCTCGTACGTCGCCCACAGGGGCTGCATGTTCGCGACCGCACCGACCGCACGGAACCGCGGGATGTCCTCCGGGTGGACGATCTGGATGTGCGCGATGTGGTGGCGGAGGTCGTTCATCCCGTTCGCCCGACGCGCCGCCGCGATCGCATCGAGCGACTCGCGCACCGCGCGTTCGGCGAGCGCATGGAAGTGCACCTGGAACCCGAGGCGATCGAGTTCGGGGACGACCTCCGCGAGGAGCGCGGGGTCGACGAAGGAGATGCCGCGGTTGTCCGTGGGGCGACCCGTCGCGTCGAGGTAGGGGTCGAGGACGGCGGCGGTGAAGTTCTCGAGGACCCCGTCCTGCATGATCTTCACGCTCGACGCATCGAACCCCGAGGCGCGCGCACGGTCGCGGCGCTCGACGAGGTCGGCGATCTGCTCGGCACCGCGCGAGCGCTCCCACCAGAGCGCGGCGACGACGCGGGCGGTCAGCCGACCCTGCTCCGTGAGACGGATGTAGGTGTCGAGCGAGTCGTACGTACCACCGACGATCGCGTCCTGCCACCCGGTGATGCCGAGCGCGTGGAGGTACGCCTGCCCGTGGAGCAGGCCCTCCTCCCACTCCTGCGGGGTGAGCGCCGGGATGAGGCGGTCGACGAGGTGCATCGCCCCCTCGTGGAGCGTCCCGGACGGCGACCCGTCGGGGTCGCGCTCGATCCGGCCGTCCGCGGGGTCGGGGGTCGTCGCGGTGACGCCCGCGAGCTCGAGCGCGCGCGAGTTCACCCACGCGCCGTGGCCGTCGCGGTTCGGGAGGAAGACCGGACGGTCGGCCACGATCGCGTCGAGGTCCTCCTTGCGAGGCGTCCCGCCGGGGAACCGATCCATCGCCCATCCCCCACCGCGGATCCACGCGACGTCGGGGTGCGACGCCGCGTACGCCGCGATCACCTCGAGGTAGCCCGCGCGATCGCTCGCCACATGGAGGTCGCACTGCCGCGTCTGCGCACCGCCGATCGGCGCGTGGATGTGCGCGTCCTGGAAGCCGGGGAGCACGGTACGTCCCCCGACGTCGACGACGGTCGTCCCGGCGCCGCGGAAGAAGCCGAGGACGTCGCCCGCGGCACCGACGGCGACGATCCGTCCGCGCGAGAGGGCGATCGACTCGGCCCGCGGCAGCAGGGGGTCCACCGTGTGGACCGCGCCGCCGACGAGGATGAGGTCCGCCGCGTCCTCGGGGGGCACGAGGTCGGGCGCGTCACCGGCCGGGGCGCTGGGCATCCCCCTTCCTACCACGCCCCCGGAGGACCCCGGTACCCTCTCGGGGTACGCCCGGCGAGCCCGCCGTCGACCCTGGGGAGCAGGAGGACCGATGCCGCGACCGCACCGCCGCCCGCGCCGCCTCCGCGCCGCGCTGCTCGCCGTCGCGCTCCTCGCCACGGGGACGGTCTCCGCGTCGCTCCCGGCCGGCGCCGCGGCCGGGCAGGCCGAGGGGATCGACGTCTCGCACTGGCAGGGGACGATCGACTGGTCGCGCGTGGCGGGCGCCGGCAAGACGTTCGCCTTCCTGAAGGCGACCCAGGGCACCACGTACGCCGACCCGACGTACGCGACGAACCGGTCGAACGCGAACGCGAACGGCATCCCGACCGGGGCCTACCACTTCGCCGACGTCACGAAGACCCCGTCGAACGCCGCGGGCGCCCGCGCCGAGGCCGACTGGTTCGTCTCCGTGGCGCAGCCGCGCGCGGGCGATCTGCCGCCGGTGTTCGACATCGAGAAGAACAACGGGCTCGGGCAGGCTGCGCTCACCGACTGGGCGATGACGTGGCTCGAGCGGGTCCGCCAGCAGACGGGGATCTACCCGATGGTCTACACGAGCCCATCGGGATGGAACACCCGGTTCGGCACGAGCGGCAACATCGTCGCCGAGAGCGGCTACGGGCTCCTGTGGATCGCGCACTGGACGGATGCGCTCTCGCCGACGATCCCGGCGAACAACTGGGCGGGGCGCGGCTGGACGTTCTGGCAGTACACCTCGTCCGGCACCGTGAGCGGGATCTCCGGCGCCGTCGACCTCGATCGCTACAAGGCCGCCGACGTCTCGTCCCTCCTCCTGCGCCAGCTCACGATCACGAAGGAGGGCGTCGGCGGGAAGTTCGGCGGCGTCCAGCAGGACGGCCTCGGCAACTTCTGCAACGCGACGTGCTCGTCGACGACCCGGCTCTCCGTCGGTGGCGCCACGACGACGCTCGCGCCGCAGAGCTCGGACCCCGCGACGACCTGGGCGTGGGGCGGCGACTGCGCGGGGACCCCGAACGGGACCTCCTGCACCCTCTCGATGACCGCCGACCGGAGCGTCGCGATCACGTACCTGCCGTCGACGGTCCCCGTCACGGTGACCGCAGCGGGGACCGGCAGCGGCGCCGTCGCGTCGAACCCCGCCGGGATCACCTGCTCCGCGGCCGCGGGCGTCGCCGCGGGGACGGGCACGGCGCCGTTCACCTACACCTCGACGGTCACGCTCACGGCGACGCCCGCGGCCGGCAGCGCGTTCACCGGCTGGACCGGGGCGTGCACGGGGACCGGGACGTGCACGCTCACCGCCGACGCGGACAAGGCCGTGACGGCGACGTTCGCGGCGGTGAGCACCGCGACGCTCACGTTCGGCCGATCCGGCATGGGGTCCGGGAGCGTGACGCCGACCGGTGGCACCGCCTGCACGACGACGTGCACGTCGACCTACCCGCTCGGGACGGGCGTGACCGTGTCGCAGGCCGCCGCCTCGGGATCGATCTTCGTCGGGTGGACCGGCGGCACGTGCACGGGGACCGGGACCTGCACGGTCACGATGGACGCCGCGCGGACGGTGACCGGGATGTTCGCCCCGCTCTCCGCGCGCACGGTGTCCCTGCGCGCGAGCTCGACCCGCGTCGCGTCCGGCACGTCGGTCACGCTCTCGGGCACGGTCGGCACCGCGAGCGCGACGTGGTGCCCGGTCGGCGGGCATTCGGTGACGGTGTCGGTCGGAACGACGGTGCTCGGGACCGCGACGACCGCCGCGAACGGCACCTGGAGCCTCGCGGTCGCGCCGACGGCCACGACGACGTACATCGCGCGGATCGCCCGCATGGATCCCGCGACGCTCGGCAACCCCGTCTGCGGGGCGGCGAACTCGTCGTCGGTCCGCGTCGCGGTCCGCTAGCCCTCAGCGGGCGGCGGTGAGGAGCGCCTCGACGGGCGCGAGGTCGAACGGTCGGCCGTCGCTCGTGTGCACCCCGACGATGAGGTGCTCGGCCCCCGCGTCGAGGTAGGCGTCGACGAGCCCGACCTCCTCGGTGCCGATGAGGACCGTGCGCTCGACCTCCTTCGGATCGCGTCCGATCTCCGCGCAGTGGGCGTCGAGGATGCCGTTCTTCCGCGCGAAGGTCTCCGGAGGCCCGAAGCCGTTCCACATCGACGCGTGCTTCGCGACGAGGCGGAGCGTCACCTGCTCGCCACCTCCTCCGATGAGCACCGGGAGCGGGCCGAGCGCTCGGGGGTGCAGCGCCGCAAGGCGCGCCTCGATGCGCGGGAGCGCGTCCGCGAGGTCGCGGAGGCGGTCCCGCGCCTCCCCGAAGCGGTAGCCGTACGCGTCGTAGTCACGTTCGAACCACCCCGCGCCGAGCCCGAGGATCAGGCGCCCGCCCGAGAGGTGATCGGTCGTCCGCGCCATGTCCGCGAGCAGGTCCGGGTTCCGGTACGAGTTGCAGGTGACGAGCATCCCGAACCGCGCACGCGAGGTGTCGCACGCCATCGCGGCGAGGAGCGTCCACCCCTCGAAGTGCGCGGCGTCGGGGTCGCCGTGGAGCGGATAGAAGTGGTCCCACGTCCAGATCGTGTCGACGCCGAGCGCGTCCGCGGCACGCCATCCCGCGCGCAGCGCCTCCATCGTCGTCGCCTGGGGCTGGAACTGCACCCCCACCCGGAACCGCGCCATGCGGCGCAGGCTACCCGACGGCCGGCATCCCGACGAGATCCTCCGCGGCGCGGTCGAGGTCGCCCTGCGGGAGCTCGTGGTCGACCATCTCGCCCTTCAGGAACGAGTCGTAGGCCGCCATGTCGAAGTTCCCGTGCCCGCAGAGGTTGAACAGGATCGTCTTGCGCTTGCCCTCCTCGCGCGCCCGCTCGACCTCGGCGACGACCCCGCGGATAGCGTGCGTCGCCTCGGGCGCCGGGATGATGCCCTCGGTGCGGGCGAACCGCATCGCCTCCGTGAAGCACTCCACCTGCCGGTACGCCTCCGCCTCGATGAGCCCGAGGTTGTAGAGGTGGCTCACGAGCGGCGCCATGCCGTGGTACCGCAGCCCGCCCGAGTGGATCGTGTCCGGGATGAAGTTGTGCCCGAGCGTGTGCATCGGCATGAGCGGCGTGAGGCCCGCGGTGTCGCCGAAGTCGTAGCCGTAGTGCCCCCGCGTGAGGGACGGACACGACGCCGGCTCGCACGCGAGGATCCGGATGTCCTTGCCGGCGACCTTCTCGGACACGAACGGGAACGCGATGCCGGAGAAGTTCGAACCCCCACCGATGCACCCCACGACGACGTCGGGGAACGCGTCCGCCGCGCGCATCTGGGCGATCGCCTCCTGCCCGATCACCGTCTGGTGGAGCAGGACGTGGTTCAGGACCGAGCCGAGCGCGTACTTCGTGTCGTCCCGCGTCGCCGCGTCCTCCACCGCCTCGGAGATCGCGATGCCGAGCGATCCGGGCGAGTCGGGGTCCTGCGCGAGGATCGCGCGTCCGGCGTTCGTGTCCGGCGAGGGCGACGGCACGATCGACGCGCCCCACGTCTGGATCATCGAGCGGCGGTACGGCTTCGCGTCGTAGCTCGCACGCACCTGGTAGACCTTGATCTCGATGCCGTAGAGCGCGCCGGCGAGCGAGAGCGCCGAGCCCCACTGACCGGCGCCGGTCTCCGTCGTGATGCGCCGCACGCCCTCCTGCGCGTTGTACCAGGCCTGCGGGATCGAGGTGTTCGGCTTGTGGCTGCCGGCGGGCGAGACGCCCTCGTACTTGTAGAAGATCCGGCAGTCGGTCCCGAGCTCCTTCTCCCACGCGGTGGCGCGCATGAGCGGCGTCGGACGCCACATCGCGTACACGTCGAGGATGGGGTCCGGGATCGGGATGAACCGGTCCTGCGAGACCTCCTGCAGGATGAGCTGCATCGGGAACAGCGGCGCGAGGTCGTCGGGCCCGACCGGCTGCTTCGTCCCGGGGTGGAGCGGCGGCGGCGGCATGCTCGGGAGGTCCGCCGCGACGTTGAACCACTGGCGCGGGATCTCGTGCTCGCCCATGACGTACCTGCGGGTCATCTCGACCTCCTCCGGTCCGGCCGCCGCTCGGCGGGGGCACATCGTGCGCCCGGAGGTGCGACCCGGTCAATCCCGAGGTGCGCTCAGAGGCGGGAGCGGATCTCCCAGAGGTCGGGGAACGCCGGGTGGAAGAGCGTCTCGCGGAGGTAGCCCGCCCCCGCCGACCCGCCGGTCCCCGGCTTCGCGCCGATCGTGCGCTCGACCATCTTCACGTGCCGGTACCGCCACTCCTGCACACCCTCGTCGAGGTCGACGAACCGCTCGCAGACGTTCGCGGCATCGGGGTCCTGCCGGTAGACCGCGAGGAGGAGGTCCTGCATGCGGGCGTCGGGCACCCGCGCGGTCGTGACGTCACGCGCGAGGAGATCGTCGGGCACCGCCGCGCCGCGACCGGCGAGGTAGCGGCAGAGCGAGTCGTAGAGGTCGGGGCGCGCCATCGCCGCCTCGATGCGGTCGCGCGCCTCCCCGGCGGGATGGTGCGCCATCGCGCTCCGGTCGCGACGACCGAGGACCGCCTCGAACTCGCGGAACTGCGCGGACTGGAACCCGCTCGCGGATTCGAGCCGGGCACGGAACGACGCGAACTCCGTCGGGGTCATCGTCTCGAGGACGTCGAGCTGCGCGACGGCGATCTTCAGGATCGTGAGGATGCGCTTCAGCGTCCCGAGCGCGGCGGACGTCGCACCGGCCTCGAGCCGAGCCTGGAGCCCCCGCATCTCGTGGAGCATCTGGAAGAACCAGAGTTCGTACACCTGGTGGATCGTGATGAAGAGCACCTCGTCGTGCTCGTCGGTGAGCGGGCGGTTCAGGGAGAGGAGTTCGGGCACCTTCAGGTACGAGCCGTACGTGAGCGCCTTCTCCCGCATCGCGCACCTCCCGCGGGTCCGCTCCCCCGCGCTCGGGGACCGGTGCCGCGCCGCGTACGATACCCCCGTGGACGCCTACCTCGTCGACGCGGTCCGAACGGTGTTCGGCAAGAACCGCGGTGGGCTCGCGCGCGTGCGACCCGACGACCTCGCGGCGATCCCGATCCGCGAGCTCGTGGCGCGGACCGGCATCGATCCCGCGGCGATCGGCGACGTCGTCCTCGGCAACTCGAACGGCGCCGGCGAGGAGAACCGCAACCTCGGCCGGATGGCCGCGCTCCTCGCCGATCTCCCGACCTCCGTGCCCGGCCTCACCGTGAACCGCCTCTGCGGATCCGGCTCCGAGGCGATCGTGAACGCGGCGCGGAGAGCATGAGCCGGGCGCCCTTCGTCCTCCAGCGGCCCGACGAGGTGTTCGCCCGGTCGATGGAGCTCCACCAGACCGTCGTCGGCTGGCGGATGGTGAACCCGCGATTCCCGGCGCACTGGACGGACCCGCTCGGGGCGTGCGCGGAGCGGACCGCGCTCCGCGAGGGCGTGACCCGCGAGGAGCAGGACGCGTGGGCGCTCCGGAGCCACGCGCGCGCCGACGCCGCGTGGTCGGACGGGCTCCACGATGACTGGGTCGTGGGGGTCGAGGGCGTGACCCGCGACGAATCGATCCGCCCGGACACCGACGCCCCGCAGCTCGCGAAGCTGCGGCCCGCGTTCACCGCGGAGGGAACGGTGACGGCCGGCAACGCGTCGCCGATCAACGACGGCGCGATCGCCGCGCTCGTCACGAGCAAGGCCGGCCTCGCCGACCTCGGCGTCGAGCCCCTCGGTCGCGTCCTCGCGAGCGCGACGGTGGCCGTCGAACCGGACGACTTCGCGATGGCGCCGGTCCCCGCGATCCGCGAGGCGACGCGGAAGGCCGGCGTCGCGCTCGGCGACCTCCGCGTCGTCGAGATCCAGGAGGCCTTCGCGGCCGTCGTCCTGTCCTGCCTCCGGCACCTGCCCGAACTCGACCGCGACCTCGTGA
>JBJTIF010000145.1:0-5772 GCA_046094825.1 Actinomycetota bacterium
CGGGTGCCTCGATCGTCGCGACGGGGGCGCCGAGCCGCGCGAGCACTTCGGGCATCGCGACGGACTCGCCCGCGCGGCTCGGCGCACCCGGCCGCGTCACGACGACGCCGCGTGGCGTGACGACCGCGGTGTCCTCGACGAAGGTCGAATCCGGGAAGCGGTCGTCGGGCTCGAGGACGACGAGCTCCACACCGGCATCGACGAGCGCCCTGCAGTACGCGTCGTGCTGACGGCGCGCGAGGTCGAGATCCGGTGGTCCGAGCCCCGCGGTCGTGAGCCCGTCGGCGAAGGTCGCCGAGGGCGGACGGACGATGGCGCGGGTGACCTCCGTCATGGGCTCCGGGGGTGGGACTCGAACCCACAACCTACGGATTAACAGTCCGCCGCTCTGCCGATTGAGCTACCCCGGATCGGGCGGGACGCAGTCTACCGAACCGCCCCGGCGGCCGGGACGGTCAGTCCTCGAGGTAGTCGCGGAGCTTCTGCGAGCGCGAGGGGTGGCGGAGCTTCGAGAGGGTCTTGGACTCGATCTGGCGGATCCGCTCGCGGGTGACGAGGAAGATCGAGCCGACGACCTCGAGGGTCGCCGCCGCGATCGTGTTCGGCTCGGTGCCGTACTTGTCTCGGTAGCGGTCGCTCACCTTCGCCCACTCCTCCGCCATCGCCGGGGTGAGGCGGGCGACGTCGAACATCCCGAAGCGCAGGAGGATCACGAGCGCCTCGCGCGGCTGGAGCGTCGAGATGACCTGCTCGAGGTTCTCCTGGAGGAGGATGTACGTGGCGGCATCGGAGGGTACGACCGCGTCCGCGTCCTCGATGAAGTCGCCGAGGTGCGAGTCCTCCTCCTCCCCGATCGGGAGGTCGAGGGACACGGGCTCCTGCGACACCTTCTGGATCTCGCGGACCCGCTCGGCGGTGATCCCCATCTGGTGACCGATCTCGTCGGCCGTCGGCTCGCGGCCGAGGTCTTGGAGGAGCTGGCGCTGGATCCGCGTGAGCTTGTTGATCGTCTCGACCATGTGGACCGGGATCCGGATCGTCCGCGCCTGATCGGCGATCGCACGGGTGATCGCCTGCCGGATCCACCACGTCGCGTACGTCGAGAACTTGAAGCCCTTGCGGTAGTCGAACTTCTCGACCGCTCGGATGAGGCCGAGGTTGCCTTCCTGGATCAGGTCGAGGAAGAGCATCCCGCGCCCGACGTAGCGCTTCGCGATCGACACGACGAGACGGAGGTTCGCCTCGATGAGCTTGCGCTTCGCGAGCTGTCCGTCACGCTCGACGCGCCGCAGGAACCCGTCGCGATCGGTGTTCGACTTCGGCTTCCAGGTCTTCGTGACCTGCTCGCGGCCGGCGCCCTCGACCCGACCGAACGCCTGCTGCTGGTGGGTACGGACGCCGATGACGAACTCGACGACTCGCTTCAGGGCCTTCGGGTCCCCGCGGTCGGTGAGGTTCGTCACGATCTCTCCGACCTCGATGCGTCGCGCGAGATCGATCTCCTGCGCGGCGGTGAGGAGGGCGACCCGGCCGATCTCCTTCAGGTACATCCGGACCGGGTCGTTCGTCGGTGCCTTCAGGGGGTCGACCTCGGCGCGCATCGGCGTCGCCTCGGCGACCTCCTGCCCGGTCACCTCGATGAGCTCGAGCCCCTCGCTCCGCAGGTGCTCCTCGACCTGCGCGAGGAAGTCCTCGATCTGCTCCGTCGTGAAGTCCTCGGTCGAGATGCCGTCGAGGAGTTCGTCGGAGGTGATGAACCCCCGCTCCCGCGCCCGCGCAGCGATCGCTTCCTTGGCCTCCTCGAGGCCGACCGCGAGATCCCGAACCGCTTCCGCCAACGCCGCTCCTAGCCGTTCCCGGGGGGAGGAATCCGGGGAGTGTACGAGACGCCCCGGATGCCCGACCGGTCGGCGACGCGGGTCCGCCCGGCGGCGCCCGAGGGGTCAGGGGGCGAGCGACCGGAGCTCGCGGTCGCTCGCGAGCAGCTCCTCGAACACGCGGTCGTACCCCTCGTCGCCGGGCGCCATCTCGGCGAGGCGCTGCCGCATCGCAGCGCTGCGACGCTTCAGGACGAACTGCTGGAGCCGCCGCCAGACATCCTCCGCGTAGCCGAGCGAGGGCTCGCCCTCGAGGGGTTCGACCGCGAGCGCGGCGAGGCCGGCAGCGGAGGCATCCGCGCCCGCGTCGGCGTCCGATCCCGCGCCCACGCGGGCGCGGACGTCGCCGCCCGCCTCGACGAGCTCGCGGAAGCGCGCACGGTGCTCGTCGGAGGTGAAGTGCTCGTCGGTGAGGCGTCCGGAGAGCGCCGCCCAAGCCCTCGCGTCGCGCGCGAGCAGCCGCAGGAGCTCGCGCTCGACCCGCTCCTGCGCGGAGGCGCGCTGCACCGTCTGGCGGACCTCCGTGGCCGCCGGCGCGCCGCGGCGACGGATCGCCTGCTGGACCGCGGCCTCCGACACGCTCGTGAGGTCGGCGATGAGATGGGCGTACTCGCTGCGCCGGACGGGATCGGTGAGCCCCTGCACGAGGGGCGCGGCGGCGGCGACCGCCTGGGACTGCCCCTCGACGGTCGAGCGGTCGATGCGGCCGACCGTCCGCCGGATCATGTACTCGACGACGGGACGCGCCTCGTCGGCGAGCGCGCGGAGCGCATCGCCACCCCGGGTCGTCACGAGGTCGGCGGGATCGAGACCGTCGGGCAGGACGAGGACGACGGGCTGCACCGGGAACGCCTCGAGGTGCGCGTACGCGCGCTCGGCGGCACGGGCGCCCGCCTCGTCCCCGTCGAAGACGAGGATCATCCGCTTCGCGAAGCGTGCGGCGAGCCGGAAGTGCCCCTCGCCGAGCGCCGTCCCGCACGTGGCGACGACGTTCTCGATGCCGGCCTTCGCGAGGGCGATGACGTCCGTGTAGCCCTCGACGACGTAGACGTCGCCGGATCGCGCGATCGCCCCCTTCGCCCGATGGAGGTTGTAGAGCGTCTCGCCCTTGCGGTAGATCGGCGTCTCCGGAGAGTTCAGGTACTTCGGTCCGTCCTCGCGATCGCCGGGGAGCACGCGTGCACCGATGCCGATCGCCCGGCCCTGGAGGTCGTGGATCGGGAACGTGATGCGCCCCCGGAAGCGATCGCGGATCGCGCCGCTCGCCTGATCGCGGATCGCGAGGCCAGCCTCGACGAGGATCTCGGCCGGCGTCCCCTTCGCCGGCAGCCGCTTCAGGAGGAAGTCCGCCGCACCGGGCGCGAACCCGATCTGAAACGTCGCCGCGGTCGCCGGATCGATGCTCCGGGAGGTGAGGTACGCCCGCGCGGCCTCGGCCTGGGGCGCGCCGCGGAGCGTCTCCTCGTAGAGCGTGGCCGCGCGCTCGTTCGCGTCGTGGAGGGCCTGCCGCCGCGAGGCGGCCTTGCGCGCGCCGACCGTGTCGCCCTCGTAGCGGAGGGTGACACCCGCGTCCCGAGCGAGCCGCTCCACCGCCTCGGCGAACTCGAGGTGCTCGAGCTCGCGGAGGAACCGGATCGCGTCGCCGGAGGCCCCGCAGCCGAAGCAGTAGTAGACGCCCTTCGACGGGGACACGGAGAACGACGGCGACTTCTCGGTGTGGAAGGGGCAGAGCCCCGACATCGAATCGGCCCCCGACCGCTTCAGCGTGAGGTAGCCCGAGATGAGCTTCACGATGTCCGTCCGTTCGCGGACCGCCGCGACGTCGTCGTCTCGGATGCGGCCGGCCATCGTCAGAGCAGCCAGCCGCGCGGCAGGAAGAGCCGCTCGTACGTGCGGAGGGCGTATCGGTCGGTCATCCCGGCGATGTAGTCGGCGACCCGCGTCGGGAGGTCGCCCGGCGTGCCGTGGTACTCGTCGGGGATCTCGTCGGGGTGCTCGAGGTAGTAGGAGAAGAGCGCCCGCACCATCTCGACGGCCTTGTCCTGCTCGGCTCTCGCGTCATCGCGGAGGTAGACGCGCTCGAAGAGGAAGTCCCGGAGGCGATCGAAGGCGGCGAAGACCTCCTCGGAGAGCCGGATGACCGACCCGTCGCCGCTCGCGCGGACGAGGTCGGTGACGAGGGTGTTCACTCGGGCGCCGTGGCTGTCGCCGAGGACTGCGATCGCATCGGCGGGCAGATCCTCGCGGCGGAGCACACCTGCGCGGACGGCATCCTCGATGTCGTGGTTCGTGTACGCGATGCGGTCGGCGAACCGGACGATCGCGGCCTCCGGGGTCGCGGGCTCGGGCATGAGCCACGGGTGGTTCACGATCCCGTCGCGCACCTCCCAGGTGAGGTTCAGGCCGCGGCCGTCGTTCTCGAGGTGCTCGACGATCCGCAGGCTCTGCTCGCTGTGGCGGAACGGTCGGTCGAGGAACGGGGTGAGCGCGTCCTCGCCGAGGTGACCGAACGGCGTGTGGCCGAGGTCGTGACCGAGGGAGATCGCCTCGGCGAGGTCCTCGTTCAGCGCGAGGGCCCGGGCGACGGTGCGCGCGATCTGCGAGACCTCGAGCGTATGGGTGAGCCGCACGGTGTAGTGGTCGCCCTCGGGAGCGAGGAAGACCTGCGTCTTGTGCTTCAGCCGCCGGAAGGCCTTCGTGTGGATGATCCGGTCGCGGTCGCGCTGGAAGGCCGTTCGGAGGTCGTCGGGTTCCTCCTCGCGCTCGCGCCCCTTCGTGGCGGACACGAGGGTCGCCGCCGGAGCGAGGGTCTCGCGTTCGATCCGCTCGGTGCGCTCGCGGGGGGTCTCCACGCGGAGCATCGTAGCGCCGGCCCCCGACCCGCTCCCCCGGGCCCCTCAGCGGCCGACGATCCGGTACGCGAGGTACGCGAGCGTCTCCCGGACGTAGCCGTCGAGCCGCGTGGCCTCGCTCCGGGCGGCCGACCGCCACGTCGCGGTCGCGTACCCGACGATGCCGAGGTCGCGGGCCATGCGCTTCACCCGGAGGTTGTGCCAGGGGTCGGAGACGAGGAACACCGTCGCGACCTCGAGGTCGGCGAGGAGCGGACGGACCGCGGCGAGGCTCTCCCACGTCGTCGACCCCTCGCCGGAGGCGCGGAGCGCGGACGCCGGGACGCCTCGGTCGCGGAGGTACGCCACCCCCGCCTCGGCCTCGGTCGTCGCGTCGCCGACACCGGCACCTCCGAGGACGACGATGAGCGGCGCGCGGTCATCGTCGTAGAGGAGGAGCGCGTGATCGAGCCGGCCCTCGAAGACCGGCGACGGCGCACCGTCGTACTGCGCCGCCCCGAGGACGAGGATCGCGTCGGCGCGAGGGACGACGCTCGCGTCGTCGGTGTGCGCGGCGCGCCAGACGGCGAGGGCGGATGCGCCCGTCGCGACGACGGCGATCGCGAGGAGGGCGGCGGCGGCGCGGATCGCCGCGCGGAGGAGACGACGGACGGGCGACACGCACCGATGCTAGCGACGCCCGGCGACGTCGGCCGCGATGAGCCCGACCTCGCCGAGCACGCGGAGGAACGCGCGGCGCCGGAACCCGGAGGCGAACACCGCGCGGCTCGCGCACACGCCGTCGACGCGCCACACGAGCGCCCAGACGCGATCGGCGCCGAGCAGCCGCGCGGTCGCTCCGTCGCGGAGCGGCATCGTCGCGTCGACGAGCGGGAGCCCCTCGCCGAACTCCCCCTCGAGCCCGGAGAACCGGTGGAGCTCCCTGCCGCGGGCGTCGGCGAGGCCGCTCCGGGTCGCGATGCGATCGGCGAACCGATCCTCGAGCTCGACCGTCACCGCGAACCCCGCGGGGACGGCGAACGGCGGGGGGGCGCGGGGGGGGG
>JBJTIF010000146.1:0-25520 GCA_046094825.1 Actinomycetota bacterium
CAACCCGGGGGTGGGTGGGTACGGCCCGATCGACGTCCTTCCCGGACGACCGCGGGTCAGCCCCGTGGACGGCGTCGGTGGCACGTGCCAGCATCGGTGCGTGCGTCGCATCGACCTCCACACCCACAGCGATCGATCCGACGGGACGTTCCCTCCGGCCCGGGTCGTCCGGCTCGCCGCGGAGCGGGGGGTCGAGGTCATCGCCCTCACCGACCACGACACGACGGCCGGGCTCGCGGAGGCCGACGAGGTCGGGCGGCAGGTCGGCGTCCGCGTCATCCCCGGGGTCGAGTTCAGCGCGGAGTACGAGGGCAAGAGCGTCCACGTCCTCGCCTACTGGTTCCGCGAGGGCGATCCCGCCTTCGAGGCCGAGCTCTCGCGGCTGCGCGACGACCGGCTGCGGCGCGGCGAGCGCATGGTCGAGAAGCTCCGGGATCTCGGCTTCGACATCTCGTTCGAGCGGGTGCTCGAGATCGCGGGAGGCGGCAACGTCGTCCGGCCGCACGTCGCGCAGGCGATGGTGGAGGCGGGCATCGTCGCGACCGAGAAGGAGGCCTTCGAGCGCTACATCTCCGACGGCGGTCCGGCGCACGTCGCGAAGCACGCGCTCCACCCCGTCGACGCCGTTCGGCTCATCACCGACGCGGGGGGCGTCTGCGTCCTCGCGCACCCCGGGCTCTGGGGCGCGCGCGATCGGCCGGTGCCCGAGGAGCTCATCGACGCGATGGCCGCCGCCGGTATGGCGGGGCTCGAGACCGACCACATCGACCAGGCGGCCGAGCAGCGCGCGCACTACCGCGCGCGTGCCGCCGTCCTCGGGCTCATCCCGACGGGGGGCTCGGACTGCCACGGCGACCGCTACGACCCGGTGCGGCTCGGCGCGGCGACGTGCACCCCGGAGTCCTTCGCCGCGCTCGCCGCCGCCGCGGGCCAGCCGGCCTAGCGCTCGCCCCGGGGGAGATCGCCCCCTACGATCCCCGGATGCACCCGCCCGACGTCGAGATCCGCCCCATCGTCGCGGAGGCGACGCGGGGCCTCCGGCACGAGGTCCTCCGTCCCCACGAGGCGCCGGCGACGATCGTCTACGACCACGAGGAGGACCCCGCGACCCTCCACCTCGGGGCGTTCGCCGGGGACGTCCTCGTCGGCACCGGCACGATCCATCCCGACGGCGCGGGCGTCTTCCGCATCCGCGGGATGGCCGTCCGCGACGGTCGGCGCGGCGGCGGCATCGGCGCCGCGATCCTCGACGGGCTCGTCGTGCACGCGCGCTCGCGCGATGCAGCGCTCATCTGGTGCAACGCGAGGATCCCGGCACGCGCCTTCTACGCCCGCGCCGGGTTCGCCGCGGTCGGGGAGGAGTGGGACGATCCGCAGCTCGGCCCGCACGTCCGGATGGAGCTCCGGCTCGGGTAGGCTCCGCCCATGGGTGTCCTGCGGGTCGTGAAGGACGCGACGTCGGAGCTGCCGTGGCAGCCGATCCCGACGCCGCCGGGGGATCCGAACCCCCCGGGCGAGGAGACGATCGAGTACCGCTCGCCCGACACGATGTTCGCGTTCGGCCTGTGGCGACGGGTCCCCGAGACCGGGCAGATGGACCTCTCGCAGTGGCACGAGATCATGGTGATCATCGAGGGCGAGGTCGAGATCACCGAGGAGGACGGCACCGTCCACCGGATCGGACCGGGCGACGCGCTCATCTGCCCACGGAACGCGAAGGCGACGTGGAAGGCGCTGTCGCCGGTGAAGAAGTTCTGGGCGGTCTACAAGGGGGAGTGATCGCGTGGAGCGCGTGTGCGTCGCACGAGCGCTGACGCGCTCGCGACCACCGCCGCGCCGATCCCCGCGCCGACGGCCATCGCCGCAGGCGCGATCCACCCGTACGTCGTCGAGAGGTCGAACGTCCGCCCGAGGACGGCCTCGGTGCCGAGGATCCCCCAGATCACGAGCCTGGCGGGCAGCAGCAGGAGCGAGCCGATCGGCGAGGCGACGAACGCGCGGCTCACCTCGACGGGCGTGCCCTCCCAGAGGACGCCGTACGTCGCGAGCCCCCAGAACGAACCGACCGCAGCGGCGGGGCGGACCGGTCCGCGGCGGCGGTCGCGATCGCTCGTCTCCATCCGGGCAGTGTGGCGGACGGGGGCTGCCGCGGCACTCCGGTACGCTCGTCGCGTGTTCCGCACCGCGGTCGTCCTGTTCGCCCACCCCGACGACGGGGACTTCATGTGCGGAGGGACGGTCGCGCGGTGGGCAGCGGAAGGGACGGAGGTCCACTACGTCGTCCTCACCGATGGCTCGGCGGGCGACAACCGTCCGGGCGCGATCCGCGAGGAGGTCGCCCGCGTCCGCGAGCGCGAGCAGCGGGATGCCGCGGCCGAGCTCGGCGTGCGCTCGGTGACGTTCCTCGGGTTCCGCGACGGGGAGCTCGCGGTGAACCTCGACACCCGTCGGGCCGTCTGCCGCGAGCTGCGTCGGCTCCGTCCGGAGGTGCTCGTCGCCCCGGATCCTCGCCGCTGGTGGACCGGCGACTACGTGAACCACGCCGATCACCGCGCCGCCGGCGAACTCGCGATGTGCGCGGTCATGCCGGACGTGCCGAGCCGCCCGCAGTTCCCCGAGCTCCTCGAGGAGGGCCTCGAGCCGTACGAGATCCCGCGCCTGTGGATCGTGACGTTCGAGGACGCCGACACCCACGTCGACATCGCGCCGACGATCGACACGAAGATCGCGGCGCTCGGTCGGCACGTGAGCCAAGGTGGCGCGGAGGTCGGCCCATGGGTCCGCGAGCGCGCAGAGCAGGTCGGGGCGCCGGCGGGGCTCGCGGCGGCCGAGGGCTTCCGGACCTTCGCGCTCCGGGAGGCGCCGACCTCCGAAGGAGAGGCGGAGGCGTGACGCGGTCGGGCCGCATCGTTCGCCCGACGTCGGGGACGACGTCCTGACCGCCTACGCGTTCGGTCCGCTCGACGATGCGGCGGCGGCGCTCGCCGTCGCGCACGCGTGCGACGTGGTCGAGGTCGGCGCGCCGGACACGGAACTCCGGCACCTCACGGACGACCTCGAGGATCCGACGGTCGATGTGGCCCGCGACACGTGGCTCGTGCGCGCCGCGGCCGGCGCCCCCGCCGGGTTCGGGATCCTCATCGGGCGCGACCCCGCGAACGCGCAGCGCTCCCTCGCGCGCGTCCACCCCGAGCACCTCGGCCTCGGCCTCGGCGCGCGTCTCCTCGACGCGATCGAGGCGCGCGCTGCGGAGCGCGCCTCGATCGGCGCGCGGTCGCGACGGCTCCAGACCGAGATCGCTCCGAGCGACGACCGCGCGCTCGCGCTTGTCGCGGCGCGCGGTTACCGCGAGGTGCGACGGCTGCTCCACCTCGAGCGCGCGCTCGCCGCGACCGATCCCGATCCGGGCGCGCCGCCGGACGGCCTCGTCGCGCGGCCGGTCGACCGCGTGCGCGACGCGGAGGCCGTCGAGGCGCTCGACGCCGCGTGCTTCGCGGGCGCGTTCGGCTACGAACGGCAGCCGCTCGAGCAGTGGCGACGCGAGCACCTCGAGCCGGCGCTCCCGGGGTCGACGCTCGTCGAGGACCGCGGCACGCCGGTCGCGTTCTCGGTCCTCCTCCCCGGCGATCCGCCGTGGGTCGAACTGCTCGCGGTCGCGCCCGCGAGCCGACGCCGTGGCATCGCGACCTGGCTCCTGCGACACGCGTTCGCGGACCTCGCCGCGACCGGCGCGCGGTCGGTGCGGCTCGCGGTCGACGCCGACAACGCGCACGGCGCGCCGCGGCTCTACGCGGGCGTCGGGATGCGCGTCCGCCGGACCTTCGCGATCCACGAACGACGCATCTGACGGGCCGCGTCGCCGTCATCGGGCAGAATGCGGCGATGCGCTCGACGGACGGACGGTTCGCGCTCGCGGTCCCCCTGCCCGACCGCGGGACGACCGAGGTGACCGCGGTATGGGAGGGGCGTCCCGGCGCGCACGCGGTCGTGGCGCTCGCTCCCGGCGCCGGCGCGCCCCTCGATGCACCCTTCCTCGTCGGGTTCGCGACCGCCCTCGTCGCGGTGGGCGTCGAGGTGCTCCGCTTCAACTTCCCGTACCAGGAGGCCGCAGGTCGGCGACCCCCCGACCGCGAGCCGGTCCTACGGGCGACCTGGCGCGCGGCGTTCGCGGCGGCCGCAGGTCGAGCGGGCGGACGACCGGTCGTCGCGGCCGGCAAGTCGCTCGGCGGTCGCATCGCCTCCCTCGCGGCGGCGGACGGCGAGGTGGCTCCCGCGGGGCTCGTGTTCCTCGGCTATCCGCTCCACCCGCCCGGTCGGCCCGAGCGGATCCGCGACGCGCACCTCGACCGCATCGCGTGTCCGATGCTCTGGCTCCAGGGGACGCGCGATCCGTTCGCACGTCCCGACCTCCTCCACGCGGTCATCGACCGCCTCGGCGGACGGGCGACGCTCGTCGAGGTGGAGGGCGGGGACCACTCCTTCCATCGACCGGGGGCGCCGCGCGATGCGGCGGCCGATGGGGCGTCGCTCGTGCCGCTCGTGCGCCCGTTCCTCGACCGCCTCCGGAGGAGCGCCTGATGCCCCGCCGCAACCGACGCCGCGAGGACGAACCGCCGAGCCCGCAGCCGACGACGCGATCGAACGACGCGCCGATCGACCACCAGTACCCGGGCTACGAGGTGCGGTTCCATGCCGGGGAGCGCGGCTACACGTGCCCGGGGTGCGAGCACCCGATCGCGCCGGGGATGCGGCACGTCGTCGTCGTGCCGACGGAGGACGCCGACCGACGCCGGCACTGGCACACCCGCTGCTGGCAGAGCGAGCTCCGACGGCTGCGCGGACGACGCGGCTAGCATCGCGGTCGTGGCGAAGCCTCCGACCCGCGCGCTCGTCGTCGAACGCGACGGCCGCTGGCACGGCTCGCTCGGCGCGGTCCGCGTCGAGGCCTCGACGGAGCGGCGCTGCGTCGCGGCGCTCCGTCGGGCCACGGGGGTCGCGGCCGACGCCCTCGTCGTCGAGATCGTCCCCGAGCTCGTCGGTGTCACGGAGGCCGCCGCGCTCCTCGGGTGGGACCGGCGCCGCGTCGCGACGTACGTCGACCGCGGCGCCTTCCCGCGTCCGGTCGCGGAGCTCGCGAGCGGACGCGTGTGGCGTGCAGCGGACGTCGAAGCCTTCGCCGCGACGCGACGTACGCGACGACCGCGACGACCACCGCGCCGTCGCGCGGCATCGGGCGGGCGCGCGTGAGACCGCCGCACCGGCAACCGCGCATCCTCTTCCTCGTCCGCCACGGGCAGTCGGCGTTCTCCTCGCAGGACTTCACGCCGTTCGCGCGCGGGCCGCAGTGGGATCCGCCCCTGTCGACGACGGGGCTCGAGCAGGCCGCGCTCCTCGCGCGACGCCTCCTCGTCATGGATCCGCCGGCGGCCGTCTACTGCTCGCCGATGCGGCGCACGCGGGAAACGATCGCGCCGTACGTCGCGGCCACCGGCACCGAGGTGCGGTATGACGAGGACCTCATCGAGTCCCACGTCGGCGCCTGGGAGGGCAAGGCCTTCGAGGAGATCATCGCGAAGGACGAGCAGCTCCTCCACCGGTTCCGCAACCAGGACGCGATCTGGGTGAACGCGCCCGGTTCCGAGGATCTCGACCGATTCCGCTCGCGGGTGACCGACGCGATCGAGCGGATCGTCCTCGAGGCCCCGCCTGGCAACGTGGTCGTCGTGTGCCACGGCGGCGTCATCAACGCGTACCTCTCGCCGCTCCTCGGCCTCCCCCAGGCGATGTTCTTCCTCCCGGAGAACACCTCGCTGAACTCGATCGTCGTCGAGGGGCACGTGCGGGCGATCCGGTTCCTGAACGACGTGCGGCACCTCACCGACCCCGACCTCTTCGCCTGAGGGCACTGGCGGGCCGGCCCGGCACCGGGCGGGTGCGTCGTTGCGCCGTCGTACACTGCGCGCCCGAGAAGGAGGTCCGATGGCGATCCCGTTCCTGTCCGACGCGTGGCTCGCGGAGGTCGAGCGCAGGCTGAACGCGAGCGAGGCGTTCCGGGCGAAGGCCCTCGGTGCCGACGCGACGATCCAGCAGGTCGTGCCGACGCCCGAGGGCGAGGAGCGCTACTGGATCCGCATCGCCGGCGGCTCGGTCGAAGTCGGCCGCGGGGATGCCGCCGACGCGTCGGTGACGATCACCCAGGACCTCGCGACCGCGGTCGCGCTCGCGAAGCGCGAACTGAACCCCGTCACCGCGTTCATGACCGGACGCCTGAAGGTGTCCGGGGACATGGGGCTCCTCATGAAGCTCCAGGCGGCGGTGTCGGAGCTCCCGACCGCGATGGCCGACGTCGAGGTCGCGTACTGATGCGACCGCTCCGGCGCCTCGCGGCGCTGGCGATCGCGGCGCTCCCGCTCCTCGCGACCGCGCCCGCCGCCGCGCAAGGGGGCATCGTCGAGGTCTCGCCGATCACCGCGCGCCTCGACGAGGCGACGACGACGACGGAGTACACGATCCAGGTGCTCGCGCCGGCCGACGCGGAGATCCAGGTCAACTGGAACAAGCCGAGCTGCGGCACCTGGGAGCGGCCGGCTCCGACGCTCTTCCGCTGGACCCACCCGCACCCGCCGTGCACCGATCCGCTCCTGCACCCCGACGAGGTGATCACGGTCCTCGTGACCGTGCGCGACCTCGACGTCCGCTTCACCTGCACGTACCGCGGCGCGGACTCCGGCACCGGCGAGCCGTGCACGTCGCGGAGCCTCGGCCTCACGCCGACGCCGACGATCCCGCCGTCCCCGACGGCAGGCCCGACCGCCGCTCCGACCGGGGCCGCCTCCCCGACCGACGTCGCGCCGACGCCGGACGCCCCGTCCGACCTGCCGATGCTCCTCGCGATCGGTGGTGGCGCCGTCCTCGCGGTCGCCCTCGTCGTCGGACTCGTCGTCTCGCTCCGACGCCGCCGCGAGCGCGCGCTCGACCCCTGCGCCCCGCGGCAGCGACGCGGCATGGGCTACCTCGCCGAGGAGATCTCGGCGTACGCGGTGGAGAACCGCGCGGCGGCGCTCCTCGCCGTCGGCCACGGACCGCTCGTCGGCGCGGTGTCGGGCGAACTCGGCGACGCGCTCGGCGACCTGTGGACCCCCGCTGGCGACCGCGCCGGTCGGGCGGCGTGGTCGTCGGTGCTCGGCACGGAGGACGGGCTCGTGCGCTCGACCCGCAACCCCGAACTCGCCGGCCGCGCCCGTGGGTGGCTCGGACCCGAGGGGACGTGGCGCGCCGCGGCGGAGGCGATCGCGGGGCGCATCACGAGGCGTTCGGGCACGGGCTACGCGCAGGCGAAGTCGCCCGGCTGGGCCGGCGGTTCGGGCTCGGTCATCGGTCGGCTCGCGGCCACGATCTCGGAGCCATCGGCGGCCGGGTGCCCCACGGTGCCGGTCCCCGACGTGACCTTCGCCACGTTCCCCGCCGACGTCGACCCCGCGGCGCCGGGGGAGCGCGTCCTCGTCCACCGTGTCGGGGGTGGCGAGCCGACGGCGATCGCGGTCGCGACGGCGAGCGTCGACGACCTCCCGGCCTGAGCTCCGACGACGCCCCGACCGCGCGGGCCAGCGCGCGCGGGGCCACCCGCCGCCCGCGTCGGACATCGGCGTAGAATCCCCCCGAGCCGCCCTCCCGGCGGCGCGTCAGAGACAGGGGGAAGGCATGCGGAATCGCTGGAAGGCGCCTGTCCTCGTCGCGGTCCTCGCCGTCGTCGCCGCCGCGTGCGGCGGTTCGGCGGACACGGGCGGCGGCGACGGCGGCACCGGTACGGAGTGCACCTCGACGTTGAAGGTCGGTATCGCCTACGACGTCGGTGGTCTCGGTGACAAGTCCTTCAACGACGCGGCGAAGGCCGGTCTCGATCAGGCCATCGCGGACGGACTCGTCTGCGAGGAGAACACGGTCGTGAACGAGGCGGACGCCACCGGGTCGAACCGCGACGCGAACATCCAGGCGCTCGCCGAGGGTGGGTACGACCTCGTCGTGGGCGTCGGCTTCGCGTTCTCGGAGGGCATCGCCGGCATCGCTCCGGACTTCCCCGACACGAACTTCATGGTCGTCGACGGGTACTCCGCGTTCGTCGCGGAGAACCCGAACGTCGCCGACTACGTGTTCAAGGAGCAGGAGGGTTCGTTCCTCGTCGGTGCGGCCGCCGCGCTGAAGTGCGCGTGCGACACGATCGGCTTCCTCGGCGGCCAGGTCGGCTCGCTGATCGGGAAGTTCGAGGCCGGCTACACGGCGGGTGCGAAGGCCGTGAACCCGAACATCAACGTGCTCGTCGAGTACATCGGCGACACGACGGCGGCCTTCAACGACCCCACCGCCGGCGAGGCGCTCTCGAACGCCATGTACGACGACGGCGCGGAGGTCGTGTACCACGCGTCCGGCGCGTCGGGAGCGGGGCTCTTCAACGCGGCGGTCGAGCAGGGCAAGTGGGCCATCGGTGTCGACTCGGACCAGTACCTCACCGCGTCGCCCGACCAGCAGCCCTGGATCGTCACGTCGATGATCAAGCGCGTCGACACGGCCGTCTACCAGGCGATCAAGGCCACCCTCGAGGGCACGTTCGCCTCGGGCCAGACCGTCTTCGGTATGGCGGAGGATGGCGTCGGCTACTCGACGTCGAACCCGGAGCTGACGAGCGACATCACCGAGCAGCTCGAGGCCTACAAGGCCCAGATCATCTCGGGCGAGATCATCGTCCCGGACGCTCCGTAGAGCGACCGGCGGCAGGCTGATGGACGAGCGAGGGGCGGGGAGCACAGGCTCCCCGCCCCTCGTCCTCCTCGAGCGCATCTCGAAGCGGTTCCCCGGCGTCCTCGCGAACGACGCCGTCGACCTCGAGCTCCGGGCGGGGGAGATCCATGCCCTCGTCGGCGAGAACGGCGCGGGGAAGTCGACGCTCATGCGCGTCCTCTACGGGATGTACCCCGCGGACGGTGGGCGGATCCTCGTCCGGGGTGAGGAGGCGAGGATCGCGAGTCCGCGCGACGCGATCGCGCGGGGCATCGGGATGGTCCACCAACACTTCGTCCTCGTCGACCCGTTCACCGTCACGGAGAACGTGATCCTCGGTGACGAGGGTGGCGAGATCCTCGACACGTCGACGGCGACCGCGAAGGTCCGCGAGCTCGCGGACGCGTACGGGTTCCGCATCGACCCCGACGCGACCGTGGAGACCCTCTCCGTCGGCGAGCAGCAGCGTGTCGAGATCCTGAAGGCCCTGTACCGCGGCGTCGAGATCCTCATCCTCGACGAGCCGACCGCCGTGCTCACCCCCGGCGAGACGCAGGAGCTCTTCGAGAACCTCCGCGGGCTCCGGGCCGCGGGGAAGTCCATCGTGTTCATCAGCCACAAGCTCGACGAGGTGCTCGGCATCGCGGACCGGATCACCGTCCTTCGGCGCGGCCGGGTCGTCGGGGAGACGACACCGGTGCGCACGTCGAAGGCGGCCCTCGCCGAGATGATGGTCGGTCGGCCCGTCCTCTTCCGGCTCGACAAGCCGCAGGTCGACCGCGGCGCGCCGATCCTGCGCGTCGAGGACCTCGAGTGCGACGGACGCCTGAAGGGCGTCACGTTCGAGGTGCGGGCGGGCGAGATCCTCGGCATCGCCGGCGTCGAGGGCAACGGGCAGCGCGAGCTCGCCGAGACCCTCATGGGGTTGCGGCCCGCGACCGCCGGGCGCGTGCTCCTCGAGGGCCGCGATCTCGCGGGCGTCCCCGTCGCCGACATCCGCAACGCGGGCGTCGCGTACATCCCGGAGGACCGACACGGCCAGGGGCTCGTCCTCGACATGACGGTGTGGGAGAACGGCGTCCTCGGACGCCAGGACGACGTGCCGTTCTCGACGCGGTTCGGCATCCTCGTCGTGAAGCCGATCCGCGACCTCGCTCGCCGGCTCATCGAGCGGTTCGACGTACGGGCCCGGAGCATCGACGTGACCGCCGCGACGCTCTCCGGGGGCAACCAGCAGAAGCTCATCCTCGCCCGCGAGCTCGAGACCGACCCGCGGCTCCTCATCGCCGCGCAGCCGACGCGCGGCCTCGACGTCGGCGCGATCGAGTTCGTGTGGCGGCAGATGCTCGCCCAGAAGGCGGCGGGCCGGGCGGTCCTGCTCATCTCGGCGGAGCTCGACGAGATCTACGCGCTCTCCGATCGGATCCTCACCCTCTACGAGGGCAGGGTCACCGGGGAGTTCACGCCCGACGTCGCGCCCGAACGCCTCGGTCTCGCGATGCTCGGACGGACCGAAGAGGCGGTGGCCTGATGGCGGTCGAACGCGCCGCCCTCGAGCGTGCGGCCGGTCGCGAGCGGCTCCTCGGGACGTTCGGCGCGCTCGGCGGCGCCCTCGCGATCGCCCTCGTCCTCGGCTCGGTGCTCATCCTCCTCTACGGCGAGAGCCCGCTGAGCGTCTACGCGAGCATCCTCGACGCGTCGTTCGGGTCGACGACCGGTCTCGGCTACGTCCTCGCGAGCGCGACGCCGCTCATCTTCTCCGGTCTCGCGGTCGCGGTCTGCTTCAAGGCTGGCCTGTTCAACATCGGCGTCGAGGGCCAGTACCTCGTCGGGATGGTCGGTGCCGCCTTCGCGGCGCTCTACCTCCCGCAGGATCTGCCCGGGTTCCTCCTCGTCCCGGCGATCCTCATCGCCGCGATGCTCGGCGGCCTCGCCTGGGCTGCGATCCCCGCGCTCCTCAAGGTGAAGACCGGGGCGCACGAGGTCGTGACGACGATCATGCTGAACGGCGTCGCGGGGAGCCTCGTCGCGTGGGCGATCAACTTCCCCCTCCGCTTCGTCCCGCCTCCCGGCCAGAACGTCGACCTCCGGAGCCGGAACTTCCCGACGCAGGGCCTCGTCGGCGACCTCGGGCAGTACATCGGCGTGAGCGGCGGCGCCCACCTCTCCTGGTTGCTCCTGCTCGCGGTCGCCGCGGCGGGGGTCACGTGGTTCCTCCTGCGGCGCACCCGCCTCGGCTACGAGGCCCGCGCGGTCGGCGCGACCCCGGGGTCGGCGCGCGCCGCGGGCATCCGGATCGACTCGACCCAGGTGCGGCTGTTCCTCATCTCCGGCGCGCTCGCGGGCCTCGCCGGCATGCAGCAGATCCTCGCGGACAAGGGCTACCTGCCGCAGAACTACATCGCCCAGGTCGGCTTCACGGGCATCTCCGTGGCCTTCCTCGGGCAGAACAACCCGATCGCGATCGTCTTCGCGGCGATCCTGTGGGGGATCCTCTCGCGGGGGGAGACCGCGCTCCAGATCACGAGCTCGGTGCCGCGCGAGTTCATCATCATCCTCCAGAGCATCCTCATCCTGTCCGTCGTCATCACGTACCTCATCGCGAAGCGGCGGCTCGCCGCGCGTGAGCTCTCCCGCGCCGCCGAGGTCGAGCGCGATGCCGAGGCGGCCGCCTGATGTTCACCGACATCGCCGTCGCACTCCAGATCTCGTTCACGTACTTCACGATCTTCTACCTGACGGGTACCGGCGGGCTGTTCAGCGAACGCTCGGGCATCGTGAACATCGGCCTCGAGGGCCTCATGATCATCGGGACGGTCACCGGGGCGTTCGGCGCTCGCTACTTCACCGACACGATGGGCCTCGGCGAGATCTGGGGGCCGCTCCTGGGCCTGCTGCTCGGCGCGCTCTGCGCGATGCTCTTCGCGGGTATCCACGCGCTCGCGACGGTGACCTTCCGCACGGACCACATCGTCTCGGGCGTCGTCATCAACCTCGCGGCGATCGGCGTCGCGCGGTACCTCTCGCAGGCGTTCTTCGGTCAGGCGACGCAGTCGGATCCCGGCGGTCCGCGGCTGCCGCGCATCGACATCCCGTTCCTGTCCTCGCTGCCCGAGGGGCTCGGCCGCGCGTTCTCGAACCTCTCGCCGTTCGTCCTCCTCGCGGCGGTCGCCATCGTGCCCGTGTGGTTCGCGCTCTACCGCACCCGCTGGGGCCTGCGGCTGCGCTCGTGCGGGGAGAACCCGGAGGCCGCCCGGTCGCTCGGGCTGAACGTGAGCGCGTACCGGTACCAGGGCGTGCTCCTGTCGGGCTTCTTCGCGGGCGCGTCGGGTGCGTTCCTCGCCTCGGAGATCATCGGCAACTGGCGCGAGGGCCAGACGCTCGGCTTCGGGTTCATCTCGCTCGCGGCGCTCATCATCGCGAACTGGAACCCGCGGAGGCTCCTGTTCTTCGCGTGGCTCTTCGGCTTCGCGCAGGCGATCCCGCTCCGGCTGAACGACGCGCCGATCATCTCGCTCCTTCCGGCGCAGTTCATCCGGATGATCCCCTACGTCGTCACGATCGTCGCGATCGCCGGGGTCGTGGGCAAGGTCCGTCCGCCGGCGGCCGCGGGCAAGGCGTACGAGGGCGGGACGACGATCTAGCGGCGGGCCCGCGTCCGCCGCCGGCTACGTGCCGAAGAGACGGTCGCCGAAGTCCCCGAGGCCCGGCACGATGTAGCCGTGCTCGTTCAGGTGGTCGTCGACGGCCGCCGTGAAGATCCGCACGTCCGGGTGGTCGGCCCGCATCCTCTCGATGCCCTCGGGCGCGGCGACGACGCAGGCGAAGCGCACGGACGCCGGGTCACCCTCCCGCACCGCGGCGCACGCCGCCGCCGCCGAGCCGCCGGTCGCGAGCATCGGGTCGAGCACGAGCGCATGGCGTCCCGCGAGCGGGGGGAGCTTCCGGTAGTACGTCTGCGGTCGGAGCGAGGACTCGTCGCGCTCGAGCCCGAGGTAGCCGACCGCGATCTCGGGGAGGAGCTCCGCAGCGGCCTCGAGCATCCCGAGACCGGCGCGCAGGACCGGGACGGCGACGACCTGCTCGAGCTCGACCCCGCCGGTCGTCGCGAGCGGCGTCCGCACCTCCACCGGCCGCGTCGGGAGGTCACGGAGCGACTCGAGGACGATCGCGAAGGCGAGGCGCTTCGCGAGCACGCGGAACACCGACGGCGGGGTCGTCTCGTCGCGGAGCGACGTGAGGAGGTGCGCCGCGAGCGGGTGGTCGACGACGGTGACGTCCACGCGCGGATGCTACTCCGGTCAGGCGATGTGGGAGGCACGGAGGCGAGCACGACCGCGAGCTCGGCCGCACGTGCGGTCGGTTGCCACCGTGGGGCGGGCCCGCCCACAATGGGCGTCCCCGGACGGGAGGACCGACCCGATGGTCATCGTCATGCACCGCGAGGCCACCGAGGCCGACGTCGAGGCCGTCGCGGCGCGTGCCCGGGCCGCAGGCGGCGAGGCGTTCATCTCCCGGGGAGCCGTCCACACGATCGTCGGGCTCGTCGGGGACTCCGAGCGCTTCGAGGCCGTGCCGTTCCGCGACCTCCCGGGTGTCGAGCGCGTCATCGTCATCGGGCAGCCCTACAAGATGGTCGCCCGCGACCTCCACCCGCAGGCCTCGAGCGTCGCGATCGGGTCCACCCGCATCGGTCGGGAGACCTGCACGCTCATCGCCGGACCGTGCGCGGTCGAGAGCGAGGAGCAGGCGATGGCTGCGGCGCTCGCCGCGAAGGAAGCCGGCGCCCTCGTCCTGCGCGGCGACGTCTACAAGCCCCGGACGTCTCCGTACTCGTTCCAGGGCCTCGGCGAAGAGGGACTCGCGATCCTCGAGGCGTGTCGTGCGGCGACGGGACTCCCGATCGTCGTCGAGGTCGTCGACGCGACGCACGTCGGACGGGTCGCGGAGGTCGCGGACTGCCTGCGGGTCGGCACCCGCAACGCCCAGAACTTCGAGCTCCTGAAGGAGGTCGGCCGCGCCGGTCGCCCCGTGATGCTGAAGCGGGGCTTCGCGATGACGATCGACGAGTGGCTGCAGGCCGCGGAGTACATCGCGCAGCGGGGCAATTCGGACGTGATCCTCTGCGAGCGCGGCATCCGGACCTTCGAGACCGCGACCCGCAACACGCTCGACCTCGCGGGCATGGCGGTCGCGCAGGCGAAGAGTCACCTGCCGGTCATCGTCGACCCCTCGCACGCGGTCGGCAAGCGCGACCTCGTCGCGTCGATGGCGCTCGCCGCCGTCGCCGCGGGCGCCGACGCGATCATGGTCGACGTGCACCCGGCGCCGGAGACCGCCCTCGTCGACGGCGCGCAGGCGCTCACGCCGGCGGAGGTGAAGGACCTCGGGCAGCGGATCGCGGCGGTCGCCGCGGCGATCGGTCGCCCGATGCAGCGCTCGCGGTAGACGGTCCGTCGGGGCTGCGGCGGCGACCGCCGCGATCAGGCGGGGACGAGCGGCGTGAGTTCGGCGATCGCGCAGGAGCCGCGCCACCGGGCGATCGATTCCTGCGGCGAGCCGTTGCGGCTCCGGCGTCGGTCGGCGAGCGCCTTCGCGGCTTCCTCCCACTCGGCGCCCTCGAGGACCCGGACCGTCGCGGGGAACTCACCGAGCGAGGTGTCGCGGCCCTTGCGACGGGTGACGACGAGGACCTCCTCGGCGCCGGGGATGCCGGGCACGTGCTGCTCCTCGCCCGGCCCCTCCTTGCGCGACAGCACGAGGATCCGGCCGTTCCGGTACGAGAACCACACCGGTGCCGTCGTGCGCGCACCGTTGCGCTCGATCCCGAGCCAGATGACGTCGGACCGCTTCAGGCCGTCCTCGACGTCCTTGCCGAGTTTCGCCGGCGCCTGCTGGATGTACACCGGGAACTCGAGCTCACCGACGACCTCGCCGTCGACGATGAACGACGCCAGATGCGTGCCGGACTCCTGGAACGACGCGTCGTCGACCACGTCGGTCTCGACGGTGAGGTCCATCGACCCGAGCATCCGCCGGGCGACCGGGCCCCAGCGGTGGACCATCTGGCCGGAGGGGCCGAAGAACCGCACCTCCTCGGTCACGAGGCCGGTGCCGATCTTCCACGCGCGGTAGAGGGTGAAGGGGAAGGCGCGTCCCGGAGCACCCGCGAGGTAGATCCCGGGCGCGGCGGCCTCGCCGCTCGCGTCCCAGACGCGGGAGTCCGCCACGTTCGCGAAGACGAGTTCTCCGACGGCCATCGGTGCGGAGGATACCCGACCACCCCTCCCACGGCGGTGCGCGCGGCACGGTCGGTCGGCGCGGAGGTGAGCCGTACCATGGGCGCATGCCCGAGATGACGATCCGCATCACCGCGGAGCCGATCGGCGTGGCCGAGGCGGCGCCCCTCGTCGCCGATCCGGCTGCCGGCGGCACGTGCGTCTTCTCGGGGACGGTCCGCGACCACTCGCCGGCCGGAGCGGTGACGGGGCTCCGCTACGAGGCTTGGGAGGAGCTCGCGCGCACGCGGCTCGGTGCGATCGCCGAGGAGATGGCGTCGACGTGGCCGCTCCGTCGGATCGCGATCCTCCACCGCGTCGGCGAGCTCGCGGTCGGCGAGACCTCCGTCGTCGTCGCGGTCTCCGCAGCGCACCGCGACGAGGCGTTCGCTGCGTGCCGCCACGGCATCGAGCGCCTGAAGGACGACGTCCCGATCTGGAAGCAGGAGGTGCTCGCGACCGGCGTCGCCGAGTGGGTGATGGGGAGCTGATGGGCCGCGACCTCGCGATCGACCTCGGGACCGCGAACACGCTCGTGTACCGCGCGGGCAAGGGCATCGTCTTCGACGAGCCCACCGTCGTCGCGCACGACCTCTCGACGGGACGGGTCGTCGAGACCGGTGACCGCGCGTGGGAGATGATCGGCGGCGCGTCCGGCAACGTCGAGGCCTCCCGTCCGCTCCGCCACGGCGTCATCACGGACTTCGAGACCACGCAGCAGATGATCGAAGTCGTCCTGAAGAAGGTCGGCGTCCCGCGCTTCCCGAAGCCGCGGGTGCTCGCCTGCGTCCCGATCGACGCGTCGGAGGTCGAGCGACGCGCGGTCGAGGAGGCGATCGACTTCGGTGGTGGCGGCGACGTCACCCTCGTCGACGAGCCCCTCGTCGCGGCGATCGGTGCGGGTCTGCCGATCGCGGAACCCGTCGGCAGCCTCGTCGTCGACATCGGCGGCGGCACCACGCAGGCGGCGATCCTCTCGCTCGGCGGCATCATCATCGGTCGGTCGGTCCCGGTCGGCGGCTTCGACCTCGACGAGTCGATCCGCGCCTACGTCCTCGGTCGCTACGGCGTGCAGATCGGAGAGGCGGTCGCCGAGCGGCTGAAGATCGACCTCGGCTCGGCGGTGCCGTCGCTCGACCGTCGGGCAGGCATCGTCTCGGGGCGCGAGATCCTGACGGGCGCGCCGCGCGAGCTCACGCTCGACGAGGACGAGATCCGTGCGGCGATGTCCGACGGGGTCGCGAAGATCGCCGGCTGCGTGCGGCGCGTCCTCGCCGACGCCCCGCCCGAGCTCACCCACGACGTCCTCGACACCGGGATGTTCCTCACCGGGGGCGGCTCGCTCCTGCGGGGCCTCGACCTGCGGCTCGCGGAGGAGTGCGAGGTCCCGGTCCACCTCGCGGAGCGCCCCCGGGAGACCGTCATCCTCGGCGCGGGCTCGATGGTCGAGCACCTCGAGGATTACCGCGCCTCGTTCCAGTTCACGCGTCGTCGGCTCCTGCGCGACCGACGCTGACCCTCCCGACCGCGGAGGATCCGTCCCGACCGGGCCGCGGACGCGCGCCCCGTACGATGCCGACGATGCGAGCCCGCTTCCGCCGCGCCATCGTCCTCGCGCCCTTCGTCGCGGCGGGGGTCGCCCTCGGAACGGTCCCGCTCCCGTTCTACGCGCTCGGCCCCGGACCCGCGCGCGACGTCGTGCCGCTCATCCAGGTGTCCGGGGCCGAGCGCACGCCGTCGACGGGAGCCCTCCTGCTCACCGCCGTGTCGGTCCGCCAGGTGACGGGGATCGAGCTCGTCCTCGGGTGGCTCGACCCCGACGTCGAGCTCGCGCCGGCGGTCGACGTCGTCCCCGCGGGGTCGACGTTCGAGCGGGAACGCGAGCGCGCGATCTCGCAGATGGACGCGAGCAAGCTCGACGCCGCCGCCGCGGCCCTCCGGTTCCTCACCGACTACCCCCGCGAGCATGGCGACGGCGTCCTCGTCCGCGGCGTCGTTCCCGGCTGCGCGGCGGAGGGTGAGCTCTACGCCGGCGACCGCATCGTCGCGATCGACGGTGCGCCGGTCTCGGACGTGCGCGACGTCGCGCGCATCCTCGAAGGCCG
The DNA here is from genome assembly GCA_046094825.1 of Actinomycetota bacterium. Lineage (GTDB taxonomy): Bacteria > Actinomycetota > UBA4738 > UBA4738 > HRBIN12 > JBJTIF01. The sequence continues at coordinate 17,159 of JBJTIF010000146.1, forward strand.
CCCCTCCGGGGCCGTCATCGAGGTCGATCTCCGCGTCGACGGGCAGCCCGAGACCGCGCGGCTCGTCCGCGAACCCTGCGGTGGATCGGAGGATCCGATCGTCGGCGTGTCCCTCCTGAACGCGTTCCCGATCGACGTCACGATCGTGAGCGGCGGGATCGGCGGTCCCTCCGCGGGGCTCCTCTTCGCGCTCGGGATCTGCGAGCTCCTCGGCGACGACGACCTCGCGGCCGGCCGCACGATCGCGGGGACGGGCGAGATCGGGCAGGGCGGCCGCGTGTACGCGATCGGGGGCGTCGCGCAGAAGATCGCCGCCGCCGAGGAGGCCGGGGCGACGGTGTTCCTCGTCCCGCGTGGCAACCTCGCCGAGGCCCGGGCCACGGGGACGTCGCTCCGCCTCATCGCCGTGGACGACCTCGCCGACGCGGTCGCCGCCCTCGTCGGGCAGCCGGTATGCTGTCGGTCTGGGCGGCGACCGCGTCGGCCACCACCGGAGGGACCCGATGGCACGGACCGCGAACGCGAACGCGCCGGGTCCCTGGGCGCGCCGGGTCCTCGTCGGCCTCCTCGGACTCGCGTTCCTCTTCTCGGTCCTCGACGGGTTCCTCATCGATGCGGCCTGGTTCCGGGAGGTCGGGTTCGCCGATCGGTTCTGGACGGTCATCGGGACCCGCGTCGGTCTCGGCGGGGCCTTCGGCCTCATCTTCTTCGTGCTCCTCTACGCGAACCTCCGGATCGCCCGTGCGCTCTCGCCCTCGCTCCTCGAGACGGCGGCGAGCCGGTTCGATCCGATCGCCCGCTACCGGCTCGCGCTCGAGCCGATCCTCCGGTGGCTCCTGCCGACGGCCGCCGCGGCGGTCGCGCTCGTCGTCGGCCTCGGCGTGACCGGACGGTGGGAGGAGTACCTGCTCTGGCGCAATTCCTCCGGGGTCGCGTTCGGGTCGATCGACCCGATCTTCGGACGGGACATCGCCTACTACGTCTTCACGCTCCCGTGGCACCGGTTCGTCCAGTCGTGGCTGTTCTCCTCGCTCGTCGGCGTCACGATCCTCACCGCGTTCGCGCACCTCGTCTGGGGCGGCATCCGCCCGGAGGCCGGCGGTCCGATCGGGTCGCGGGTGACCCCGCAGGTGAAGGCGCACCTGTCCGTCCTCCTCGGCCTCATCGTCCTCGTGAAGGCGTGGGGCTACCTCCTCGGGCAGTACGGGCTCCTGTCGTCGGTCCGCGGCGTCGTCGTCGGCGCGTCGTTCACCGACGTCAAGGCGCAGCTGCCGGCCCTGCGGCTCCTCGTCGTCGTCGCGATCGTCTGCGCCGTGCTCTTCCTCGTGAACATCCGGCTCCGCGGGTGGGCGCTCCCGGTCATCGCCGTCGGCCTCCTCGCCGTCGTGTCGGTGCTCGCCGGCGGGGCCTACCCCGCGTTCGTCCAGCGGTTCCGGGTCGAGCCGCAGGAGCTCCAGCGCGAACGCCCCTACATCGAGCGCAACATCGCCGCGACCCGGGAGGCCTTCGGGCTCGACGACGTCCAGGCGGTGAACCGCGCGGTCGCGACGGCGGTGACCGCCGACGATGCCGAGGCCGAGGCGTCGGTGCTCGCGAACATCCGCGTCTGGCGGCCGGACATCCTCCAGCAGGGGATCAAGTCCCTCCAGCGGATCCGCCAGTACTACGAGTTCGCCGATGTCGACGTCGACCGGTACGTGATCGACGGGGAACGTCGCCTCGTCATGGTCTCCGCGCGCGAGATCACGCAGGCCGGGATCCCCGGGGGCGGCACGTGGCAGAACCGCCACCTCGTGTTCACGCACGGCTACGGCGCCGTCGCGACGACCGTGAACACCGCGACCCCCGAGGGCGCGCCGGTGTTCACCCTGAAGGACATCCCGGCGGTCGGCGAGCCGACGATCGACGACGTCGGCCAGCGCGTGTACTTCGGAGAGCTCACCGACGTCCCGTTCGTCGTCGTCGGCACCGGGACCGAGGAGCTCGACTACCAGGGGACCGCGGCCGACGAGGGCGAGCAGGCGACGACGAGGTACGAGGGCGAGGGCGGCATCTCGATCGGCAACCTCGCCTCCCGCGCGCTCTTCGCGTGGCGCTTCCGCGACGTGAACCTGCTCATCTCCGGTCTCATCCGTCCCGAGAGCCGCATCCTCATCTACCGCGACATCGAGGAGCGCGCCCCGCGGGTCGCGCCGTTCCTCGAGTTCGACTCCGACCCCTACGCGGCGATCGTCGACGGGCGGCTCGTCTGGATCTGGGACGCGTACACGACGACCGACCGCTACCCGTACGCGCAGCCGATCGCTCTCGAGGACGTCACCGCTCCGTCGGTGGCCGGCCCGTCGCCCGCCGGCGTCGTGAACTACATCCGCAACTCCGTGAAGGTCGTCATCGACGCCTACGACGGCTCGATCACGTACTACCTCGTCGACGAGACCGACCCGATCGCGCAGGTGTGGTCGCGGGCGTTCCCCGACCTGTTCACCCCGGAGGCGGAGGCCTCCGCCGACCTCCGCGCGCACTTCCGCTACCCGGAAAACCTCTTCCAGGTGCAGGCCGCGCAGTACGCGCGCTACCACGTCACCGACCCGACGGTCTTCTACGGCAACCAGGACGCGTGGCAGATCCCGATCGACCCGACGTTCGAGGGCGGCACGGCGCCGATGCGCCCCTACTACCTCCTCCTGCGGTTGCCGGGCGAGCAGGAGGCGGGCTTCGTGCTCATCCTGCCGTTCTCGCCGCAGGGGCGGCAGAACATGGTCTCGTGGATGATGGCCCGCTCGGACGCGGGTCCGAACTACGGCGAGATCGTGAACTACCAGTTCCCCTCGAGCCAGACGATCGAGGGACCCCAGCAGGTCTTCGCGCGCCTGAACCAGGACGCGCGGTTCTCCGCGGACCGGACGCTCCTCGGCCAGGGCGGGTCGAACGTCGAGTTCGGGGACCTCCTCGTGATCCCCGTCGGGGAGTCGCTCCTCTACGTGCAGCCGGTGTACGTCTCATCGCAGGCGAACGCGATCCCCGAGCTGAAGCGCGTGCTCGTCGTGAACGGCGGGCAGATCGGGATCGGTTCGACCCTCTCCGAGGCGCTGAACGAGACGCTCGGCGACGGCGTCGTTCCTCCGGATGGCGGCGGGACGGGCGGCGGCGGCACGGGCGGCGGCGGCACGACCGACGAGCGCGTCCGCGCGCTCCTCGCCGAGGCCGTCGGGCACTTCGAGGCGGCCGAGGCGGCGCTGCGCGCGGGCGACCTCGCGACGTACCAGGACGAGGTGCGGGCGGCGGAGGCCGCGATCGCCGAGGCCGCGCGTCTCGCGGGGACCGGCGCCGGGGGCTGACGCGGGACGGGGATCGTGGTCCCCGTCGGAGCGGCCGGGTGGTGGTCGGGGGGCGCCCCCGGACCCTCATCGGCCCAGGGACGCCCCCCGACGTGACCTAGTGGACCTCGCCGGAGCGTGCCCGGGCGATGCCGAGCACCATGAGGCCGTAGAAGGCCTTCGCGGTGATGTCCGCGATCGTGTAGCCGACCTGCCGAGCCGCTTCCACCGCGTCCCCGCCCGACGGGAAGAACACCGGGAACAGGTAGACGATCGGGTAGAAGAGCCAGGTGATGAGCAGCACCTGCGTCGCTCTCGTGATCGCGCCGGCGACCTCACCGGTCTCGCGCGAGCGCGCGGACTGGGTCTCGCCCCAGAGCACGCGGAGGATGTAGAGGTACGGCAGCATCGCGAGGACCCAGAAGATCCACTTCGTCGTGACGTCTGCCGACACCTCTCCCGGGTATCCGAGACCGATCATGAGCGCCGTCGCGGGGACGAGCGTCCGCATGAGCTGCTTGCGGCGATCGCCGGTGAGGCCGAGCACGATGAGCAGCTCGACGACGAGGAGCGGCACGGTGATGAGCCAGTCCGCGTACCGGTAGCCCTCGTTCACGAGGCCGTCCGACCACGCGCTCCAGATCCGGTAGTAGTGGTAGCCGGCGATGCCGACGACGACCGCGGAGGCCGCGATCCCGGACCGGAACTTCTTGTCGACGCTGTTGATCTGGGTGAGGAAGTAGACGAACGCACCGAGCATGACGGCGGTCCCGAACGACAGCGCGTTGTAGACGAGCTGGTTCAGCGCCGGGTCGGTGAGGATCCCGTTCTCCACACGTACCCCCTTGGGTGTCGGTCCGGACGGGTGTCCGGGCGCAGCGGAGCCTACGCCCTCGTGGGGTCGCCACGTCGGAGGCCGCGCGACGGAGCCGTGATCGTGCGTGGAGCCGCGGTCCGATCGTGTCCGGTGTCCTCACCCTGGGGGGTGGAGAGGTCCGGGAGCTCGCGGGGCGCATCACCCGGAGGTCGCAGGTTCACGTGCTGCCCCGACCACGAGCGGGAGCCCCCGCTGCCGGCCCTCCCCGCTGCTCGGCCGCAGCTACCCCGACGATCGCCAGCGAGTCACGGGTCCTTGCTTCTCCATCCACCAGCCCGCGGGGACGGGCCGGTACCCGAACTTCTCGTAGAGGCCGTGCGCATCCCGGGTGGCGAGGCACCATCGGCGAACGGTCGCGAGCGACGGATGCGCCTCGAGCGCCTCGAGCAGGCGACGAGCGATGCCCTGTCCGCGGAACGGTTCCTCGACCATGACGTCGCAGAGCCAGGCGAACGTGGCGTGGTCGGTGACGACGCGCGCGATCCCGATGGTCGCGCCCGACGCGTCGTCGATCGCGACCGCCGTGATGCTGTTGCGGAGCGCCTCCGCGACGATCTCCCGACGCACGCCGTCCGACCAGTAGGCGCCCGCGAGCATGCGATGGATCGCGTCGAGATCCTGATCGCCGGGGTCGAGAGAGATCGTGACGGCCATGGATTCGCTCCTCGGGGAGTCTCGCACGATGGGGTCAGTCGTGAAAGTGGACGCGGCGACGCTCGACGAACGTGGTCCCCGATGACCTCGCGCGCGCACCGACCCCCAGGGATCCCGTCGGAGCGCCGGCACCGAGGACCTCTGGGAAGCCGGGCATGGTAGAACTGGGGGCTACCGACGCAGGACCGACGCAGGAGGGGATGCTCATGCAGGTCAGGAAGCGCTTCGTCGGGGTCGCCCTCGCGGCCTCGCTCCTCGGTTCCGTCATCGCCGCGCCCGCGGCGATCGCCGGCGGCGGCGGCGGGCCGTTCAACGCCTACTGCTCCACCGGTGGGAACTCCGGTTTCACGAACACCACGGGCAAGACGCGCACCTTCGCCTACGTCTGGCGCCAGGGTACGACGGTGCTCGGCGGTGGGTACGTCCGACTGACCAACGGCTCCTCGTTCGGGCCGGTCTCGACCCCGGGATCGCCGGACCGCTTCGGCGTGGTCACGAACTCGACGACGTACGAGTACATCACCTGCTGACCCGACCGAGCGGATGCATCGAGGAGGGGCGGCCCGCCAGGGCCGCCCCTCCGTCGTTCCCCCGACCGCATCGCGACCGTGGTCTTCGCGGAGCGACCCGGTGACCATCCCGACCGCGAGATCGCAGGCGACCCGCGCCGAACCGCCAGCTCGATCGGAACTTGCCGCTCCGTCCTCCGACTCGCTATCCTCACGCTGCGGGGTGGAGCAGTCCGGTAGCTCGCTGGGCTCATAACCCAGAGGTCGCAGGTTCAAGTCCTGCCCCCGCAACCAGATCATCGAGGGTCCCCGAGAGGGGCCCTCGATGCGTTTCCGGCCCCTTCGGTGGGCGCAGGCGCGATCTCCGTGCGATGGATCTTCAGGCGGTGGACGACCCGAGAGCACCACCGGACGGGGCGCGATGCGCGGGGAACTCGCGAGGCCCGTTACTTTCCGCGGCCACGCAATCGCGGATCGAGCGCGAGGACGTCGTCGCGGTTCTCTCCGGGTCCTGACTTCGCCCCTCCGCTCCTGCCGCTACCGAAGTCCTTGCCGGTGGTCTGACAACCCGCGTACGTGACGCCGAAGGGCCCGACGACCGCGGCGCGGTCCTCCGTGACCGCGACATCGCTCCGGGTGTCGACCGTGGTCCACGAGACCCCGTCGGATGAGACCTCGAGTCGCCACGAGATCGGGTCTCGTCCCGGCATGTCGTTCCCCGTGGTCCATGCGTAGCTGTCGAACGTCACCGGTTCGGGGAACTGGATCAGCAGCGTGCTCCCGGAGTTGACGTCGAAGTTGAAGTCGAGCCACTTGGTGTCGGGACTGCCGTCGTACGCCTTTTCCGGCCCCTCCCCGTAGACCGGGTCACTGCCTGCACCGCCGGGGTTGGTGACCACGATCCCGGAAGACGCAGACCAGACCGGCAGGAGCGTGCCGCCGTTGTACAAGGCGACCTCCGCCGCCTGGATGAGCCCCGGTTCAGCACCAGGCCTCTCCGCGGTGATGACCCAGCGGACGCGGGTGATGCACGCGGTCGAGGTCCCGGAGAGGTCGACCTCGATCGGCCGAGCGACGGCCGGCATCGTCGCCGTGAAGACGGCGAGCGCGCCGAGCGCGCCGATCGCGATCTGTCTCATCCCGACCATCGGGTCCCCCTTCGTGGCTCCGTGGTGACGACCGTCGGCGACGACCCGAAGTCCCGCGCCGGTCGACGCGACCATGGCCCGCGAGCATACCGGGCCTCGGGCGGCGGACCGCTGGCTTCTTCTCCGACGCTTCGGCTTTGCTGTCGAGCGAACCGCCGAATCCCGAGGGCGTTCCGGCTAGAGGCGGCCGAGGGGGAGTTCGGTCTCGACGACGCCCGCCCCCTCGCGCTCGACGCGGTACGCGGCCGCGGGCGACGAGGGGTCGTCGCCGATGACCTCGACCGGCTCGGTCCCCTCGAAGAGGATGCCGACGCGGTCGTCGGTCGCATACGAGGTCGGGAGCGTCCCGTCTCCGACGAGCCCGTGGAGGAGCGGGCGCCGCTGGTCCTCGCTGTCGTAGTGGACGCCGCATCCGTAGGGGAGCAGGCCGAGCCCGTCGGTCACGGGGCGGAGCGTCGGGCCGAACGAGTCGGTCGTACCGCCCACGTGCCAGCAGATCGCGCCCGCGCTCACGCCGCCGAGGACCGTGCCGGCCTCCCACGCGGCGCGCATCGCGGCGTCGACGCCATGGAGCCGCCAGAGGGCGAGGAGGTTCGCGACCGAACCACCACCCACCCAGACGACGTCGCTGCCGCAGATGCGTTCCTCGACGTCGGCGTTGGGCTGGGGGAACAGCGCGAGGTGAGTGACGTCGCAGGACAGGGGGGCGAGCGCCTCGTAGGAGGCCGCGAGGTACGCGGGGTCGTCGCCCGAGGCCGTGAGCACGAGGCACACGCGCGGTCGCTCCTTGTCCGTCAGCGCGAGCATCCGCAGGAGGATCGGGCCCGGCCGGCGCGTCCCCTGGCGATCCCCCGCGAGGAAGCCGCCGCTCGAGGCGAGGATGCGTCGGGTCGTCATGGGGGAGAGGGTACGGGGTCGACCCCGCGGGACCCCCGCCCGCTCCGCTCGGTACGGTGGGTGGAACCGATACCCCGGACCCGGCCCGCGGCCGGAAGGAAGGAGCGACCATGGCGTTCGAGGAACGGATCGTCCCCGACCGCTTCGCCGGTAGGACCGTCATCGTGACCGGCGCGGCGTCGGGCATCGGCCGCGCGGCCGCGCTCCGGATCGCGCGTGAAGGCGGCCGCGTCGTCGCGACGGACGTGAGCGCGGACGGGCTCGATGCCCTCCTCGCGGCGAACGGCGACCTCGACCTCGTCGCCGCACCGGGCGATGTCGGCGCCCAGGCGGACGTCGATCGCGCCGTCGCCCTCGCCGGCGAGCGGATCGACGCGCTCGTGAACAACGCGGGGATCATGGACCGCTTCGCGCCGCTCCACGAGCTCGATGACGCGACGTGGGAGCGCGTGTACCGCGTGAACGTCGACGGGGTCATGCGGATGAGCCGAGCGGTGCTCCCGGCGATGCTCGCCGCCGGCAGGGGCTCGATCGTGAACATCACCTCCGAGGCCGGGCTCCGCGGATCGGCCGCGGGCGTCGCGTACACGTCGTCGAAGCACGCCGTGATCGGCATCACCCGCGCGAGCTCGGTGATCTACGCACCGCAGGGGATCCGCGTGAACGCGGTCGCGCCGGGTGGGACCCGCACCGGCATCGTCGCCGAGTGGGCGTCGCAGATGGCGCAGATGCGCCTCGGACCGCTCATGCAGGCGAACGTCGGCGGGATCGCCGAACCGGAGGAACTCGCGGCCGCGATCGCGTGGCTCGCTTCGGACGACAGCCCGAACGTGAGCGGCGTCGTCCTGCCGAGCGACGGCGGCTGGTCGGCGATCTAGGGAGCCCGACCGCGCGCCGCGCGGAGCGTGGGGGGGGGGCCGCGGGCCCACCCCGCCGGGCCGCCCCGCCGCGGCCCCCCCC
>JBJTIF010000147.1:0-3496 GCA_046094825.1 Actinomycetota bacterium
TTTCATTGCCGTCCTTGCGGAACCCGACGAGCCCGGCACATCCGTGGTGCGCCTCGAGGACCTGCCCGAGGTTCATCCGCGACGGGACGCCGAGCGGGTTCAGGACGATGTCGACGGGGGTACCGTCCGCGAGGAAGGGCATGTCCTCCTCGGGTAGGACCGTCGAGATGACGCCCTTGTTGCCGTGACGTCCGGCGAGCTTGTCGCCGTCGGAGATCTTCCGCTTCTGCGCGATGTAGATGCGCACGAGCTGGTTCACGCCGGGCTGGAGCTCGGCGCCGTCCTCGCGGGTGAACACCCGCACGTCGATGATGCGGCCCGACTCCCCGTGCGGGACCTTCAGCGAGCTGTCGCGCACATCGCGGGCCTTCTCACCGAAGATCGCCCGCAGGAGGCGCTCCTCCGGCGTGAGCTCGGTCTCGCCCTTCGGGGTGACCTTGCCGACGAGGTAGTCGCCCGGGTTCACCTCGGCGCCGATCCGGACGATCCCACGGTCGTCGAGGTCCTTCAGGATCTCCTCGGCGACGTTCGGGATGTCGCGGGTGATCTCCTCCGCACCGAGCTTCGTGTCGCGGGCGTCGATCTCGTGCTCCTCGATGTGGACGGAGGTGAGGACGTCGTCCTTCACGAGCCGCTCGGAGATGATGATCGCGTCCTCGTAGTTGTGGCCCTCCCACGGCATGTACGCGACGACGAGGTTGCGGCCGAGCGCGAGCTCACCGGCCTCCGTCGACGGACCGTCCGCGATGACCTGGCCCTTGCGGACCTTGTCGCCGGCCCGGACGATCGGCCGCTGGTTCATGCACGTGTCCTGGTTTGAGCGGCGGAACTTCAGGAGCCCGTACGCGGTGAGGGAGCCGGAGGACTCGCGGACGAGGATCTCGTCTGCGGAGACGTCCTCGACGACGCCGGCCTCGTTCGCGATCACGACGTCCCCCGCGTCGACCGCCGTGCGGAACTCCATCCCCGTGCCGACGATCGGCGCCTCGGCCCGCAGGAGCGGGACCGCCTGGCGCTGCATGTTCGCGCCCATGAGGGCGCGGTTCGCGTCGTCGTGCTCGAGGAACGGGATGAGCGCCGCGGCGACCGAGATGATCTGCTTCGGCGAGACATCCATGTAGTCGACCTCGGTGGGTGGGACGGAGTCGACCTCGCCGCCCTTGCGGCGGCACAGGACCTGCGGGTTCAGGAAGTTGCCGGCGTCGTCGATCGGCTCGTTCGCCTGCGCGATGACGTGGCGGTCCTCCTCGTCCGCGGAGAGGTAGTCGATCTTCTCCGTGACCTTGCCGTCGACGACGCGGCGGTACGGCGTCTCGATGAACCCGAACGGGTTGATGCGCCCGTACGACGAGAGCGATCCGATGAGGCCGATGTTCGGACCTTCCGGCGTCTCGATCGGGCACATGCGGCCGTAGTGCGACGGGTGGACGTCGCGGACCTCGAACCCCGCGCGCTCGCGCGAGAGACCGCCCGGCCCGAGCGCGGAGAGACGGCGCTTGTGGGTGAGGCCCGCGAGGGGGTTCGTCTGGTCGAGGAACTGCGAGAGCTGCGACGTGCCGAAGAACTCCTTGATCGACGCGACGACCGGGCGGATGTTGATGAGGGTCTGCGGCGTGATCGCCTCGACGTCCTGGCTCGTCATGCGCTCGCGGACGACGCGCTCCATGCGGGAGAGGCCGATCCGGATCTGGTTCTGGATGAGCTCGCCGACCGACCGGAGCCGGCGGTTGCCGAAGTGGTCGATGTCGTCCTGTTCGTAGCCCGCGGTCCCGGCGTGGAGCTGCACGAGGTAGCGGGCCGTCTTCAGGATGTCCTCGTACGTGAGGATGCCCTTGTAGGTCGGCGCGCCCTCGCCCTTCTCCTCCTTCTGGAGTTCGGAGTAGACGCGGAACCGCTGCTGGTCCCAAGGCTTGCGGTCGGGGCTGCCGGCCTCGGCGAGCGCCTTCGCGCGGGCGCGCAGCTGCGCCGGCAGGATCTCCTCGACCTTGCCGAGCTTCTTGTCGAGCTTGTGGCGGCCGACGCGCGCGAGGTCGTAGCGCTTCGGGTTGAAGAAGAGGTTCTCGAGGAGGGTGCGCGCGGACTCGGCCGTCGGCGGCTCGCCCGGACGGAGCTTGCGGTAGATCTCCTCGAGCGCCTCCTCCGGCGTCTCGACGTGGTCTTTCTCGAGCGTCGCCTGGATCGAGGGAGCGTTGCCGAAGAGTTCGAGGATCTCGTCCGCGGACCAGCCGAGCGCCTTCAGGAAGACCGTGACGTTCTGGCGGCGCTTGCGGTCGATGCGGACGCCGACGGTCTCCTTCTTGTCGACGTCGAACTCGAGCCACGCTCCGCGCCCGGGGATCACCTTCGCGACGTAGATGTCACGGTCGGAGGTCTTGTCCGCCTCGCGGTGGAAGTACACGCCGGGCGAGCGGACGAGCTGCGACACGACGACGCGCTCCGTGCCGTTGATGATGAACGTGCCCCGCTCGGTCATCATCGGGAAGTCCCCCATGAAGACCTCCTGCTCCTTGATCTCGCCGGTGGCCTTCGCGACGAACATCGTCTGGACGAAGAGCGCGCGCGAGTACGTCGTGTCGCGCGCCTTGCACTCGTCCTCGGAGAGCTTCGGCTCGGTGAATCGATGCTCGCGGAAATGGAGCTGGAACTGTCCGGAGAAGTCCTCGATCGGCGACACCTCGTCGAGCACCTCGCGGAGGCCCTCGCGGATCAGCCAATCGAACGAGTCACGCTGGATCCCGACCAGGTCCGGGAGCGGGAGGGGCTCCTTCAGCTTCGAGAAACTGACGCGGTCGCGGACGGGAACGAGGTCGGGCAAGAACGATCCCCCCTAGGGTCGCGAACGGAGCGGAGGCACAACGAGCAGGGCAGGGCGCGGCACGGCGGACGGGGATAGTACGCGCGCGGAGAGGAGGTCGTCAAGGAACGGGCGGCGACGGCCCGCGACCTCCGCGACGGTACCGCCGGAGCGGTCCGGGGTCAAGCGGACGTCCGACCGTCGCTGGGGCTGGTTCAGGCCCCGGTGAGCGCCCCGTCGTCCTCGCGGTCGTCCTCCGGGGCCGCACCCGCGTAGGCACGGACGAGGTCGGCGATCGCCTCGGCGACGGCGATGGCCTGCTCGCTCGAGTAGATGCGGACCCCCCGATCGTAGAGCGTGTTGAAGAACGCCTCGAGGATCGCTCGCTGGTCGCCCAGCAGGCTCGCCTCCGAGACCCCGAGGGCCCCGGCCAGGCGCTCGAGCGTCTGGATCGAAGGGGCCACGTGCCCGTTCTCGTACCGCGACAACCGGGCCTTCGGGATGCCCGAGATCTCCTCGACGTCGGACTGGCTCATGCCGGCCCGTATGCGGGCCTCGCGGAGCCGCTGCCCGAACGTGCGCTCGTCCTTCTCCACTTCGTTCCCCCAGAGTCGTCGTTGCGCTCCCATCGTACCCACCCGGGGATGCGCACGCACGTCGCCGCGTGGCGTTCCCGTGGAGCCCTTGGGCTCCACGGGAACG
>JBJTIF010000148.1:0-4544 GCA_046094825.1 Actinomycetota bacterium
CGCGGGGGATCGGCCCGCACGGACGCCCCGGGCGAAGGACGCCGACCGTTCGTCGGTCCGCGGCGCCGCCCACCCCCGCCCTCCCGGCCGCCTCGCGCCGGGCGGCGAGGCGGCCGAGGCCGTCCCCCGACGCGCCGGAGACGACGAGCGCCGCCGGGCCGAGGGACGCGGCGCGCGCGTCCGCGTCTCCGACGAGGTCGGACTTCGTCCCCACGACGATCGTCGCGCGCGCCGCGAGTTCGGGGTCGTAGGCCTCGAGCTCCGCCCGCACGGTCGCGAGATCGGCGGCAGGATCCGCGTCGGCGAGGTCGACGACGAGGACGAGGACGCGACAGCGTTCGACGTGGCGCAGGAACCGATCGCCGAGGCCGCGCCCCTCGTGCGCTCCCTCGATGAGTCCGGGGATGTCGGCGAGGACGACGCGGCGCTCCCCCTCGACGACGCCGAGGTTCGGCGCGAGCGTCGTGAAGGGGTACGCGGCGATCTTCGGGCGGGCGGCCGTGAGCGCCGACAGGAGCGTGGACTTCCCCGCGTTCGGGAGCCCGACGAGCCCGACGTCGGCGACGCTGCGGAGCTCGATGCGGAGGACCTTCTCCTCCCCGGGCTCACCGGCCTCGGCGTGCCGCGGGATGCGGTTGCTGCGGGAGACGAGCGCGGCGTTCCCGCGGCCGCCGCGGCCACCGCGGGCCACGATCGCGCGGGAGCCCTCGCCGACGAGGTCGGCGAGGAACCCGTCCTCGTCCTCGACCCGCGTGCCGTCCGGGACCGCGATCACGAGGTCGTCGCCGCGCGCACCGGTCCGACGGCTCCTCGCCCCGGCGGTGCCGTGTGACGCCCGCTGGTGCGGATGGTCGGCGAGCCACGAGAGGTCCTGCGCGCGGGTCGACACCTCGAAGACGACGTCGCCGCCGGCACCACCGTCGCCCCCATCGGGTCCGCCCCGGGGCTTGTAGGGCTCGGCGAGCATGGCCGCCGAGCCGTCACCCCCGCGGCCACCGCGCACCTCGATCCGGACCTCGTCCACGAACCCCATGGCGCCTAGCGTGGCAGATGCGCGCCCCGACGGGCATCATGGTGGGCGTGCCCGAACCCACGAACGTCTGGGAGGTCGACCTCGTCCGCGGACGGATCGACGAGCGCCGCGGGAGCCTCCGCCTCGAGGCTGACGCCCTCGTCTTCCGTCCCGACGACGAACGCGTCGGCGATCGCCGCATCCCGATCGCCGCGATCGCGCGGGTGAAGCGGCTCCTCGCCTCCCCCGTGCTCCTCGTCCGCCACGGATCCGTCGGCGCGTCCCTCGAGACGGCCTACTACTTCGTCGAGCCGCCGCGCCTGCGCCCCACCGACGACGCGCCGGTGCGCCGGTTCACGTCGGGGAAGCGCCGCACGCGACGCGAGGGCGCGGCGACGCTCGTCGGTGCGAACCGGAACCTCCGCGCCGAGCTCCGCGCGTGGGAGCGCGCGATCCGCGAGGCGCTCGCGGCGCGCGGCGGGGCACCGTAGGGACCTCGGAGGCTGCGCCGGGCGGCGCGGCGGGTCAGGCGCTCGGGTCGATCGAGGCGAGCTTGCGGCCGCGCGACTCCGAGAACCGCACGGTGCCGGGGGTGAGGGCGAAGAGCGTGTCGTCGCCGCCCTTGCCGACGTTCAGGCCCGGGTGGATGCGCGTCCCGCGCTGCCGGACGATGATCGTGCCCGCGGTCACGGTCTGCCCGCCGAAGGCCTTCACGCCGAGCCGCTTCGACTGGGAGTCGCGCCCGTTGCGGGACGAGCCGCCGCCCTTCTTGTGTGCCATGGCGAGGAGGCTACCAGCGGGGTCCCGGGCCGCCTACTCGCCCGACGCGGCGGCCTTCGCCGCCTGACCGAGGGAGATGCCGGTGATCTCCACGACCGCGTAGCGCTGCCGGTGACCGCCGCGCCGGGCGTAGCCGCTCTTGTTCCGGTACATGAAGACCCGGACCTTGTCGCCCTTCGCCTCGCCGGTCACCTTCGCGGAGACGGTCGCCTTCGCGAGCTCCTTGCCGACGTGCGTGGCGCCCTGGTCGTCGACGACGAGGAGCGGCTGGAAGGTCACCGAGCCGTCCTTCGCCGCCTCGAGGAGCTCGACCTCGACGGTCTCGCCCGGTGCCACCTTCAGCTGCTTGCCGCCCGTCCTGATCACCGCGTACATGGGGGTTCCTCCTAGTTCACGTCGTAGGTCAGGAGCACCCCCCGACCCTCGCAGGTCGGGCAGGTCTCGGAGAAGGACTCCAGCAGTCCACCAGAGACGCGCTTGCGCGTCACCTCGAGGAGTCCGAGGGGGCTGATGTCGAAGACCTGGCTCCGGGTCTTGTCCTGGGCCATGGCCTCCCGCATCGTGTCGATCACTTTGCGCTTGTTCTGCTCGAGGAGCATGTCGATGAAGTCGATGACGATCATGCCGCCGATGTCGCGGAGGCGGAGCTGCCGAGCCGCCTCTCGCGCCGCCTCGAGGTTCGTCTGGACGACCGTCTCCTCGAGGTTCGTCTTGCCGACCGCCTTGCCGGTGTTCACGTCGATGACGGTGAGCGCCTCGGTGCGGTCGATGATGAGGTAGCCGCCGGAGGGCAGCCAGACCTTGCGGTCGAGCCCCTTGTGGATCTGCTCGACGATGTGGAACTCCTCGAAGACCGGCAGGGGGCCCTCATGGAGCTTCACCTTCTCGACGAGCTCGGGCGCGACGTCGCGGAGGTACCCCGTGACGAGCTCGTGGACGCGGCGGGAGTCCGTCGCGAGCTCGCGGTACTCCTCGTCGGTGAAGAGGTCGCGGACGACACGGAGGGTGAGCTCCGGCTCCTCGTAGAGGACCTCGGGCGCCTTCGCCTTCTTCGACTTCTTCTCGATCTCGGTCCAGGAGGCGAGGAGCCCGGCGATGTCGCGTTCGAGGTCCTCTTCGGTCGCCCCCTCGGCCGCGGTGCGGACGATGAGGCCGTGCCCCTCGGGACGGAGCTTCTTCAGGAGCGCCTTCAGGCGCTTGCGCTCGTCGTCGGGGAGCCGGCGGCTGATGCCGGTCACGTTCTGGCCCGGCGCGAGGACGAGGTAGCGACCGGGGAGCGAGATCTGCGCGGTGAGGCGGGCACCCTTGCCGCCGATCGGATCCTTCGTGACCTGGACGAGGACGGCCTGCCCGGGCTTCAGGGCCTGCTCGATCCGCTGCGCCGGTCCCTCGAGATCTTCGGCGGCCCAGTTCACCTCACCGGCGTACAGGACCGCGTTGCGGCCGCGACCGACGTCGACGAACGCGGCCTCCATGCCGGGGAGCACGTTCTGGACGCGGCCGAGGTAGACGTTGCCGACCATCGAGCGCGCGCCGATCCGCGTGACGTAGTGCTGGACGAGGTCACGGCCCTCGAGCACGGCGATCTGATCGCGCTCGCCGTGCTCGGTGACGACCATGACCTTGTCGGTGATGCGGGGAACGATCGGCATCGCCTCGCGACGACGACGGCTGCTCGTCGAGGACCGTGTGTGGCGCGAGCGGCTGAGGCGGGTCGAACCCGTGACCTCCGTCGCGGTGCCACGGGAACGCCGCGTGCGTCCCTTCGGGGGCGCGGTCGGCTCGGCGTCGGCATCCTTCGGCTTCGCGGACGATCGGCGCCGGCGCGACCCGCGCGCGGGCGTCGTGGCGGCTGCCGCGTCGTCCGCATCGGTCGGCGCCACGTCGTCCTGCGCGTCGTCGCCATCGGTCGCGGGTGTCGCGCCGCCGCGACCGCGGCCGCGGCCGCGACCTCCGCGGCGACGGCGACGTCGCTTCGGGGCGGTCGCGCCGTCCGCATCCTCCGTCGTCTCGGCCCCATCGGTCGCGCCGGAGCCCTCGAGGGGCTCGGAGGCGTCCTCGTCGGCCGCGTCGGCGTCGTCCGAACCGCCGTCGGTGGCATCGGTCGCACCCGCCGGTCGCGCGCCGCTGCGGCTCCGGTTGCGCCCGCGGCCCCCGCGGCGACGGCGACGTCGCTTCGGGGCGGCGGTGCCATCGCCCGGGACCGCGGCCTCGCCCGAGCCCGAGGGCTCGGCGGCGTCGTCCGACGATCCGGTCGTGGGGGCATCGGAGGGCTCCGCCGCGGGGCGCGAGCTCCGGCGCGGTGCCCGGGGCGCGCGCTCGCGCGTGGTCCGTTCGAGGTCGACGAGTTCCCAGGAGGGGATGTCGGCTGCGGTGGTGCTGGTGTCCTGCAGGGGTCCCGACCGTTCGTCGGTCCCCTGCGGCGCTTCGTCGCGCACGCGCTGGTCCTGTTCCCGGCTGGCCTCGAGGCCGCGGCGCACCGTTCCCGGGCGCCGGCGGGGCCTGGGCCGCGCCGCTCACGCACCGCCGGGACGTCGCCGGGGCCTCCGTGGCCCCGTTCCCGACGGGCAAACCTGCCCGCAGGATAGCAGGGCGGCCCGACGGGGCGTGGGACCCCCCACCACGCACGGCGCGGGGGGGCGGGGGGCGGGGGGCCGCGGGGGCCCGCGCCCCCCCCCCGCGGCCCGGGGGGGCAGGGCGAGGGGGCTCCGCCGCGGGGCGCGAGCTCCGGCGCGGTGCCCGGGGCGCGCGC
>JBJTIF010000149.1:0-2847 GCA_046094825.1 Actinomycetota bacterium
GCCCCCCCCCCCCCCCGCCTCGGACCCGACGCGCGCGAGGACGTCGTCGACCGGTTCGGACCAGAACGCCCCGCGGTCGGCCACGTGCCACCTCCCGGTCGGATGGTAGGCCGCCGCTACGATGGCTCCGTGGAACGGGACGAGGCCACGCACGCAGGGACGCCCCCGGCGGCCGAGTTGCTCGACCAGCGTCCGCTCGGGGTCGGGATCGGGATCGCCCTGCTCGTGATGGTCGTGGGGCTCCCCTGGCTCCTCGTCCCGCTCTGGTGGCTCGTCGCGAACGGCATCGCGCTCGCGACCGGCAGCGACTTCTCCTCGGACACGGTGAGCGTCCCGGCGCTCGTCGTCGGCATCGTCGGCGTCGTCACGGTGCTCGCGCTCGGGACGGCGCTCGTCATCGGGCTCGCGGGTCGCGGGCTCTCGCCGCGGAGACGCCGCTCGGCCTAGCGCGCTCCGGCGGAGGTCGCGGGGCGGCTACCGCGCGGACGCGGCGGCGCGCACCCGCTCGAGCGTCCGCTCGCGGCCGAGGAGCTCGAGCGACTCCGGCAGCGGTGGGGAGACGTGCGAGCCGGTGACGGCGGCGCGGACCGGCTGCCACCCCTTCGAACGCGAGAGCCCCGCTCCCTCGGCGACCGCGTCGAGCGCCGCCTGGATGGCCTCGCTCGTCCACGGGTCGACGGCGCCGAGGGCCGCGACCATCGCGTCGAGGAACCCCTCACCCGCGCCGGCGAGGAGCGCCGTCGCCTTCTCGGTCGGTTCGATGTCGTCGGTGAACAGGAACCGCAGGAGCTCGACGATCTCCGTGAGGCGCTTCATCCGCTCGCGGACGAGCGGCATCGCTCGCCCGAGGACCGCCGGCTCGGGCGAGAGCCCCGCCGCCGCGAGGAAGTGGAGCGAGCGCGCCGCGAGGTCGTCGTCGGCGAGACCCTGCACGTAGTGGTTGTTCATCCACTCGAGCTTCTGGACGTCGAAGGCCGCCGGGTTGCTCGAGACGCGATCGAGGTCGAAGGCCCCGACGAACTCCTCGCGCGTGAGGAACGTCGTCTCGGCGTCCTTCGACCAGCCGAGGAGCACGAGGTAGTTCAGGAGGGCCTCGGGCAGGAACCCCTGCTCGCGGAACGCCTCGAGCGAGGTCGAGCCGTGACGCTTCGACAGCGGCTTGCCGTCCATGCCGTTCACCTGCGGGACGTGCGCGTACGCGGGCGCGGTGCCGCCGAGCGCCTCGATGAGCGCGGCGTTGCGCGGCGCGCTCGCGAGGAGGTCGTCGCCGCGGATCACGTGCGTGATGCCCATGCGGAGATCGTCGACGGCGACCGCGAGGAGGAAGGTCGGCGACCCGTCCGACCGGTTGATGACGAAGTCCCCGAGCGCGCCCGGCGCCCAGCGGACCTCGCCCTTCACGAGATCGCGGACGACCGACTCCGCGTCGGGCATCGCGAAGCGGACCGCGGCGGGGCGCCCCTCGCGCTCGAACGCCGCGC
This sequence comes from Actinomycetota bacterium, assembly GCA_046094825.1. Lineage (GTDB taxonomy): Bacteria > Actinomycetota > UBA4738 > UBA4738 > HRBIN12 > JBJTIF01. The sequence continues at coordinate 1,482 of JBJTIF010000149.1, forward strand.
GCGCGTCGGCGGTGAGGTCGCGACAGCGGCCGTCGTAGCCCGGCGCCGCGCCGCGCGCGAGGGCCGCCTGGCGGCGTTCCTCGAGCTCGTCCGGCGTGCAGTAGCAGCGGTACGCGTCGCCCTGATCGAGGAGGCGCTCGGTCGTCTCGCGGTAGAGGTCGAGCCGCTGCGACTGCCGGTACGGCGCGTGCGCGCCGCCGACGTCCGGACCCTCGTCCCAGTCCATCCCGAGCCACCGGAGCGAGGCGATGAGGCCGTGGTAGGCCTCCTCGGACACGCGGGAGGTGTCGGTGTCCTCGACGCGGAGGACGAACGCGCCGCCGTGGTGCCGGGCGAAGGCCCACGAGAACAGCCCCGTGCGGGCGTTGCCGACGTGGATCGCTCCGGAGGGAGCGGGTGCGAGCCGCGTGCGGACCTCGCTCACGCGCCGACCTCGCCGACGACGTTGCCGAGCGTCCCGATGCCGTCCACCTCGACCTCGACCCGGTCGCCGGTCGTCAGGCGACCGACCCCCTCGGGCGTCCCGGTGATGACGACATCGCCGGGCAGGAGCGTCATGAAGGCGGTGATGTACTCGACGAGCGTCGCGACGCCGAAGACCATGTCGGAGGTCTGCGCCGCCTGGACGATGTCGCCGTTCAGCCGCGTCTCGACGCGGACGTCGGTCGGATCGAGCGAGGTCTCGATCCACGGCCCGAGCGGCAGCGACCCGTCGAAGGCCTTCGCGCGGATCCAGTGGGTGTCGGACTTCTGGAGGTCGCGGAGCGTCACGTCGTTCGCGCACGTGTAGCCGAGGATGACCTTCGCGGCCTCCTCGGCCGGTACGCGACGCGCGAGCGACCCGATGACGATCGCGAGCTCGCCCTCGTAGTCCACGCGGCGGCTGATCGACGGCAGCGGGATCGCGTCGCCGGGCCCGAGCACCGCGGTCGAGGGCTTCAGGAACAGGAGCGGCTCCTCGGGGACCTCGCCGCCGAACTCCGCCGCATGTGCCGCGTAGTTCTTCCCGACCGCCACGACCTTCGAGGGGAGCACCGGCGCGAGGAGCTGGACGGCGTCGATCGGGAGCTCCTCCCCCGTGGGGAGCGGGTCCTGGAAGAACGTGCCGCGGAGGACCCGCACCGTGTCGTCGCCGTACTCGGCGACCCCGTGCGCGATGCGGTCGCCGACGCGGAAGCGGAGCAGTCGCATGGGGCGGAGGCTACCGCACGCGCGCCCGCCGACCGACCGTGCGGGACCCGCGGGGAGAAACGTGCAGCGGGTCCCGCCCCGTTACCCCGACACGGTGGCCGTATCTCAAACCGGGTAGAGCACCCGGTTGTGGTGCGGGGGGTTGGGGGTTCAAGTCCCCACGGGACCCCCACGT
>JBJTIF010000150.1:0-11394 GCA_046094825.1 Actinomycetota bacterium
GCGCCGGCCGGGGGGGCGGCGCGGGCCCCCCCGCCCGCCGCCGCGGGGCGGCCGCCCCCCGCGGGGGGGGGCCCCCCCCCCGCGACCGGGGCTACTTCGAGGCGACCTCCGCGGTGCCGATCGCGGCCTGGCCCGCCGCGAGCCGCGCGGTCTCGATGCGGAACGGCGAGCACGACACGTAGTCGAGCCCGAGGGTGTGGCAGAACGCGACCGACGCGGGGTCTCCCCCGTGCTCGCCGCAGATCCCGACGTGGAGGTCGGCGCGCGTCGAGCGACCCTCCTCGGTCGCGATCCGCATGAGGCGACCGACGCCGGTCCGGTCGACCGTGACGAACGGGTTCGCCGGGACGAGCTTGCGCTCCTCGTAGAGCGAGACGAACTTCCCGATGTCGTCGCGGCTGAAGCCGAACGCCGTCTGCGTGAGGTCGTTCGTCCCGAACGAGAAGAACTCCGCGACCTCGGCGATCTCGCCGGCGGTCACCGCCGCGCGCGGGAGCTCGATCATCGTTCCCCACTCGAGGTGCGCGAGCCGCTGCCCGGTCTCGGTCTGGACCGCCTCGGCGACCGGCTCGAGCTCCGCCCGCATCTGCCGGAGCTCCTCGCGGGTCGCGACGAGGGGGATCATGATCTCGACCTGCGGATCCCCGCCCTCGGCCCGGACGGCGCACGCGGCCTCGACGATCGCCCGGACCTGCATCGCGTAGAGACCCGGCTTCACGATGCCCAGGCGCACGCCGCGGAGCCCGAGCATCGGGTTCGCCTCGTGGAGGTCGTTCACCTTCCGGAGCACCCGTTCGGCCTCGGTCACGTCCTCACCGCGCTCGCGACCGAGCGCGACCTCGACGGCGAGCGAGACCTGGTCGGGCAGGAACTCGTGGAGCGGCGGGTCGAGGAGGCGCACGGTGACCGGCAGGCCGCTCATCGCGCGGAAGATCCCGACGAAGTCGTTGCGCTGGAGCGGCAGGAGCGCGTCGTAGGCCGCACGCTCCTCCTCCGCGGACTCCGCGAAGATCATCTGGCGCACCGCGAGCACGCGCTCCTCACCGAGGAACATGTGCTCGGTCCGGCACAGACCGATCCCCTGCGCGCCGCGATCGCGGGCGTTCGTCGCCTGGTCCGGCGTGTCGGCGTTCGCGCGGACGCGGAGCCGTCGGACCTCGTCGGCGCGACGCATGAGCCGCTCGAACGCCTTCCAGATCCTCGCGTCGCGCGCGGCGACGTCGCCGCCACGCGCCTTCTCGAGGACCGACTCCTCGAGCGGCAGCTCGCCGAGGTACACGCGGCCGTTGAAGCCGTCGATCGTGATGACGTCGCCCTCGGCGACCCGCGTGCCATTCGCGGAGAAGGCGCGCGCGGCGACGTCGATGCGCACCGCGTCGGCACCGCACACCGCGGGGATGCCCTCACCGCGCGCGACGACGGCCGCGTGGGAGTTCGTGCCGCCCGCGCTCGTGAGGATCCCCTGCGCGGCGATCATGCCGTGGTAGTCGTCGGGCGTCGTCTCGCGCCGCACGAGGATCACGCGCTCGCCGCGATCGCCCCAGGTCTTCGCCTCGTCGGCGCTGAAGACGACCTTGCCGGTCGCCGCGCCCGGGGAGGCGTTCAGGCCGGTCGCGATCGGCGACCCCGCGGCACCGCCGGCGACGACGCGCTTGAAGAGCTCCTCGAGTCGGTTCGCGTCCACCCGCAGGAGCGCCTCGTCCTCACCGATGAGCCCCTCCTCGAGCATGTCGTAGGCCATGACCCACTCGGCGAACGCCGTGCGCTTGCCGACCCGGGTCTGGAGGATCCACAGACGCCCGCGTTCGATCGTGAACTCGATGTCGCACATGTCGCGGTAGTGCCGTTCGAGCGTGTCCATGACGCTGCGGAGGCCGGCGTACGAGGTCGGGTCGAGCGCCTCGAGCTCCGTGAGGTGGAGCGTGTTGCGGATCCCCGCGACGACGTCCTCACCCTGGGCGTTGCCGAGGTAGTCGCCGTAGGGCACCCGCTCACCCGTCGCCGGGTCGCGGGTGAAGGCGACGCCGGTCCCCGAGCCCTCGCCGAGGTTGCCGAACACCATCGCCTGCACGTTCACGGCGGTCCCGAGGTCGTCCGAGATCTTGTTCTGCCGCCGGTAGTCGCGCGCCCGACGGCCGTTCCAGGACCGGAAGACGGCCTCGATCGCGAGGAGGAGCTGCTCGCGCGGCTCGGTCGGGAACGGCGACCCGGTGTGCCGCTCGTAGATCGCGCGGAACTCGGCGATGACGGCGAGGAGATCGTCGGCGTCGAGGTCGGTGTCCTGCGCGTTCGCGCCCTTGCGCTCCTTCGCGGTATCGAGGGCGTGCTCGAAGGCATCGCCGGGGATGCCCATGACGATCTTCCCGAACATCTGGATGAAGCGGCGGTACGCGTCGCGCGCGAAGCGGAGGTCGCCCGAGGCATCGGCGAGTCCGGCGAGCGACGCCTCGTTCAGGCCGAGGTTCAGGACCGTGTCCATCATCCCCGGCATCGAGAACTTCGCGCCGGAGCGCACGGAGACGAGGAGCGGGTCGCCGGCGTCACCGAGACGCCGGCCCATCGCGGCCTCGAGCGTCGCGACGTGCCGGTCCACCTCCTCGACGAGCCCCTCGGGGAACCCGTCGCCCGCGAGGTAGGCGAGGCAGGCCTCCGTCGAGATCGTGAACCCGTGCGGGACCGGGAGCCCCATCGTCGTCATCTCGGCGAGGTTCGCGCCCTTACCCCCGAGGAGGTCCTTCATGTCGCGGTTGCCCTCGGAGAAGTCGTAGACGTACTTCGGCATGCGGTCCTCCCGGCGGTCCGGTGTCGTCGTCGTGGGTGTCGGGGGAAGTGTACGGAGGCGGCTCAGCCCGCGGCCGCGCGGAGGAGCTCGAGGGTGGGGGCGTCGGAGGCGAAGAGGACGCGCACCCGGGTCGGGTCGTCGCGCACCCGCAGGATCGCGATCGGGCGGGCCTCGACGGAGCCGGCGAAGTCCCCCATCGCCCGGGCGAACTCCTCGGCGTCGCCGCGGGAGTCCCAGGCGGTCTCGAGCACGACCGCCACGCGGGTGCCGTCCGTCCAGGACCGCAGGAGCCCCCCGTCCCATCCGATCGTGGCTCCCACGACGGTCGCGAAGTCGATCCGCCGCTGGAGGTAGGAGCGGAGCCAGGACTCCCCCGCGTCCTGGACGTCGAGGTCGATCCAGTCTGGGCCGAGCGCCGGGCCGAGGTCCGGGACGTCGAGCGGCGTCGGCAGGTCGTTCCACCGCTCGGGGTGGAGGATCTGCTCCGTGGTCGTCGGGAGATCGCGGAGGGATCGGTCGAGCTGGTCGTTCGCGACCGCCCAGGCTGCCCACGTGTACCCGGCCTCGTAGGGCCATCCCATCTCGGAGAGCAGGAAGTCCGGGACCTTCGGCCGCGGACCGCCGCCGCCTCCGAGCGACGACCGTTCGGCGGCGGTGAGGGCCTCCTTCGCGTAGCGGAGCATGTGGTACGTCGCGCTCCCCTCGACGACGGCGAGCGCCGCCTGGAAGGCCTCCTCCTCGCAGTCCGCGAGGAGCCGATCGATCCGCGAGAGATCGAACCACTGGTCGTCGAGGGCGTGGACGAGCTCGTGCGCGAGCGTGACCCGCTCCTCGGGCATCGGGTCATCGCTGCCGAGGAAGACGAGCTCACCGGTGAGCGTGTCGTAGTAGCCGATCACCGCGACGTTGTAGAACTCGTGGTACGCGGCGCGGAGGTCGGTCCCGAGCGGGATCGCGCCGATCGTCTGCCAGGCGAGACCGCGCCGACCGTAGAGCTCCTCCGGGTACATCGCCGCGAACCCGTCCTCGATCCGCGCGTCGAGGTCGGTCCGCGTGATCGCCTCCGGGACGACGGGCTCGAGGAAGTCGTGTCCGCGCACGCGCTCGACCGTCGCCATGACGTCGCGCATGTACGGGAGGAGCTCGCCCTCGCGCGGCGCGTTCGACGGTGGGAGCGGCGCCGGGCGCGTGCAGAGGCGCTCGCGCGCCGCCGCGGCCGACCCGCCCTCGGCGGCCGGGGGGAACGCCGGCGCGGTCGCGAGGCGGCGAGGCGTCATCGCCGGCGACCGCGACCGAGCGCGGCGATCCCGGCGACCGCGCCGATCGCCGAGCACGCGATCGAGGTCCAGAGCGCCGCCGTGGACCGCAGCGATCCGAGCCCCGCCCATCCGAGGAAGGCCGCGGCCGCGAACACCGCCACGAACGCGACGGCGTACGACCGGCCCGCGCTCACAACCGCGCCTGCAGGTACCCGACGAGGTCGGCGATCGCGACGCGCTCCTGGGTCATCGGGTCCCGGTCGCGCACGGTCACCGCGCGGTCCTCGAGCGTGTCGAAGTCGATCGTGACGCAGAACGGCGTCCCGACCTCGTCCTGACGTCGGTACCGGCGACCGATCGACCCCGCGTCGTCGAAGTCCACCATCCACCGACCACGCACGAGGTCGAGGACCTCCCGCGCCGTCGGGGCGAGCTGCTCGTTGCGCGAGAGCGGCAGGACCGCGACCTTCATCGGCGCGAGCGCGGGATGGAGGCCGAGGACGGTCCGCTTCTCGGTCTTCCCGGAGGCCGTCGCGACCTCCTCCTCGCGGTACGCGTCGACGAGGAACGCGAGGAGCGTCCGATCGACGCCGGCCGCCGGCTCGACGACGTACGGGAGGTAGCGCTCCTCCGTCTCGGGGTCGAAGTACGAGAGGTCCTCCCCGCTCGCCTCGGAGTGGGCGCGGAGGTCGAAGTCCGTCCGGTTCGCGATCCCCTCGAGCTCGGACCACCCGAACGGGAACTCGTACTCGACGTCGGTCGCCGCCTTCGCGTAGTGCGCGAGCTCGTCCGGCTCGTGCGGTCGGAGGCGGAGCCGCGCGGGGTCGATCCCGAGGTCGAGGTACCACCGGTGGCGCTGCTCGACCCAGTACCCGAACCACTCCTCGTCGGTCCCGGGCTTCACGAAGAACTCCATCTCCATCTGCTCGAACTCCCGCGTGCGGAAGATGAAGTTCCCCGGGGTGATCTCGTTGCGGAAGGACTTCCCGATCTGCGCGATCCCGAACGGGACCTTCCGGCGGCTCGCCTGCTGGACGGTGCGGAAGTCCACGAACATGCCCTGAGCGGTCTCCGGACGCAGGTACGCGCGGTTCTCGTCGTCCTGGACCGGACCGAGCCAGGTCTGGAGCATGAGGTTGAACTGCTTCGACTCCGCGAACGCCTTCGAGCCGCAGTCGGGGCAGACCCCGCCCACGAGGTGGTCCTCGCGGTAGCGGCGGTGGCACCCGAGGCACTCCGTGAGGGGATCGGAGAACCCGTCGACGTGGCCGCTCGCCTTCCAGACGAGGGGCGACATGACGATCGCGGCCTCGAGACCGACGACGTCGTCGCGCATCTGGACCATGGAGCGCCACCACGCGGTGCGGATGTTCCGCCGGAGTTCGACCCCGAGGGGGCCGTAGTCCCAGGAGGACCGCAGCCCTCCGTAGATCTCGCTCGACTGGAACGCGAGCCCCCGGCGCTTGGCCAGGGAGGTCACGGCCTCCATGCGGTCCGTCACGGTGCTCCCCCTTCTCTCCCGGCCGCTGGCAGCGACCGCTGGCGTGGGGCGAGTCTACCGAGGGGCGGCGCGCCTCCCCGGAGGTTCAGTCGTCGGTCGACGGGCAGTCGTCGGAGGCGACGGCCTCGTCCACGCACCCGAACCGTCGGGAGCGCTTCTGGTAGTCGCGGATCGCCTCGAAGAGGTGCTCGCGGTGGAAGTCGGGCCACAGGACCGGCGAGAAGTAGAGCTCGGAGTACGCGGCGCGCCACAGGAGGAAGTTCGACAGGCGCTCCTCACCGCTCGTTCGGATGATGAGGTCCGGATCCGGGAGGTCGGGCTCGTAGAGCCGCGCGGCGATCTGCTCGACGGTCACCCGGTCGCCGCGGAGCCGGCCGGCGTCGCGGTCCTCGAGGAGGCGGCGGACGGCATCGACGATCTCGATGCGGCCGCCGTAGTTGAACGCGATCGTGAGCGTCATCCCGGTGTTGCCCGCCGTGAGCTCCTCGGAGGCCTCCATCTCGCGGAGCACGGAGCGCGGGACACGCCAGTCGCGTCGGCCGAGGAACCGGATCCGCACGTTCAGGTCGTGGAGCTCGGCCCGACGCCGACGCAGGAGCCCGCGGTTGAAGCCCATGAGGTAGGTGACCTCCGCGGGCGGGCGGTTCCAGTTCTCCGTCGAGAACGCGAACATCGTGAGCCAGCGGAGCCCGACGGCCACGCCGCCGTGCACCGTGTCGAACATCGCCGCCTCGCCGGCGGCGTGGCCGTCGGTCCGCACGAGCCCCCGACGCGTGGCCCAGCGGCCGTTGCCGTCCATGACGATGCCGACGTGGGCGGGGACGCGTGTCGGATCGATGTCCGCGAGGTAGCTGCTCATCGGACGACGCTCCGCGCGAGCATCGGGAACGACCGCATCCGGCGCTCGAGGTGGTACTCGGTGAACCCCGCGAGGAGCGACCGCGCGGTGCGGCGGAGCGGCAGATCGACGGTGAACGCACCCGCGCTGCCGAGGTCGGCGTCGCCGAGCGCGGCGAGGAACGCGAGCGCCTGCGGCGCGACCGGCTCGGCGCCGCCGTCCGCGCACCCGTCGCACACGGCGCCGCCCTGGGCGGTCGAGAAGCGCGTCGGCGACGTCGCCCCGCAGGCCGCGCACGCGACGAGGTTCGGGTGGAAGCCCGAGAGCGAGAGGACCTTCAGCAGGAACGACTGCGCGACGAGCTCGGGGTCGGTGGGCCGCGTCTCGAGCGCGCGGAGCCCGGCGAGCAGGAGCGCGTAGAGCCGGGGGTTGCGCTCGTGGTCCTCCGCGACCTTGTCGACGACCTCCACCATCGTCTCCGCGGCGGCGAGGAGCGCGAGGTCCTCGCGGATCGGGCGGAAGGCGCCGAGGATCTCGGCCTGCGAGACCGTGTCGAGATCGCCCCGACCCCGGTACGCCATGAGGGCGACGTGCGTGAGCGGTTCGAGGCGCGCACCGAACCGCGACGTCGTCTTGCGGATTCCCTTCGCGACGACGCGGACCTTCCCCGCGCCCTGCGTCATCACGGTCACGATGCGGTCGGCCTCGCCGAGCTTCACCGTCCGCAGGACGACGCCCTGCTCCTTGTAGAGCGGCATGGCGCGCATCGTACCCCCGGACCCCCGGCGCCCCGCCCGTGCCCGGTGGCGTTTCCGTGGAGAGTCCCCGGGTCCGCGAGCGCGTGCCGGGGGCGGGTGGCGCTTAGGTCCCGATCGGGTGCCAGACGGTCTTCATCTCGAGGAAGGCGCCGGCCTCGTACGGGCTCGCGGCACGCGGGTCGAACGGGTCGACCCGCGGGCCGCGGACGACCCGCTTCACGTTCGCGGCCGCACCGCGCTCCACGTCGGCGAGGAGCTCGTCAGGGAGCCCGGTCACGTCGATCGCGTTCACATCGAGGTGCTCGGCGAGCCAGGGCGCGAGGTCGTCCGAGGTCCCGGTGAGCAGGTTCACGACGCCCTTCGGCACGTCGGAGGTCGCGATGACCTCGGCGAGCGAGACGACCGGGAACGGCGCGGTCGCGCTCGCGACGACGACGGTCGCGTTGCCGCCGACCAGGGCTGGCGCGAGCCGCGAGACGAGACCGAGGAGCGGCTGATCGGCGGGCGCGACGATCCCGACGACCCCGGTCGGCTCGGGGATCGTGAAGGTGAAGTACGGACCGGCGACGGGATCGGTGCCCCCGAGGACCGGGCCCAGCTTGTCCGCCCACCCCGCGTACCAGACCCAGCGATCGATCGCGGCGTCGACGCCCCGCGCGGGATCGCTCGCGCCGGCGTCCGCGAGCTCAGCCTCGAACTGCGCGCGGCGACCCTCCATGAGTTCCGCGACGCGGTAGAGGATCTGCGCGCGGTTGTACGCCGTCTTCCCGGCCCACCCCGGGAACGCCGCACGCGCCGCGCGGACGGCGTCGCGGAGGTCCTTCCGCGAGGCGCGCGCCGCGTGGCCGAGGAGCCGACCGTCGGCGGCGTGCACCTCGAGCGTGCGACCGGACTCGCTCCGCGGGAACTCCCCGCCGATGAAGAGCTTCGCGGTGCGGCGGACCTCGAGGCGGCTCATCGGTCGCCGTCCAACGTCACGTACGCCTCGAGCCCCTGGAGCCCGCCCTCGCGTCCGAACCCGCTCTCCTTGTAGCCGCCGAACGGCGCCGTCGGGTCGAACCGGTTGAAGGTGTTCGCCCACACGACCCCGGCGCGCAGGCGCTCGGCCATCCACAGGATGCGGCTCCCCTTCTCGGTCCAGACCCCCGCAGAGAGCCCGTAGGGCGAGTTGTTCGCCTTCTCGATCGCCTCCTCGGGCGTGCGGAACGTGAGGATCGACAGGACCGGCCCGAAGATCTCCTCGCGCGCGATCCGGTGCGATTGGGAGACGCCGGTGAACAGCGTCGGTCGGAACCAGAACCCGCGCTCGGGGAGGTCGCACGGCGCCTGGTACATCTCCGCGCCCTCCGCGATGCCGGAGGCGACGAGGTCCTCGATCTTCTCGAGCTGGGCGCGCGAGTTGATCGCGCCGACGTCGGTGTTCTTGTCGAGCGGGTCGCCGACGCGCAGGGTCGCGAGGCGGCCCCGTAGCTTGTCGAGGAGCACCTCGAACACCGGCTCCTGGACGAGGAGCCGCGACCCCGCGCAGCAGACGTGCCCCTGATTGAAGAAGATCCCGTGGACGATGCCTTCGACCGCCTGGTCGAGGGCCGCGTCCTCGAAGACGATGTTCGCGGCCTTGCCGCCGAGCTCGAGCGTGAGGCGCTTGCCGGTCCCCGCCGTCGTCTCGCGGATGCGCTTGCCGACCTCGGTCGAGCCGGTGAACGCGATCTTGTCGACGTCCGGGTGTTCGACGAGCGCGGCGCCGGTCGCACCTGCCCCGGTGACGACGTTCACGACCCCGGGCGGCAGGCCCGCCTCCTCGAGCACCTCGGCGAGCAGGAGCGCCGTGAGCGGCGTCGTCTCCGCCGGCTTCAGGACGACCGTGTTGCCGGTCGCGAGCGCCGGGGCGAGCTTCCACGCGGCCATGAGGAGCGGGAAGTTCCACGGGATGATCTGCCCGGCGACGCCGAGCGGGCGCGGCGAGCGACCGGGGAACGCGTACTCGAGCTTGTCCGCCCAGCCCGCGTGCGAGAAGAAGTGCGCGGCGGCGAGCGGGAGGTCGACGTCCCGCGACTCCTTGATCGGCTTGCCGCCGTCCATCGATTCGAGGACCGCGAACTCGCGCGCGCGTTCCTGGAGCTGCCGCGCGATGCGGTAGAGGTACTTCGCGCGCTCCGCCCCGGGGAGATCGCGCCAGCCCCCCTCGAAGGCGGCGCGCGCCGCCGCGACCGCCGCGTCGACGTCGGCTGGCCCGCCCTCCGCGACGATGGCGAGCTCCTCCTCCGTCGCGGGGTTCACGGTCGGAAACGTCGCGCCGTCACGGGGATCGACCCACGCACCCCCGATCCACAGGCCGTAGCGCTCGCGGAGCGAGACGATCGACGACGACTCCGGAGCCGGCGCGTACTCCCAGGAGCCCGGTCGCTCGATCGTCGCCATCAGTCGATCGTGAAGTAGTCGGGACCCTGGTAGCGGCCGTCGCGGAGCATGGCTCGCTGCATGAGGAGGTCGTTCAGGAGCGTCGACGCGCCGATCCGGAAGCGCTCCGGGCGGAGCCACGCGTCGCCGAGCGTCTCCTTCACGAGGACGAGGTACGCGATCGCGAGCTTCGACGTGCGGACACCGCCCGCGACCTTCACGCCGACGCGGCGACCCGTCTCGCGTTCGACGTCGCGGACCGCCTCGAGCATGCAGAGCGCGTTCGGGAGCGTCGCGCCGACGCCGATCTTGCCCGTCGAGGTCTTGATGAAGTCCGCGCCCGCCGCCATCGCGAGGACCGAGGCCTGCCGGATCCGGTCGTAGGAGCCGAGCTCGCCGACCTCGAGGATCACCTTCAGGTGCGCAGCGCCGGCCGCTTCCCGTGCGGCGAGGAGTTCCTCGAACGTCTGCTCGTAGCGGCCCGAGAGGAAGAGCGATCGGTTCAGGACGATGTCGACCTCCCCGGCGCCCATCGCGACGACCTCGCGGATCTCCGCGAGCCGCGAGGCGAGCGGCGTGAGTCCGGCCGGGAATCCGCCCGCGACGCTCGCGACCACGACGCCGCTACCGCGGAGCCGCTCGACGGCGGTCGGGACGAGCTGCGGGTAGAGGCAGACGGCCGCGACGGAGGGCACGCTCGGGTCCGACGGGTCGGGTCGCACCGCCTTCGCGCAGAGCGCGACGACCTTGCCCGGGGTGTCCGAGCCCTCGAGCGTCGTGAGGTCGACCATGGAGATCGCGAGGTCGATCGCCCGGGCCTTCGCCTCGCGCTTGATCGAGCGCTTCGCGAGCGCGGCGGCCCGGTCCTCGAGGCCGACGGCGTCGACGGGCGTCGCGCGCGCGACGAGGCGACGAGCGTCCGCGGGCGAGGCGAGCCAGGCGCCGCGGGGATCGAGTTGGTCGATGGCACGGGACACGGGGAACCTCCGTCCGGCAGCACGCCCGTCGGGGTCGACATCGTAGCCCCCGCGGGGCGCGGCGGCCCCGGTCAGAACCCGAGGCGCTCGAGGCTCCGGGGGTCCTGCTGCCACTCCTTCAGGACCTTCACCCGGAGGTCGAGGTAGACGTGGGACCCGAGCAGGCGCTCGACCTCGGGCCGCGCTGCCGTGCCGATCGCCTTCAGCGTCGCGCCCTTCGCGCCGATGAGGATGCCCTTCTGCGAGTCGCGCTCGACGACGATCGACGCGTGGACGCGCGCGAGGTCGCCCTCGCGCTCGATCTCCTCGACGACGACCGCGACGGAGTGCGGGACCTCCTCGCGCGTGCGCGCGAGCGCCTGCTCCCGCACGACATCGGCGATCCGCTCCTCGATCGCCTGATCGGTGACCTCGCCCTCCGGGTAGAGCGGCGGTCCCTCCGGGAGTCGCTCGACGAGGAGCCGGAGGAGCACGTCGAGGCCCTCCCCCGTCGCGGCCGAGATCGGGACGATCTCGTCGATCGGCCCGAGCTCCGCCGCGGCCGCGAGCTGGGGGACGAGGTCGTCGCGGCGGCTACGGCCCCCCTTGTCCCCCGCGCTGTTGCACGGGGCCCCCCCGGACGCCGGCTGAACGACCACGTCCACGACGCCGCCGCCGGCGTCGGCCGCGGCGACGCCTTCGTCGTCGCCTCCCAGGTGGCGTCCGCGGGCGCGCCGTGCAACTGCGCGGTGAACAAGGTCGACCGACTCCGCCGCGCCGCCCTCGTCCCCCAGCTCGCGGCCGCGGCGGAGCTCGGGCCGATCGACGAGATCGTCCCGATCTCGGCCGCGACGGGGGAGGGCCTCGACGTGCTCCTCCGGCTCCTCGTCGAGCGACTCC
>JBJTIF010000151.1:0-5258 GCA_046094825.1 Actinomycetota bacterium
CCCTCCACGGCCCCGCTCGCCGCGGTCGCGCGATCGAGGCGTCCCGCGCGCCGTTCGCGCGGTACCTCGAGGTCCTCCCGACGCTCCTGCCGCCCCACCTCGCGGAGCGGGTCGCCCGCGACCGCTGGCGGCTCGTCGACGCGGGGTCGCCGGAGGACCTCGCCGAGCGGCACGCGCTCCAAGGCCTCGTCGTCCACGCGCCGAACGTCGTCGCCCGGGCCTTCCTCCTCGTCGGGGAGCGGACGCCGATCGACCGGCTCCACGAGCGCATCGACCAGATCGCCGCGCCGTCGCGCTGGCACCGCCTCGCGGTCCAGTCGCTCCACGACGACCTCCTCGGGGCCCGCCGGCAGATCGTCGAGCGGGTGCTCGCGGAGGCCGGCGGGCCGGTCGACGCCGCGGTCGAGGGCTACCTCGGTCGTCGCGTCGACGACCTCGCGTCGCTCGAGCGCGTCCTTCGGGGCCTCGCGCTCGAGGAGGGCGAGGAGCTCGCCGCCGCGACCGTGGCCGTCCGCCAGGTCGCGGCGCTCGTCCCCCAGGGCTGACGCCTCGACGGCCGGTCCCACCTCCCGAACCCGTCGGAGACCGTTGCTACCGTCTCGACATGGCTCATCCCGCGGCCGTCCCGCCCCCCGCCCTCGGCCCCGAGCTCCGGGCGGTGCTCGACCTCGAGCGCGCCTGGGCGGCGGCGCCGGCCCCGAAGGGCTCGAAGGAGCGGTTCGTTCGCGAGCGTCTCGGCCTCACCCCCGCGCGGTACGCGGCGGCGCTCCAGCGGGCGCTCGACCACCCCGGTGCCGTCGCGTACGATGCGGCGACGGTCCGGCGCCTGCTCCGACTCCGCGAGCAGGGCCGCCGCCGCCTCCGAGGTCCTGCGCTGAGGAGCCTGGAGTAGGATGACCGGCAGGCACGAACCGGGATCGAACAGGAGCTTCTACCTCTCCGTGGCCACGAGCACGCTCCGCCTCCTCATCACCGCCGCCCTCGTGCTGGGCGGGGTGACCCTCATCAACCAGGCGTTCCCGGACAGCCCGGGTGGGTCCTCGGCCGATGGCGGTTCGAGCCCGACCGCCTCCCCGCCCCCCGAGGAGTCGCCGACGCCCACGGCCTCCCCCTCGGAGAGCCAGGCGCCGATCCCGAGCCTCTCCGGGGTCCGGATCATCGTCCTGAACGGCACGTCGGTGAGCGGCCTCGCCGGGACGGCGAGCGACGACCTCGTCGCGCGGTTCGGTGTCGTCGCGGCGACGCCGGGCAACACGGCCTCGCGGGTGAACCAGACGGAGGTCTACTACCGGTCCGCCGACCTCGAGGAGGAGGCGCAGTACCTCGTCCTCCAGTTCTTCGAGGACCTGAACGTCCGCGTCCAGGAACTCCCGCCGAACACCCCGGGGGTCCCGGCGAACGTCGACATCGCGGTCTACCTGGGCACCGACTTCGCGTCCCTCTAGCGATCCGCTCGACCCGATCCGCCGCGCCCGACGGGCGGGCATCCTCCTCGACTTCGACGGCTGCCTCGCGGAGATCGTCGACGACCCGTACGCGGTCACCGCGCACCCCGACGCCGCATCGGTCCTCGCCGCGCTCGTGGGACGCTTCGCGGTCGTCGCGATCGTGACGGGTCGACGCAACGCCGACATCGTGGATCGGCTCCCCGTCCCCGGTCTCACGTACCTCGGCCTCTACGGCCTCGAGGAGGTGATGGCCGACGCGATCCTCGCGGAGGTCGGGACCGAGGCCGAGATCGCCGCGGCGATCGTCCCCGAGTCCGAGGTGGTGCACAAGGGGCTGTCGATCGCGGTGCACTACCGCCTCGCCCCCGACCCCGCAGCAGCAAGGGTCGCCCTCGCGCGGGCGCTCGGGGAGGTCGCGGCCCGGCACGGGCTTCGGCTCGTCGAGGGGAAGGCCGCCCTCGAGATCCTGCCGGTCGCGCATCCCCTGAAGGGGGGAGCGGTCGAGCGCATCGCGGGGGAGCGCAGCCTCGACGCGCTCCTGTTCGCGGGCGACGACGTTGCGGACGTCGAGGCCTTCGAGGCGCTCGACCGGATGGCCCCCGCGGGCGTCGCGACGCTGAAGGTCGCGGTCCTCGGACCCGAGACCCCCGAGGCGCTGGCCTCGGGCGCGGATGTCTCCGTCGAGGGACCCTCCGGGCTCCTCGACCTCCTCCGCGCGCTCGCGGTCGGCCCCTCGTCGGCCTGAGCGCGCCGGCGGGCGGCGCGGTGGGTCCCCCGCGGCGCACCCGAGGCTAGACTCGACCCGGAGGCGAGCCGACGTGCTGAAGATCTCCCAGAAGCTCGAGTACGCGATCCGCGCGATGATCGAACTCGCCGCGCGTCGCGACGGCGACCAGCCCGTGCCCGCGCGCGAGCTCGCTGCGGCGCAGCAGATCCCGTTGCGGTTCCTCGAACAGCAGCTCGGGTCGCTCGGGCGGGCCGGTCTCGTCGAGAGCGCCCGCGGCGCGGGGGGCGGCTACCGCCTCTCCCGCGACCCCGCGGCGATCACCGTCGCGCAGATCGCCGACGCGATCGAGGGGCAGCTCGCTCCGATGTTCTGCCTCGAGGAGAGCGACCACACGTGCTTCGCGGACTCCCGGTGCGGGCTCCAGGGGTTCTGGGGGGACGTCGCGAACGCGATCGCGAAGGTCCTCGAGGACACGACCGTTGCCGACCTCGTCGCGCGGCAGCGCCGGGCCGCGCCGGTGTTCTCGCCGGCCGATCTCACGAGCCGCCTGAGCTGAAACGACGAAAGCCGGGCCGCGGTGCGGCCCGGCTTGCGTCGACGTCCGGTGTGCCTAGGCGCTCTTGCCCAGGATGCGCATGACCTTCGTGCCGCAGGTCGGGCACTTGCCCTGCGCGGCCTTGCGGCCGTTCTTCAGCTCGACGACCTCACCCTCGAAGTTCGTCTTCTTGCGGCACTTCACGCAGTACGCCTCGTAGCTCGCCACGACGGTGCTCCTTCCCCGGTCTGCCCGGGCCGCGGTCGCGGCTCGGAATAGGCCTCGAGGCCGCCCCATGGCGACCTCGCAGGCACGATGCTCGTCGGTCGTAGGCACGGATGCAAGCACCCCCCGTGCCGGTCCGCGGGCCGATCCGTGCCTGAGCCGCTCCCGGCACGTGCCTGGCGGGGCTCCCGCCCCGGCCCTCCTGGGCTCACGCCCCCGGCCCGCCGGGGTCCCGCCTCCGACTCGCGTGCCGTCCGGGGTCCGCCGTACGATGCCGCCACGCACGGACGGCGCACGACGGAGGCGAGGAGGACCGCGATGGGCGAGGTGGAGCAGACGATCTCGGCGCTCCTGTCCGAGGACCGGGTCTTCGAGCCCCCGCCCGCCTTCGCCTCGGCCGCGGTCGTCGCCGATCGTTCGATCTTCGACCGCGCCGCCGCCGACCCGGAGGCCTTCTGGGCCGAGCAGGCCGGCCACCTCGAGTGGTCGAGGCCCTGGGATCGCGTCATGGACTGGACGCCACCCTTCGTCCTGTGGTTCGACGGCGGCCGGCTGAACGTCTCGGTGAACTGCCTCGATCGCCACGTGCGCTCCGGCGGCGGCAGCAAGGTCGCGTACCACTGGGTGGGCGAGCCGGGCGACACGCGGAGCGTCACCTACGCCGAACTCCTCGCGGAGGTGGAGCGGTTCGCGAACGTCCTCAAGGGACTCGGTGTTCGCCGCGGCGACCGCGTGAACATCTACCTCGGCATGGTGCCGGAACTCCCGGTCGCGATGCTCGCGTGCGCGCGGATCGGCGCGCCGCACTCCGTCGTCTTCGGCGGGTTCTCCGCCGAATCGCTGCGCGACCGGATCAACGACGCGGGCGCGAAGGTGCTCGTCACCGCCGATGGCGCGTACCGACGCGGCCAGATCGTGCCGCTGAAGCGCAGCGCCGACGAGGCGGTCGCGGAGTGCCCGACGATCGAGCACGTCGTCGTCGTCCGACGCACGGGCGAGGATGTCCCCTTCACCGAGGGCCGCGACCTCTGGTACCACGACGCGATCGCCGCGGCCGACGCGACGTGCGCGCCCGAGGAGATGGAGGCCGAGGACCTGCTCTACCTCCTCTACACGAGCGGCACGACGGGCAAGCCCAAGGGCATCGCCCACACGACCGGCGGCTACCTCACGCAGGTCGCCGCGACCCACCGCTGGATCTTCGACATCCGCGACGACGACGTGTACTGGTGCGCGGCCGACATCGGCTGGGTGACCGGCCACTCCTACATCGTCTACGGCCCGCTCGCGAACCACACGACCGGCATCCTCTACGAGGGTGCGCCGGACTGGCCCGAGAAGGACCGTCTCTGGGAGATCGTCGAGGCGTACCGCGCGACGATCCTCTACACGGCGCCGACGGCGATCCGCGCGTTCATGCGCTGGGGCACGGAGTTCCCGCAGCGCCACGACCTCTCCTCGCTCCGCCTGCTCGGCTCGGTCGGCGAACCGATCAACCCGGAGGCCTGGGTCTGGTACTGGAAGTACATCGGCTCGGAGCGCTGCCCGATCGTCGACACGTGGTGGCAGACCGAGACGGGCGCCGTGCTCATCTCGCCGCTCCCGGGCGTGACGGCGCTGAAGCCGGGCTCCGCGACGCAGCCGATCCCCGGCATCGATGCCGACGTCGTCGACGAGCAGGGGAACTCCGTCCCGCTCGGCGGCGGTGGCTACCTCGTCCTGCGGCGTCCGTGGCCCTCGATCGCGCGCACCGTCTGGGGCGACCCGGACCGCTACGTCCAGACGTACTTCGGGAAGTTCGGTCCCGAGGTCTACGTCGCGGGCGACGGCGCGAAGCGCGACGAGCAGGGGTACTACTGGCTCCTCGGCCGCATCGACGACGTGATGAACGTCGCCGGGCACCGCCTGTCGACCTACGAGATCGAGAGCGCGCTCGTCGACGACCACAAGGTGGCCGAGGCGGCCGTCGTCTCGCGGCCGGACGACCTCGTGGGCGAGGCGATCGTCGCCTTCGTGACGCTCAAGAGCGGGTTCACGGGCGACGACGCCGTCGCGGCGCAGCTCCGCGAGCACGTCGCCGACAAGATCGGGAAGATCGCCCGCCCGCACGGGATCATCTTCACGAGCGACCTGCCGAAGACCCGGTCGGGGAAGATCATGCGGCGCCTCCTCCGCGACGTGGCCCGCGGCCGCCCCCTCGGCGACGTGACGACCCTCGCGAACGCCGAGGTCGTGGACGCGATCCACGGCATGGTGGAGTCGGGGGCCGGCTCCGAGGACTGACCGCCGCGGGGGGACCGACCGGCGCCGATGCCGCGGCGGG
>JBJTIF010000152.1:0-11445 GCA_046094825.1 Actinomycetota bacterium
GTCTTCGCGAGGGCGGCCTCGCGGCGCCAGCGGTCGATCTCCGCGTGGTTGCCGGACAGGAGCACCTCCGGCACCGCCATCCCCCGGAACTCCGCGGGGCGCGTGTAGTGCGGGTGGTCGAGGATGCCGTCCTCGAACGAGTCGCGCTCGTGGGACTCCTCGCGGCCGATGACGCCGGGCAGGAGCCGCGTCACGGCCTCGATGAGGACGAGGGCGGGCACCTCGCCGCCCGAGAGCACGTAGTCGCCGATCGAGACCTCCTCGGCGGCGAGGCCTTCGACGACGCGCTCGTCGATGCCCTCGTAGCGACCGCAGATGAGGACGAGCGAGGGTTCGGCGGCGAGCTCGCGGACGAGCGCCTGGTCGAGCCGGCGCCCCGCCGGCGACAGGAGGATCGTGCGGCCACGGTCGGGGATCGCCTCGACGGTCGCGAAGATCGGTTCGGGCTTCATGACCATGCCGGGGCCGCCGCCGAAGGGTTCGTCGTCGACCTTGTGGTGGCGGTCCTCCGTGTGCGCGCGCGGATCGTGGAACCGCACGTCGACGAGCCCACCCTCGATCGCGCGGCCGAGGAGGCTCTCGGCGAGCGCGCCGGAGAGGATGCCCGGGAAGATCGTGACGACGTCGATGCGCACGGTCGGAGGCTACTCCGCGCCCGGCGCCGTGAAGCCCGGGACATCGCGCAGGACGATGCGGCGTGCCGCGACGTCGACGTCCACGAGCAGGTCGGCGAGCACCGGGACGAGGGTCTCCTCGCCGTCGCGGACGACGCTCCACACATCGTTCGCGGGCGTGTGGATCACGTCCTCGACGACCCCGAGGGCGCGCCCCGCGTCCGTCGCGACCTCGCAGCCGACGATCTCGTGGTCCCACCACGTGCCCTCGGGGGCGGGCGGACTCGACGACGCGGGGACGGAGAGCAGGCGCCCCGAGAGGTCCCTTCCGGCCTCGCGGGTGGGGACCTCGGCGAAGGTCACGAGGAGCATCGCGCCGTGGCGCTTCGACGACGTGACGGTGAGCGATCGGCCGTCATCGAGGAACACGACGGCGCCCGGATCGAAGCGCGAGGCCACCTCGGACAGGACCGTGACGGCGAGTTCGCCGCGGACCCCGTGGGGGCGGCTGATGCGGCCGACCGCGACGGTCGGCTCGGGGGTCATCCCTCGTCGGGGTCGAGGATCTCGACGGCGACGCGACGGTCCTCGCGGATCGCGACCGTCTTCACGACCGAGCGGATCGCGCGGGCGATGCGACCGCCGCGACCGATGATGCGGCCCATGTCGGCCTCGGCGACGGAGAGCTGCAGGAGCGTGCCGCGGTCGTCCTCGATCTCCGTCACCTCGACGGCGTCGGGCTCGTCCGCGAGCTCCTTCGCGATGAACTCGAGGAGTTCCTTCACGCCTCGGTCGCGTCCTCGGCCGGCGTCTCCGCGACCGGCGCCTCGACCTCGGTCTCCGCCGCGGGCGTCTCGACGACGGGCGTCTCGACGACGGGCGTCTCGACGACGGCCTCGACGGTCGCCTCGGCCTCGGCGGTCGTGGCGGCGGCTGCCTCGGCCTCTGCCGCGGCGGCGGCCTTCGCGGCAGCGGCGGCTTCGGACGCGGCCTTCGCGGCGGCGGCCTCGGCCTGCGCAGCGGCCTTCGCACCGACGCGCGGCGGGCGCTTCTTCGCGCGCTCACCACCGCGCGGCTTGCCGGCACCCGGGCGTTCGGCGACGAACTTCGGCCAGATGCCGACCTTGTCCATGAGGTTCTTCACGGATTCGCTCGGCTGCGCGCCGGTGCGCAGCCAGTGGAGCGCGCGCTCCTCGTCGATCTCGATGCGCGAGGGCTCATCGAGCGGGTGGTACTTCCCGATGTTCTCGATGAAGCGGCCGTCGCGCGGGCTGCGCTGGTCGGCGACCACCACGCGGTAGAAGGGGCGCTTCTTCGCCCCGAGCCGCCGCAACCTGATCCTCGTCGTCATCCGCTCTCCTCGGTCACCCCGGGAACCCGGGGAAGCCCTTCGGGGGCCGCGTCATCCCGGGGATCCGGGGCATCCGCTTGCCGCCCATCATCGTCTTCATCATCCGGCGGGTCTGCTCGAACTCCTTGAGCAGCGAGTTCACGTCGGAGGTCGTGGTGCCGGACCCCCGGGCGATCCTCGCCCGCCGCGAGCCCCCGATGATAGCGGGATTCCGCCGCTCCTCCGGGGTCATGGAGCAGATGATGGCCTCGGTCCGGACCATCTGCCGGTCATCCACGGGGAGGTCCTTCAGGCTCGGACCCCCGGGCACGGAGGGGAGCATCGCGAGGAGGTCCTGGAGGGAGCCGAGCTTCTTCATCTCCCGGATCTGGCCGAGGAAGTCGTCGAGCGTGAACGTGGCGGTCGCGAGCTTCCCGGCCGCCTCCTTCGCCTTCTCCGCGTCGAACTCCTCCTGCGCCCGGTCGATGAGGGACAGGACGTCACCCATCCCGAGGATGCGCGAGGCCATGCGATCGGGGTGGAAGGGCTCGAGGTCCTGGGGGCGCTCCCCCGTCCCGACGAAGAAGACCGGTCGACCGGTCGCCGCCGCGATCGACACGGCCGCGCCGCCGCGCGCGTCGCCGTCGAGCTTCGTGAGGATGAACCCGGTCGTGTCGATCGCATCGAGGAACGCCCGCGCCTGGACGACGGCGTCCTGGCCCGTCATCGCGTCGCAGGCCATGAGGACGAGGTGCGGCCGAACCGCGTCGCGGACGCGGACCGCCTCGGCCATCATCTCCGCGTCGACGTGGAGCCGACCGGCGGTGTCGACGATGACGACGTCGGCGGCGATCCGCGAGGCCTCGGCCATGCCGCGCGTCGCGACCGTCACCGCGTCGTCCCCATCGGAGGCGACCGCGACCTCGATCTCGGCGCCGAGGGCGCGGAGCTGCTCGACGGCCGCGGGGCGCCAGAGGTCGGCGGCGACGAGGAGGACCTTGCGTCCCTCGCCCTTCAGCAGCCGCGCGAGCTTCGCGGCGGCGGTCGTCTTGCCCGATCCCTGCACGCCGGCGAGCAGGATCACCGCCGGTCGCGCCGTCGGCAGCGCGAACGGCGTCCGCTCGCCGCCCATCGTCGTCTGGAGCTCCTCGCGGAGGACCTTCACGATCTGCTGCGCCGGCGTGAGGCTCTTCATGACCTCCTCGGAGAGCGCCCGCACGCGGACCCGTCCGAGGAGCTCGTCGGCCACCTCGATCGCGACGTCGGCCTCGAGGAGCGCCGTCCGCAGATCGTCGAGCGCGGCCTCGACCTGCTTCGGATGGAGCTTCCCGCGACCGCGGAGCTTCTTGAAGATGCCGTCGATGCGACCGGTGAGCGCGTCGAACATCAGGCGCCCACCAGTCGCTTCGCGAAGGCGCGGGCGTCGAACGGTTCGAGGTCGTCGGCGGCCTCCCCGGTGCCGACGTAGCGGACCGGGACGCCGAGCTCCTCGCGGACCGCGAGGACGATGCCGCCGCCGGCGGTGCCGTCGAGCTTCGTGAGGACGATCCCGGTCAGGGCGACCGCCTCGGTGAACGCGCGCGCCTGCTGGATGCCGTTCTGTCCGGCGGTGGCGTCGAGGACGAGGAGCGTCTCGTCGGGTGGCCGACCTGCCGCCTTCTCGAGGACGCGTCGCACCTTCGCGAGCTCCTCCATGAGCGGCTCCTTCGTGTGGAGACGTCCGGCGGTGTCGACGAGCAGGAGGTCGACATCGCGTGCGATCGCGGCCTTCACCGCGTCGAACGCGACCGCGCCCGGGTCTGCGCCGCGTGCCTGCGAGACGAAGTCCGCGCCCGCGCGCTCCGCCCACGCGCGCGACTGCTCGCCGGCGGCCGCGCGGTACGTGTCGGTGTTCGCGACGGCGACGCGCCGGCCGGAGGCGGTCGCGCGGGCCGCGAGCTTGCCGATCGTCGTCGTCTTCCCCGCGCCGTTCACCCCGACGACGAGGACGATCTCGGGGCGCCCGCCCGCGACGGACGGCACGTCGCCGTCGAGGACCCGGACGAGCTCGTCCTCGAGGACGCGCGCAGGATCGCCGCGATCGGGATCGCCGCTCCCCCGTCGCTCGCGGAGGTCGCCGACGATGCGGCGCGCCACGGCGGGACCGACGTCGGCGCGCAGGAGGGTCTCCTCGACGTCGTCCCACGCGGGCTCGGGGGCGGCGAGGAGGGTCTTCAGGCGCGCGAGGAGCGACACGCCGACAGGCTAGGCGACGGGGTCGGCCTCCGGCACGAGGGCCGCGGGCGAGTCGGGTGCCTTCGCCTTCGGATCGGCCATCGTCTGGCACACCACCTTCGTCGTGCCGTCCTTGCTCATCGAGACGCCGTAGAGCATCTTCGCGATCTCCATCGTCCGCTTCTGGTGGGTGACGATGAGCACCTGCGCATCCTCGGCGAACCCGGAGACGAGCTTCAGGAACCGGTGGAGGTTCACGTCGTCGAGCGCAGGCTCGACCTCGTCCATGAGGTAGAAGGGCGAGGGCCGCGACCGGAAGATCGCGAACAGGAACGCCATCGCGGTGAGGGCCTGCTCGCCGCCGGACAGGAGCGACAGGCGCTTCATCTTCTTGCCCCCCGGCCGCGCCTCGATCTCGATACCGGTGTGGAGCAGGTCGGTCGGCTCCGTCGCGATGAGTCGACCCTCCCCGCCGGGGAAGAGGTCGGCGAAGAGGCGCTCGAACTCCGCGGCGACGTCGCGGTACGCGGAGGCGAACGTCTCGACGATCTCGTCCTCGATGCGGCGGATCACCTCGAGGAGGTCGCGGCGCGCCTTGCGGACGTCGTCGAGCTCGCGCGCGAGGAAGTCGTGGCGCTCCTGGAGCGCCTCGAACTCGCCGCCCGCGAGGAGGTTCACGCGGCCGAGGAGCCCGAGTCGGCGCTGGACGAGCTCGGCCTTGCGCTCGAGCGACGCGACGGTGTCGTCGGCGCCGAGCTTCGCGAGGATCTCCTCGGGGTCGGCCTGGTGCCCCTCGCGGAGCAGGCGCTCGGCGTCGCGGATCCGCCGCTCGAGGTCGGCACGCGCGCGGTCCTCGTCCTCGTAGGTCTCGCGGAGACGCTCGAGCTCGATCGACGCCTCGCGCCAGCGGCGGTTCACGTCGGCCTCGGCCTCCATCGCCTCGCGCTGGGCCCCCGCCGAGGTGGCGCGCGCGGCGGTGGCCTCGCGCACCGCGGTCGTCGCATCCTCGAGGGCCGTCTCCGCCGCCGCGCGCGCCACCTCCGCGCGCTCGACGCCGGCGCGCAGCGACTCGGCGTCCTCGCCCGCGAGCTGCGCGCGTTCGGCCTGGAGCGCGGCGAGCCGCGCGTCGAGGCCGGAGGCATCGCGGCGGAGCGTCTCGACGGCGACCCGCGCGGCCATCGGGGCTTCGGGCTCGGGCGGCAGCGTCGGGAGCTCGACCGTCTGCGGACGGATCGCCTCGAGGCGGTCGCGCCAGGACGCCGCGGCCTCGTCCATCCCCGCGAGGCGCTCGGCGACTCGCGACTCCTCCTCACGCGCGGCGGCGATGCGGTGGTCGAGGAAGCCCATGCGGTCGGCCGCGCTCGTGATCGCCGCGTCGGCGGCATCGACCTCCGCGGACACCCGCTCGAGGTCGGCGACGCAGGCCGCGAGGCGCTGCTCGAGCGGCGCGCTCGCGCCGCGCGCACCCGCGATGTCGTGCTCGGCCGCCGCGAGGTCGGCGCGGAGCGCCGCGACGCGGGCGGCGCGGTCAGCGACGGTGCGGATCGTGACCGGGCCGAGGAGCACGCCCTCGCGGGTCACGAACGATGCGCCGTCGTGGCGCGCCGCGCGGACCGCGGCATCCTCGACGGAGTCGGCGAGGTAGACGTCGCCGAGGAGCGCGCCGACGACGCCGCGCGCGGGGCCGTCGGCGTCGACGACGGACAGGAGCGGGCGCTCGCCGTCGCGGACGGAGGTCGCCGCCGCCGCGCCGGCGATCGCGATCGTGACGCCCGGCGCGCCCGGCGCGTCGCGGAGCGCCGCGGTCGGGTCGTCGTAGAGCACCGCGTCGGCGTAGGGCCCGAGCGCCGCGTCGAGGGCGGCGTCCCAGCCGTCGCGCGCGCGGACGAGGTCGGCGAGGAGCCCGAGCGCGCGGCCCGCGTGCGCCGCGACGAACCGCGTCCCCGCGGTGTCCTCGAGATCGGAGAGGCGCGCGGTCGCGAGGTCGCGGACCTGCTCGGCCGCGCGGAGGCGATCGGCGAACACCGCGATCCGCCCATCGAGGTCGAGGCGCTCGGCGGCGAGCGCATCGCGGCGGGCCGCGAGCGGCGCGGACGAGCCGTCGAGCCGCTCCGCCTCGGCACGCGTCGCGTCGCGGTCGCGCTCGGCGCCCGCACGACGTTCGCGCGCGGCGTCGAGTTCGGCGACGACGCGCTCGCGGTCGCGCTCGGAGGCGGCGAGCGAGCGGTCGAGCATCTCGAGCTCCGCGCGACGCGCCGCGGATTCCTCGAGCAGACGGCGGCGCTCCTCCTCGACCTCCGCGCGGGCGCGCGAGGCGTGCGCGAAGGTGCGCTCCGCCTCCTCGAGCGTCGATTCGGCCTCGGCGAGCTCGGCGTGCGCGGTGGCGAGACGCTCGCGCGCCGAACGGAGCTCGCCGTCGAGCGCCTCGAGCCGGACGCCGCGCGACGCCTCCGCGGCGAGCCGCTGCCGGGCCTCGGCCTCGTCGGACGCGGCGCGCCGGAGCGCCGCCTCGGCCTGCGACCGCGACTCCTGCGCGGCGGTGAGTCCCGCCTCGGCCTCCTGGAGCACCCACACGGCGCGCGCGCGATCGTCGGCGACGCTGCCGACGCGCTCGCTCAGCTCGTCGAGGAGCTGCCGTGCCCGCACGCGCTCCGCCTGCCCCGCGTCCCATCCGCCCTCGCGCGACGCGTGCTCGGCGCGGAGCGCGCGCAGGCGCGCGCCGGCGAGGAGCGCGGCGACACCCTCGGCCTCGGCGGTGAGTTCCTCGTGGCGACGGGCCATGTCGGCCTGCTGCTTCAGCGGCTTCAGCTGGCGCTTCAGTTCTCCGAGGACGTCCTGGAGGCGGAGGAGATCCTGGTCGAGGCCCGCGAGCTTGCGCTCCGACCGTTCCTTGCGGCGACGGTGCTTCGCGATGCCCGCGGCCTCCTCGATGTAGGTGCGACGGTCCTCGGGGCGCGCGGAGAGGATCTCCGCGAGCTGCCCCTGGCCGACGACGGTGTGGAGCGCGCGCCCGATGCCGGATTCGGAGAGGAGTTCCTGGACGTCGAGGAGCCGGACGAGCTGGCCACCGATCCGGTACTCGCTCTCCCCCGAGCGGAACACCGTGCGGCTGATCTCGATCTCCGTGAGGGGCACGTTGATCGCGCCGGAGGAGTTGTCGATGACGAGCTTCACCTCGGCGAGTCCGAGGGCGGCGCGCTGAGGGCTCCCGCCGAAGATCACGTCGGACATCTGGCCGCCGCGGAGGGCCTTCGCGCCCTGCTCACCGAGCACCCAGCTGATCGCGTCGACGAGGTTCGACTTCCCCGACCCGTTCGGCCCGACGATGACGCTCACGCCGGGCACGAACTCGAGGACGGTCCGGTCCGCGAACGACTTGAAGCCGCGGATCTGGAGGGACCGCAGGAACATGGAGACGGATGCTAACAGCGGTGTGATTCGCCCGCCAGAGGGCCCCGGTCCGCCCGTCGCCGTGGGGCGACCTCCCCCGGGTCGTCGCCGGTCGCGGCGCGGCGCCGTGCCTAGGTCGCCGGGTTCAGCTCTGGCACTTCGGGCAGAAGTAGCTCGTCCGCCCGGCGATCTTCACGGTCTCGATCGGCGTCCGGCACCGGCGGCAGGGCTTGCCCGCCCGGGTGTGGACCTTCAGCTCCGCACCGTAGTTGCCGGGCTTCCCGAACAGATCGACGTACGCCTCGTCGGGCAGCGTCGTCCCGCGGTGGCGGATCGCGTCCTGGAGGACCTCCTGGAGCGCGCGGTGGAGCCGACGGACCTCCTGCGCCGACAGCGAGTCCGACATCCGGTCGTGGCGGAGCCCCGCGTGGAAGAGCACCTCGTCGGAGTAGATGTTGCCGAGACCCGAGATGAACTTCTGGTCCATGAGCAGCTGCTTCATCTTCGACGCGCGCTGCGCGAGGGCCGAACCGAACGCCGGCCAGGTGAACACGTGGTCGAGCGGATCGATCGCGAGGTGCTGGAGCTCCTTCACCTTGCCGAGCTCGTCGGGCGTCGCGACGAAGATCTCGCCGAACGTCCGGGGATCGACGAAGCGCAGGTCGCCCCCCTGCTGGAAGGTGATGACGACGTGGGTGTGGGGCGGGAGCGGGACGCGCTTCGTCGCGCGGAGGAACCGACCGCTCATCCCGAAGTGGACGACGAGGACGCCGCCGTCGTCGAGCTGGAGCAGGAGGTACTTGCCGCGGCGCTCGGCCTTCGTGATCTTGCGGTTCACGATCCGGTCCACGAAGTCCTTGCGCTTCGCGTGGCGGCGGATCGCGCGCATCGCGTTCTTCGCGGGTCGCACCTCGGCGGTCTGGACCCGCTTGCCGACGACGTCCTTCTCGAGATCCCGGCGCATCACCTCGACCTCAGGCAGCTCCACTACGCGGCACCTCCCTCTGCGTCGAGGGCGAGGAACGCCATGCGGGCGGCGCGCTGCTCGGCCTCCTTCTTCGAGCGGCCCTCGCCGCTCCCGAGCTCGCGGCCGCCGAGGTGCACGGTCGCGGTGAACTCCTTGCGGTGGTCGGGGCCACGCTCCTCGATCCGGTAGTCGGGGACCTCGTGGAACTCCGTCGAGGCGCGCTGCTGGAGGAGGGACTTGAAGTCGCGGTCGCCCTCGCCGCGCGCGTACGCGGCCATGCGCGGGCGGAAGAGGCGCTCGATGAGCGCACGCGCTGCGTCGGCGCCCTGGTCGAGGTACACCGCGCCGATCACGGCCTCGAGCGCGTCGGCGAGGATGCTCGCCTTGTCGCGTCCGCCGCCCTTCTCCTCACCGCGACCGAGGAAGAGCGCGTCGCCGAGGCCGAGCGATCGCGCGACCTCCGCGAGCGCGGTCATGTTCACGATCGCGGCGCGCAGCGGCGCGAGTTCGCCCTCCTGGAGCTCGGGGAACCCGAGGTAGGCCATCTCCGCGATCGCGAGATCGAGGACGGCGTCCCCGAGGAACTCGAGCCGCTCGTTGTGCCCGTCGAGCCCCTCCTCGAACGCGAACGACCGGTGCGTGAGGGCGAGGTCGCGCAGGGCGGCGTCGCGGAACCGCACGCCGAGGGCGTGCTCGAGCCGCGAAGCGGGGGTCTCCTCGGATGCCCTGCGCACGGAGGCCTTAGTCGACCTCGACGGCCTGACGGCCGGCGTACGCGCCGCAGTTGCCGCACACGCGGTGCGGAAGCTTCGGCTGGCGGCACTGCGGGCACTCGGCGTAGGCGGGAACCTGCGCCTTCCACGTCGCCTTGCGCTTCGCGCTCCGCGTGTGGCTCTGACGTCGCTTCGGAACGGGCATCGGTCCTTCCTTCCTCTTATCCCTCGTCCTCGATGAGGCCCTCGAGTCCCTCGAGGGCGGCCCACCGCGGGTCGATCTCCTCGGTGCACGCGCACTCGCGGAGGTTGCGGTCACCGCCGCACCGGGAGCAGAGCCCCTGGCACGTCGGCATGCAGAGCGGGGCGAACGGCAGCTCGAGGGCCACCGCGTCCCGCACGAGCGGTTCGGGGTCGATCGTGAGCTCGGGGCTGATCGCGTAGTCGTCCTCGGGACCAGCCTCGCGCGGGACGAGCTCGGCGACGTCGACGACGACGCGCTGCTCGAAGGGCTTCAGGCAGCGCGCGCAGCGCATCGCGACCTCGGCCCCGACCGAGCCGCGCACGTACACGCCCTCGATGACGCCCTCGAGGAGGAGGTCGCCCTCCACGGGGCGCTCCTCCGGGACGTCGACGAGATCGGTGTGGAGCCCGGGCAGCGGTTCGCGAAGGTGGACGGCGCGGGAGGTGCCGGGGTGCTCGAGGAGGTCGCGGACGTCGATCGTCTGCACGCTCATGCGCCCCCTTCCTCCCCGACGTCGAACGCGTCCTCGGGCGCGAGCGCCTCGCTCGCGGTGGCCGGCGCGCGGAGCCGGTCACGCCCGAGCTGCACCTGCCCGATCGTCCGCGAGAGCGCGCCGTTCGTCGCGACGAGGTCCTCCGCGATCTTCTGGAGCGCGATCTCGAACTGCGCGAGACGACCATCGACGTAGTCCTCGGCCTCGAGCCGCATCCGGCGCGCGTCGTCCGCGGCCTCCTGGAGCACCTTCTCGGCCTCCTCGTGCGCGCGGCGGAGCACCTCCTCGTGGGTCGCGAGTCGGAGCTGCTCGCGGCGCGCCTCCTCGATGAGGATCTCGGCGTCCTGCCGCGCCTTCGCGAGGAGCTCCTCGCGGTCCTTCACGATCCACCGCGCCTGCCGGATCTCCTCGGGGAACGCGCGCTGCATCTCCTCGATGAGCGCGAGGACCTCCTCGCGGTTCACGAGCGCCGACGACGACAGCGGCATCGACTTCGCCTCGAGGACCGTCACCTGGAGCGTCTCGATCATCTGCGCGAGGTCCATCAGTGCCCCTTCCCGAGCGCATCGGCGAGCCGCTCGGCCACGAGCGGCGGGACGAAGCCGGAGACGTCGCCGCCGAGGCGGGCCGCCTCCTTCACGAGCGAGGACGAGAGGAACGACCAGGTCGGGCTCGTCGAGATGAAGACCGTCTCGACGTCCCCGAGCTCGACGTTCATCTGCGCCATCTGGATCTCGAACTCGAAGTCCGACACCGCTCGGAGCCCCTTCACGACGAGGTCGACGCTGCGGCGGTGCGCGTAGTCCACGAGGAGGCCCGAGAACCGGTCGACCTCGACCCCGGGGAGGTCGGCGGTGAGCTCCTTCAGCATCGCGACGCGCTCCTCGGCGGCGAACAACGGTTGCTTCGACGGGTTGTCGAGCACGGCGACGATCAGCGCGTCGAAGCGACGCGCCGTCCGCTCGATGATGTCGAGGTGACCGTTCGTGGCGGGATCGAACGTCCCCGGGCACAGGGCGGTCAGGCCCATACCGACCTCCAGGCTCGGAACCTGGTCTAGGCCTTGCGGCAGACCAGCACGAGGGTGTCGCCGTACTCCAGGCGCCTCGCGACGACCAACTCTACCGGAATGACAGGGCTGGAACTCCGGCGGCCCCTCGTGAGCACGACCGTGGCCCCCCCGGGAAGCCCCTCCGCGAGCCTCCCGAGCACGGGTTCGAGCGTCCCGGGCCCCTCCTCGTAGGGCGGGTCGACGAAGACGAGGTCGTAGGGGATCGGGCCGGCCGGGGGCAGGAACCGCCGGGCGTCCCCACGGACGACCCGGGCGTCCATCCGCGCCCGGCGGAGGTTCTCGCGGATCGCGAGGACCGGCGAGCGACCCCGCTCGACGAGCGTCGCCGCGGCCGCCCCGCGCGACAGCGCCTCGAGCGCGAGCGCCCCCGACCCCGCCCAGAGGTCGAGCACCCGCGCCCCCTCGACC
>JBJTIF010000153.1:0-3141 GCA_046094825.1 Actinomycetota bacterium
GGGGGGTGGGGGCGCCCCCGGCCGGGGGGGGGGGGGGGGGGGGGGGGGGCCCCGCGGGCCCCCCGCCCCGGCGCCGGCACGACCGGTGCGGTGCTGCTCAACGGCCTCCGATGACCGCCACGTAGTTCGTGACCCACTCGAGGTAGGGCACGCACTCCGTCGCCGCGTCGTCGTCGAAGCAGTCGGCCTCGGGCGTCTTCCAGAACGAGATCTGGTCGAAGTTGCCGAGCCCGTTCGTCTCGCAGCCACCGTCGCCGAGGAGCTCGTTGCCCTCGCAGGCGGCGAGGACGGCGGGCACCGAGCCGAACCACGAGGCCAGGTCACCCTGGAGCTTCGGGTTCAGCGACCACTCGAGCCACTTGTACGCGCAGTTCGGGTGCGGCGCGTCCGTGTGCATCATCGTCGTGTCGGCCCAACCCGTGGCGCCCTCCTGCGGGACGACGCTCTTGAAGCGGGTGCCGGTCCCCTCGACGAAGTTCACCTGGAACGGCCACGACGAGCTCGCGACGGCCTCGCCGTTCACGAAGTCGTCCATCTGCACGAACGCGTCGTGCCAGTACCGACCGACGAGCTCCCGCTGACCGCGGAGCAGGTCGAGCGCGGCGTTGAACTGGTCACGCGTGAGCGCGTACGGGTCGTCGATGCCGAGTTCCGGCTGGGTCGCCTTCAGGTAGAGCGCGGCGTCCGCGATGTAGATCGCGCCGTCGTACGCCTGCACGCGGCCCTTGTTCGACTGCCCGTCGGGGAGCGTCTGCTCCTCGAACACGACGCTCCACGAGTCCGGCGTCACGTCCTTGAAGGCGTCCGTGCTGTACATGAGCACGTTCGAGCCCCACTGGTAGGGCACGCCGTAGTGCTCCGACGCCCCATCGCCATCGGTGTCCACCGTGAACCAGGGAGCGTCCTGGAGCCGCGGATCGACCGTCGACCAGCTGGGGATGAGGTCGAGGTTGATCGGCTGGACCGTGCCGCCACCGACGAGGCGGAGGCTCGCGTCACCGGAGGCCGTGACGAGGTCGAACTGCCCCGCCCCCTCCTGCATAAGCGCGACCATCTCGTCGGAGGTCCCCGCGGTCTTCACGGTGACCTCGCACCCGGTGTCGGCCTCGAACTGCGTGACCCAGTCGTACGCCGGGTCGGTCGACCCGTCCTCGATGTAGCCGGCCCAGGCCACGATGTTCACCGCGCCCTCGCCGGCACCGACCTCGGTGATGCGGGCGTCGTCGGGATCGCCCGACGCACCGCCGCCACCGCCGCCGCTGCCGCCGTCGCCGGAACCGCCGCAGGCGGCGGCCACGAGGCCGAGGACCATCAGCATCGCCATGAGGCGAAGCCGTGTCTTCATGCCGTTTCCTCCTCCGGGTCCGAAGACCCCTCCTGCCCGACCGGATGGACCGCCCCGCGTTCGATCGCGAGGTGCACCCGTCCGCCGGGCGTCTCGGACATCCCCGCGGATGCCTCGAGGTTCTGCTGCACGGCGACGAGTTCGCCACCGGCATCGAGTGCGACGACGTAGCGGGTCGCCGCACCGAGGTACACCGCCTTCGCGACGGTGCCCACGGCAGTCAACCGATCCGCCGATGGGGGGAAGGGATCGGTCGCGAGCCGGATCTTCTCCGGCCGGATCATGACGGGCGCGGGCGAGCCGACGAGCGCGCGCGCCGCCTCCCCGGACACGACGTTCGACACGCCGACGAACCCCGCGACGAACGCGGTCCGCGGGGATTCGTAGACCTCTCCGGGTGCACCGACCTGCTCGATCCGCCCGTGGTTGAAGACCGCCAGGCGGTCGCTCATCGTGAGCGCCTCCTCCTGGTCGTGCGTCACGTAGAGGAACGTGATGTTCACGCGCTGCTGGATGTCCTTCAGTTCGACCTGCATGGCCTGGCGGAGCTTCAGGTCGAGGGCGCCGAGCGGTTCGTCGAGCAGGAGCACGCGGGGGTGCATGACGAGGGCCCGCGCGAGCGCGACGCGCTGCCGCTGGCCGCCCGAGAGCTGTGCGGGGCGGCGCTCGCCGAACCCCGAGAGCCGCACCATGTCGAGCGCCTCGCGCACGCGGGTCGCACGCTCCTCCCGGCCGACCTTCCGCACCATGAGTCCGTAGCCGACGTTCTCCTCGACGGACATGTGCGGGAAGAGCGCGTAGTCCTGGAACACCGTGTTCACATCCCGGGCGAACGGCGGCGCGTCGGTCACATCCCGACCGCTCAGGAAGACCCGCCCCGACGTCGGCGCCTCGAATCCCGCGATCATCCGCAGGCACGTCGTCTTCCCCGACCCGGACGGACCGAGCATCGAGAAGAACTCCCCCTCGGCGATGTCGAGGTCGACGCCGGCCACCGCCTCGACGTCGTCGAAGCGCTTCGTCACGCCCTCGAGTCGGACGGCGGGGACGCCGGCGCGGCCGGTGTCCCGACGCACCGTCTCCGCTCCCACGCTCGCCTCCTCGGACCCTCGGATGCCTCGGCCGTCGGCCGGGGTGCGCCATCCTCCCCCGGCGGTCCTCGCCCGGGCAAGCAGGGGTCGCGGGATCACCCGGACGGGCGCGCGATGCCCCGCGCGAGGCGCGCCGGGAGCCCCGGCCCGCCGTGGAGCAGGCCCGTGTAGATCTGGACGGTCGTCGCCCCCGCCTCGAGGCAGGCGAGGGCGTCTGCGACGGAGGCGATCCCCCCGCAGGCGTTGTTGGGGAGCTCGCCGTGGGTGGCGGCGGCGACGGCCGCGACGATGCCCGGAGTCTGCGCCGACAGTGCGGACCCCGACAGGCCGCCGCGGCCCACGGCGAGCCGCGCGTCCTCGACGGGGACGGTGTTCGCGCACGTGAGGCCGTCCGCGCCACCCTCCTGGGCGATCGCGGCGAGCGCGAGGACGACGTCGCGCTCGACCTGCGTCCGGAACGGCGGGAGCTTCACGAAGAGCGGAACCGGCCGTCCGCGGAGCGCGACGAGGAGCTCGCGCAGGTGCGCCTCGGTGTCGCGGTCGCGACCCCACGAGACGTTCGGGCACGAGGCGTTCAGTTCGACCGCGTCGACGTGCGGCACGAGCAGGCGGAACGTCGCGAGGGCGTCGTGGGGGGGCCCGGGGGGGGGGCCCCCCGAGCGCCGGGGGGGGCGCGGGGGGGCCGGGCGGCGCGCCGGCCCCCCC
>JBJTIF010000154.1:0-4846 GCA_046094825.1 Actinomycetota bacterium
CCGATCGCGCTGAACTTCGCCATGAGCGCGTCCGTCCCGCCGGTGATCGCCGCGACGTCCTCGCCCTTCAGCGCGGTCTTCAGTTCGTCGTTGAGCTTGCGGAGCTCGTCGCGGTCGGAGTCCGGAACCTTGTCCCCCCACTCCTCGAGCGACTTGTCCACCTGGTACGTGAGCTGGTCCGCGCGGTTGCGGGCCTCGGCAGCCTCGCGACGCGCGTGGTCCTCCGACGCGAACTTCTCGGCATCGGCGACCATCCGGGCGATGTCGTCCTTCGACAGCGCGGTGCCACCGGTGATCGTCATCGCCTGCTCCTTGCCCGTCGCGAGATCCTTCGCCGAGACGTTCACGATCCCGTTCGCGTCGATGTCGAATGCGACCTCGATCTGCGGCACGCCGCGCGGGGCCGACGGCAGACCCGTGAGCATGAACTTCCCGAGCGAGCGCACCGCGGGCGAGTAGACGGTCTCGGCTTCGCCCTGGAGCACGTGGATCTCGACGTTCGTCTGGTTGTCGTCGGCCGTCGTGAAGATCTCCGACTTCCGCGTCGGGATCGTCGTGTTCCGCTCGATGAGGCGGGTGAAGATGCCGCCCTTCGTCTCGACGCCGAGCGTGAGGGGGGTGACGTCGAGGAGCAGGATGTCCTTCACGTCGCCCTTCAGGACGCCCGCTTGGACGGCTGCGCCGATCGCCACGACCTCGTCGGGGTTCACGCCCTTGTGGGGTTCCTTCCCCCCGGTGATCGACTTCACGAGCGCCTGGATCATCGGCATGCGCGTGGACCCGCCGACGAGCACGATGTGGTCGATCTTCGCGACGTCCTTGCCCCAGTCCTTCACGGCCTGATCGAACGGCACGCGGCAGCGCTGCACGAGGTCCTCGGTCAGGCGCTCGAACTCCGCGCGCGTGAGCCTCATGTCGAGGTGGAGCGGTCCATCGGCGGTCGCGGTGACGAACGGGAGGTTGATGCTCGCCTCCGTCACCTGCGAGAGCTCGATCTTCGCCTTCTCCGCGGCTTCCTTCAGACGCTGGAGCGCCATGCGGTCGTTCGCGAGGTCGACCCCGTGCGCGTTCTTGAAGCCGGTCACCATCCAGTCGATGACGCGCTGGTCCCAGTCGTCACCGCCGAGCTGCGTGTCGCCGTGCGTCGCCTTCACCTCGAAGACGCCCTCGCCGATCTCGAGGAGCGAGACATCGAACGTCCCGCCGCCGAGGTCGAAGACGAGGATCGTCTGGTCGTGCTGCTTGTCGAGCCCGTACGCGAGCGCCGCCGCGGTCGGCTCGTTGATGATCCGCAGGACCTCGAGGCCCGCCACCGCGCCGGCTTCCTTCGTCGCCTGGCGCTGCGCGTCGTCGAAGTACGCGGGGACGGTGATGACCGCCTGCGTGACCGTGTCGCCGAGGTAGGCCTCCGCATCGCGCTTGAGCTTCGCGAGGATCTGCGCCGAGACCTCCTGGGCGGTCCAGCGCTTGCCGTCGACGCCGAGGAACCAGTCGCGGTCCCCCATGTGCCGCTTCACCGAGCGCACGGTGCGGTCGGGGTTCGTGATCGCCTGGCGCTTCGCGACCTCACCGACGAGGATCTCGCCACCCTTCGTGAAGCCGACGACCGACGGGGTCGTCCGCGCGCCCTCCGCGTTCGGGATCACGACGGGCTCGCCGGCCTCCAGGACCGAGACCACCGAGTTCGTCGTGCCGAGGTCGATACCGACCGCTCGTGCCATCCGGGTTCCTCCTCGTGCTCCGTGTCGCCGTCAGGGTCGCCGCGGCGAGCCGCCGCTGCGCATAGGCACATGATGAAAGTTGAGTCTGACACTGTCAACCCTGGGCCCGGGCCCGGTGTTCCCCACGCACGGAACGGGCACGCGGTGGGCAGGGGGTATGCTCGCGCCCATGCTCCAGACGGCGCTCCTCGTGGCCGCGATCGGGGTCGCCGGGGCGCTCACCGCCCGACGGGCCCGTCTGCTCGTGGCGCTCGTCCGGATGGGGCGCCCCGTGGACCGCTCGGGCGACCTCGCCACCCGGTTCGGCAGGGAGGCCACCGAGGTCATCGGTCAGCGGAAGCTCTTCCAGCGCCTCGTCCCCGGCATCACCCACGCGCTCATCTTCTGGGGGTTCCTCGCCCTGCTCACGACCGTCCTCGAGGTCGGCGGCCAGGTCATCGACGCACGGTTCGAGCTCCCCCTCGTCGGCGGGAGCGTCGGGCTGAACGCGATGCAGGAGCTCGCGGCCGCGGGCGTCCTCGTCGGCGTCGCGATGGCGGCCGCGATCCGTCTCCTCCAGCGTCCGGAGCGCTTCGTCGGGAGCCACCGCCTCGAGGCCTTCCGGATCCTCGGGCTCATCTCGTGGATCGTCCTCACGCTCTTCGCGGCGCGTGGCCTGCGGATCGCGCTCGGCTACGCCGAGGCATCCGCGTGGACGCCGATCTCCGCCGCGATCGCGTCGGCGGCGGACGGGCTCCTCGGACCCGGCGCGCTCCGCGTCGGGCTGCAACTCGCGCTCTGGGGCCACCTCGGCCTCATCCTCGGGTTCCTCGTCTACCTCGGCTACTCGAAGCACCTCCACATCGCGACGAGCGCGGTGAACGTCTTCTTCGCGAGCACCCGCCCGCGCGGTGCGCTCACGCCCCTGAAGCTCGATCTCGAGGGGGATGCCGAACCCGTGCTCGGCGCGGCGACGGTCGAGGACCTCACCTGGAAGGAGGCGCTCGACCTCTACGCGTGCACCGAGTGCGGGCGCTGCCAGAGCGCCTGCCCCGCGTGGAACACCGGGAAGCCGCTGTCGCCGAAGCTCCTCGTCATGGACCTGCGCGACCACCTCTTCGAGCAGGGGCCGACGGTCCTGGCCGCGAAGGCGTCCGGCGCGGACTATGAACGGGTGCCGCTCGTCCCCACCGTGATCGATCCCGAGGTCGTCTGGTCGTGCACGACGTGCGGCGCCTGCATGCAGGAATGCCCGGTCGACATCGAGCACATCGACCACATCGTCGACCTCCGCCGCAACCTCGTGATGGCCGAGTCCGCGATGCCGCCCGGCGCCGCACCGATGCTCCGCAACCTCGAGGCCACCGGCAACCCGTGGGGCCAGCCGCAGGCGACCCGCGCCGCGTGGGCGGAGGGGCTCGACGTGCCGATCCTCGCCGAGGGCGACCCCGCGCCCGACGTCTTGTTCTGGGTCGGCTGCGCCGGCTCGTTCGACGACCGCTCGAAGAAGATCGCGCGGTCGATGGCCCGACTGCTCGCGCGGGCCGGCGTCCGCTTCGCCGTCCTCGGCCCGCGCGAGCAGTGCACCGGCGACCCGGCGCGCCGGATGGGCAACGAGTTCCTCTTCCAGACGCTCGCGGAGCGCAACGTCGAGACGCTCACCGGCGCCGGGGTCACGAAGATCGTCGCGAACTGCCCGCACTGCTTCAACACGCTCGCGAACGAGTACCCGGAGTACGGCGGGACGTTCGAGGTGCTCCACCACACGGAGCTCCTCGAGCGCCTCGTCGCGGAGGGCCGCCTGCGTCCCACGGAGGCCGTGGACACGCTCCTCACGTACCACGACCCGTGCTACCTCGGCCGCCACAACGAGATCTACGACGCGCCGCGCCGGCTGCTCGGTGACGTCCCCGGCCTCGCGACGGTCGAGATGCCTCGACACCGCGAGCGCGGCTTCTGCTGCGGCGCCGGCGGGTCGCGGATGTGGATGGAGGAGCGCATCGGCAAGCGGATCAATCGCGAGCGGATGGACGAGGCGGCTTCGACCTGCGCGAAGGCGATGGGGGTCGCGTGCCCGTACTGCGCGATCATGCTCGACGACGGTGCGAAGGACCGCGGCGACGCGATCGAGGTCCTCGACGTCGCGCAGGTGCTCGAGCGCGCCCTGCCCGCGGAGTAGCCCGACGCGCTCGTCGCGCCGTCGACGCCGCGACTAGCGGCGGAAGTCCTCGAAGAACCGGCTCGCCGTCGGCCCGCGCTGCCCTTGGTACTTGTTGCGACCGCCCGTGCCGTACGGCGTCTCCGCCGGCGTCGTGAGCTGGAAGAACGAGATCTGGCCGATCTTCATCCCGGGGTAGATCGTGATCGGGAGGTTCGCGACGTTCGAGAGCTCGAGCGTGAGGTACCCGTCCCACCCCGGATCGACGTAGCCCGCCGTCGAGTGGATCAGGAGGCCGAGCCGACCGAGGGAGGACTTGCCCTCGAGCCGCGCGACGAGGTCGTCGGGGATCGCGACGCGCTCGAGCGTCGAGCCGAGGACGAACTCCCCCGGGTGGAGGATGAACGGCTCGTCGGGAGCCACCTCGACGAGCTCGGTGAGGTCGGGCATCTCCTGCCGCACGTCGATGTGGCCGTAGCGGTTGTTGCGGAAGACCCGGAACTGCCGGTCCACGTGGAGATCGACCGACGACGGCTGCACGCAGGCGTCGTCGAACGGGTCGATGACGATGCGCCCGGCGGCGATCTGCTCGCGGATCGTGCGGTCGGAGAGGATCACGGTCGGCGGATGCTACCCCAGGGTCCGCGGACCGGGGTGGCGGGGTCCGGACGCGCCGCGATAGACTCCCGAACGTTCTCGCGGGTGTGGTTCAATGGCAGAACGCAAGCTTCCCAAGCTTGAAACGGGGGTTCGATTCCCCTCACCCGCTCCGGATCAGCCCTCGCGTGCACCCGTCGGGCAGAGGTCGAGGAGCACGCACCCCGAGCACTTCGGTCGCTGCGCGCTGCACGTCTGCCTGCCGTGGGCGATGAGCCCCATGTGGAACGCCGTCTTCGATCGGTGCGGGACCGAGGCCTCGAGGAGCCGCTGCGCGCGCGCCGCGTCGGTCTTCGGTACGAGACCGAGCCGCGTCGCGACGCGGTGGACG
>JBJTIF010000155.1:0-11583 GCA_046094825.1 Actinomycetota bacterium
GGGGGGGCGGCCCCCGCCCGCGCGCCCCCCCCCCCCCCCCCCGACCGGGTAGCCTCCCCGCATGACCGACGTCGGTAGCCCGCAGCGCGGCCCGCTCCGGGAGGGCGAGCGCATCCTCCTCGTCGACGCGAAGGACCGCCACTACCTCGTGCGGCTCGTCCGCGGGGCGACCTGGCACTCGCACGCGGGCGGCGTCCCGCACGACGACCTCATCGGTCTCACGGAGGGGATGGAGGCGAAGAGCGCCTCCGGGATGGTGTTCCAGGCGTTCCGCCCGCGTCTCGCCGACGCCATCCTGAAGATGCCGCGCGGCGCCCAGGTCGTCTACCCGAAGGACGCCGGGGCGATCCTCGTCGAGGCCGACATCGCCCCGGGCTCGCGCGTCCTCGAAGCCGGCACGGGGTCCGGCGCGCTCACGATGGTGCTCGTCCGCGCCGTCGGCCCCACCGGCCGCGTCGTGTCGTACGACCTCCGCGAGGACTTCCGGGAGACCGCCCGCCGGAACCTCCTCGACGCCTTCGACGATCTGCCCCCGTGGCTCGAGCTGCGCGAGGGCGACGTGCGCGCCGCCGCGTCGACGGGGGAGCGCTTCGACCGCATCGTCCTCGACCTCCCCGCGCCGTGGGAGGCGCTCGGGGAGTTCGCGCGGGTCCTCGATCCGGGCGGGATCCTCGCGAGCTACCTGCCGACGACCCCGCAGGTGCAGAGCCTCGTCGTCGGCCTCGGACCCGCGGGCTTCCGCCACGTGGAGACCTTCGAGGTGCTCCATCGGTCGTGGCACGTGAACGCCCGGAGCGTGCGTCCCGATCACCGCATGGTCGGCCACACCGGCTTCGTGACCATCGCGCGTCGCCTCCCCGCCTGACCGCTCCGCCCGCGACCCGCGCCGCGGGGCGTCCCCCGGGCCTCCGTATACTCGGCGGGGTCGGGAGGTGACGATGCCCCAGGACGACCCCCAGGAAGCCCGCGAGCTCCACGAGAAGCAGGTCCACGAGCTCGAGCTCCAGGTGCGGTTCCTCGAGGACGAGATCGCCCTGCTCCGCCGACGGATCACGAACGCTCCGCGGCAGGTGCAGATCCTCGAGGACCGGGTCGCGGAGATCCGAGGCGACCTCGCCCGCGCCACGTCGCAGAACGCGAAGCTCGCCGACGCCCTCCGCTCCGAGCGCGAGAAGCTCCTCGCGCTCCGGGAGGAGGTCGACAAGCTCAGCAGGCCGCCGGGGAGCTTCGGGGTCGTCCTCGCCGCATCCGCCTCGGGCTCGGTCGACATCGTCTCCGGCGGTCGGAAGCTCCGCGTGACCGTGAGCCCGGAGGTCGACCCGGCGCTCCTGCGTCGCGGGTCCGAGGTGATCCTGAACGACGCGCTGAACATCGTCGAGGTGCTCGAGCCCGACCGCGTCGGCGAAGTCGTGACCGTGAAGGAGCGCCTCGGCGGCGACCGGCTCATCGTGGTCGGCCACGGGGAGGAGGAGCGTGTCGCGGTGCTCGGCGATCTCCTGCGCCTCGAGCCCACCGTGCGGTCCGGCGACGCCGTGCTCCTCGACACGCGGTCGAACGTCGCGCTCGAGAAGCTCCCGAAGGAGGAGGTCGAGGAACTCGTCCTCGAGGAGATCCCCGACGTCTCGTACGAGGACATCGGGGGCCTCGAGGGGCAGATCGAGGCGATCCGCGACGCGGTCGAGCTGCCGTACCTCTACGCGGAGCTCTTCGCCGAGCACCAGCTCGAGCCTCCGAAGGGTGTGCTCCTCTACGGCCCGCCCGGCTGCGGGAAGACGCTCATCGCGAAGGCCGTCGCCCGCTCGCTCGCCGACAAGGTCCGGGAGCGCACCGGGCGGGAGGACGCCCACTCGTACTTCCTGAACGTGAAGGGCCCCGAGCTCCTGAACAAGTACGTCGGCGAGACCGAGCGCCAGATCCGACAGATCTTCCAGCGCGCGAAGGAGCGGAGCGAGGAGGGCCTGCCGGTCATCGTGTTCTTCGACGAGATGGACTCGATCTTCCGGACCCGCGGGACGGGCATCTCCTCGGACGTCGAATCGACGATCGTCCCGCAGCTCCTCTCCGAGCTCGACGGGGTCGAGACGCTGAAGAACGTCATCGTGATCGGCGCGTCGAACCGCGAGGACCTCATCGATCCGGCGATCCTGCGTCCGGGGCGCCTCGACGTGAAGATCAAGATCGAGCGGCCGGACGCGGCGCAGGCCGCCGACATCATGCGGAAGTACCTCCACGCGGGCGTGCCGATCCACCCCGCCGAGCTCACGCGCTCGGGCGACGACCTCACCCAGGCCACCGAGCGGCTCATCGGAGAGACGATCGAACGGATGTACGCGATCAGCGACGAGAACCGGGTCCTCGAGGTCACGTACGTCTCGGGGGACAAGGAGGTCCTGTACTTCAAGGACTTCAACTCCGGCGCGATGATCGAGAACATCGTCCGCCGAGCGAAGAAGGAGGCGATCAAGCGCTTCCTGTCGACGGGGGAGAAGGGGATCCGGTCCGAGGACCTCCAGCAGGCGATCCGGGACGAGTTCAAGGAGAACGAGGACCTCCCGAACACGACGAACCCCGACGACTGGGCGCGGATCTCCGGGAAGAAGGGCGAGCGCATCGTCTACGTGCGGACGCTCCTCGGGGACGGCGCCGGCGGCGAGGGACGCCAGGTCGAGCGCGTGAGCCCCGGCCAGTACCTCTGATCGATGGCCATCCCCAAGGTCGTCGGGGTCGAGACCGAGTACGGGATCGCGGCGGTCGGCGACCGGGACTTCAACCCGGTCCTCGCCTCCTCGCTCCTCATCAGCGGCTACGCGGGGTCGCTCCGGAGGATCCGCTGGGACTACGAGCAGGAATCACCCCTGCGCGACGCACGGTCGCCCGCTCCCGCACCGCTCCGGGACGTCGCGATCGACGACGTCGGGCTCGCGAACGTCATGCTCCCGAACGGGGCGAGGTACTACGTCGACCACGCGCACCCCGAGTACTCGACCCCGGAGTGCACCACGCCACGCGAGCTCGTCGTCCACGACCGCGCGGGGGAGCGCATCCTCGAGCGCTCGCTCCTCGCCTACGAGGCGTCGCTCGGTCCTGGCGCCCGGGTCGCGGTCTACAAGAACAACTCCGACGGCAAGGGCAACTCCTACGGGACGCACGAGAACTACCTCGTCGACCGGACGCTGCCCTTCGCCGACCTCGTCCGCGACCTCACGCCCTTCCTCGTCACGCGACAGGTCTTCACGGGCGCGGGGAAGGTCGGGAGCGAGGCGGACCTCGATCCGGCCCTGCGCCCGAGGTTCCAGCTCACGCAACGGGCCGACTTCTTCGAGGCCGAGGTCGGACTCGAGACGACGCTGAAGCGGCCGATCGTGAACACGCGCGACGAGCCCCACGCCGACGCCGATCGCTACCGCCGCCTCCACGTCATCATCGGGGACGCGAACCTCTGCGGCGTCTCAACGTTCCTGAAGGTCGGGACCTCCGCCCTCGTCCTGCGGATGATCGAGGACGGGTTCCTCCCCGATCTCTCGCTCGAGGACCCGGTCGGCGCGCTCCGCGCGATCTCCGCGGATCCGACGTGCACCGTCCGGGTGCGGAGCTCGGACGGCCGCTCGCGATCGGCGGTCGAGATCCAGTGGGAGTACCTCGAGCGTGCCGTGAAGTACGTCGAGCAGGAGGGAGCTGCGGCCGGTGACGAGGAGGTCCTCGAGCGCTGGGCGCAGGTCCTCGGCGCACTCGAGGAGGATCCGATGACGCTCGCCCGCGAGCTCGACTGGGTGGCGAAGTACCGGCTCCTCGAGGGCTACCGGCTCCGCGACCGCCTCGACTGGCTCGATCCGAAGCTCCGGCTCATCGATCTCCAGTACCACGACGTCCGACGCGACCGCGGGCTCCACCATCGCCTGGTCGCCGCCGGCGCGATCGACACGTTCGTCGACGAGCGTGACGTCGAGCGCGCCATCGTCGACCCGCCCGAGGGCACCCGTGCGTGGTTCCGCGGCGGCTGCATCCGGCGCTTCGAGGCGTCGATCGTCGCGGCCTCGTGGGACTCGCTCACGATCGACACCGGGGCCGCCGCGCTCCAGCGGATCCCGATGCGCGAGCCGCTGCGGGGCACACGCGAGCACGTCGAGGCGCTCTTCGAGGAGGCCGCGGACGCCGCAGGGCTCGTCGCGCGCCTGTCCTCCGGTGGCGTCGGGGGCGGGCGGTAGAATCCGGTTCTGTCGGCGGAGGCCGGCGCGGCCCGAGGAGGTGCGACCGTGGCGAAGGAGCAGGAACAGAAGCGCACGCAGCGGCGCGAGGACGCGCCCCCGGAGACCACCGAGGACGCACCGCGTACCGCGACCACCGGCGAGGCGCTCAAGGAGGAGATGGACGCGATCCTCGACGAGATCGATGCCGTCCTCGAGGAGAACGCCGAGGAGTTCGTGAAGGGCTACGTCCAGAAGGGCGGGCAGTGACCCGGCCCGAATCCCCCCTCGACCGGTCGGGACCGATCGGGGCGAACCCGTCGTTCACCGACCTCCTCGCCGCGTGGCGTCCGGAGTCGCTGCCGCGCGGCGTCCCCGGCGTCGCGCTGCCCGCGGTGGCGCATGGGACGACGATCCTCGCGCTCCAGTTCGCCGGCGGCGTCGTCATGGCGGGGGACCGTCAGGCGACGGCGGGCTACGAGATCGCGCAGGATCGGGTCGAGAAGGTCTTCGCGGCCGATGACTTCTCCGCGATCGCGATCTCCGGCGCGGCAGGTCAGGCCGTCGAGATCGTGAAGCTCTTCCAGATCGAACTCGAGCACTACGAGAAGATCACCGGCGACCGCCTGTCCCTCGACGGCAAGGCCAACCGCCTCGCGCAGATGATCCGCGGCAACCTCGGCCTCGCGATGCAGGCTGGCCTGGGCGTCGTCCCGCTGTTCGCGGGCTTCGACCAGCCCCGCGGCGAGGGGCGGATCTTCCAGTACGACATCTCCGGAGGTCGGTGGGAGGAGCCGCAGTTCCACGCCGGCGGATCCGGCGGTCGTGCGGCCGCGAGCTCGCTCCGCAAGCGCTGGACGCCCGGCCTGAAGCTGCCCGCGGCGCTCGAGGTCGCGGCGGAGGCGCTCATCGACGCTTCGCGCGAGGACGCCGCGACCGGCGGGCCCGACCCGACGCGCGGCATCTACCCGACGGTGCTCGTCGTCGATGCGACCGGCGCGCGCAAGCTCTCCGACGACGAGGTGGCCGTCGCGGTCGCGAGCGTCCTCGGGAGGAGCGCCTGATGTCCTTCATGCCGTCGTACGTCTCGCCGGAGCAGCTCATGAAGGACCGTTCCGAGTACGCCCGCAAGGGCATCGCGCGTGGCCGCTCGGTGATCGGGCTCGCCTTCCTCGACGGGCTCCTGTTCGTGGCGGAGAACCCGAGCACGACCCTCCACAAGATCTCCGAGCTCTACGACCGGATCGCCTTCGCCGGGGTCGGCAAGTACAGCGAGTTCGAGGACCTGCGGATCGCGGGGGTCCGCCACGCCGACTCCCACGGGTACGCGTACGGACGCGAGGACGTGAAGGCGAAGGATCTCGCCAACGCGTACTCGCAGGTCCTGTCGACGATCTTCACGCAGCAGATGAAGCCGTACGAGGTCGAGGTGCTCGTCGGCGAGATCGACAGCGACGGCGGACGCAACGCGCTCTACCACGTCCTGTTCGACGGCTCCGTGAACGACGAGGACGGGTTCGTCGCGATCGGGGGGCACGCCGAGGAGCTCACCGCCGCCCTGCGGGCGATCTACGAGCCGGCGTGGGACCTGCCGACCGCCTTCCGGAAGTGCGTCGAGGCCCTCGCAGGGGTCGAGGAGCGGACGATCGAGCCCGCGACGATCGAGGCCGGCGTCCTCGAGCGCAGCCGGCCCCAGCGACGTAAGTTCCGCCGCATCACCGACGCGGAGGTCGCGGCCCTCCTCGGCTGATCGGCGCGCGGCCTCCTACACTGCACGCGTGGACCGCCGCATCTTCGGCCTCGAGAACGAGTACGGGGTCACCTGCACGTCCCGGGGCCACCGTCGCCTCTCGCCCGACGAGGTCGCGCGGTACCTCTTCCGCCGGGTCGTCCACTGGGGCCGGTCCTCGAACGTGTTCCTCGAGAACGGGAGTCGCCTGTACCTCGACGTCGGCTCGCACCCCGAGTACGCGACGCCCGAGTGCGACAACGTCACCGAGCTCGTCGCCCACGACAAGGCGGGCGAGCGGATCCTCGAGGGGCTCCTCTCCGCGGCGGAGGTGCGCCTCCACGAGGAGGGCATCACCGGCGATGTCTTCCTCTTCAAGAACAACACGGACTCGGCGGGCAACTCGTACGGCTGCCACGAGAACTACCTCGTCGGCCGCGAGGGGGAGTTCGCCCGGCTCGCGGACCTCCTCATCCCGTTCCTCATCTCGCGGCAGATCTGGTGCGGCGCGGGGAAGGTCCTGAACGGCCCCCGAGGAGCGCAGTACTGCATCTCGCAGCGGGCCGACCACATCTGGGAGGGGGTGTCGAGCGCCACGACGCGGTCACGACCCATCATCAACACCCGCGACGAGCCCCACGCGGACGCCGAGCGCTTCCGGCGCCTCCACGTCATCGTCGGCGACTCGAACATGAACGAGTGGACGACGTTCATGAAGGTCGGGCTCACCGATCTCGTCTTGCGCATGCTCGAGGGCAACACCGTGATGCGCGACCTCACGCTCGAGAACCCGATCCGCGCGATCCGCGAGATCTCGCACGACGTCTCCTGTCGGCGTCGCGTCCGCCTCGCGAACGGCCGGGAGCTCTCGGCCCTGGATCTCCAGGAGGAGTACTACGAGCGGACCGCGCGGTTCCTCGAGCGCCGGGGCGCGGATCCGAGCGCGAAGCAGCTCCTCGAGGAGTGGCGAGAGGCGCTCGACGCGCTCGCCGCGGACCGCCCCGAGTCGCTGGCCGGCAAGGTCGACTGGGTGGCGAAGCGCGCCCTCGTCGAACGCTACCGCG
Organism: Actinomycetota bacterium; assembly: GCA_046094825.1. GTDB lineage: Bacteria > Actinomycetota > UBA4738 > UBA4738 > HRBIN12 > JBJTIF01. Next base: position 6,978 of record JBJTIF010000155.1, read on the forward strand.
AGCGGCACGACCTCCCGCTCTCGAGCCCCCGGGTGACGATGCTCGACCTCGCGTACCACGACGTGAACCGCGACCGGGGTCTCTACTACCTGCTCGAGCGCGCCGGGAAGGTCGACCGCGCCACGACCGACGAGGACATCGCGCTCGCGATGCGCGAACCACCGCAGACGACGCGGGCGAAGCTCCGCGGGGACTTCATCCGGGCGGCGAAGGCGAAGCGCCGCGACTACACGGTGGACTGGGTCCACCTGAAGCTCAACGATCAGGCACAGCGCACGGTGCTCTGCAAGGATCCCTTCCGCAGCGTGGACGAGCGCGTCGAGCAGCTCATCGCCCGGATGTGACGTCGGGGCGCCAGCGACGCCCTCCGACCGCCATCCTCGCCGCGAGGACCCCTGCGGCGCCGCCGGCGAGGAAGAACGCCGGGTCGTCCTCGGCGCTCCGCCCCATCGATCGCACGGTGACGCCCGCATCGGCGAGGGCGTCGAGCGCCGGGCGTCCGTCGGCTTCGACGAGCTGATGCCGTTCCTCGAGGCGGGCCGCCCGCAACGCCTCCCAGATCGCCGAGCGCTGCTCCCCCTCGAGCACGGGGACGGCGACGTTCGCTTCGACCGTGCACACCTCCCCGAGGATCGTGCGGCTGTGGTGGGAGAGGCCGCGGTGGCGCGGTCGCGGATCAGCGAAGGAGATGCGCAGGGCGGCGACGGGGGAGCCCCCGAGGAGTCGGGCGGCGTTCAGGGCGAGCCCGCTCGCGAGGGCGCTCACGCCCCACGTCGTCGCGGTCCCGAGGTTGCCGGGGCCATCCGCGACGATGACGACCTCGGCATCGGCCACGGTGACGGCGGCGAGGAGCCCGCTCCAGAGCGTCACGGCCTCGAGGTCTCCCCCGAAGGCCTGCCCGACGGTGACGGACGCATCGACGAACCCGCTGCCGCGGAGCGTGCGGAGGAGGTCCGAGAACGCGGCGGGGAGCGCCGCCCCGTCGGTCATCACGAACGCGATGCGGCGCGCTCCCGCCGCGCGGGCGCCCGCCGCGATCGGGGCGACGAGCGAGTGGAGGGGTGCGGCGACGACGGGGACGCCCGAGAGGGTCGCGCTCGGCCCGAGCGCCTCGGGGTGGTCCTCCTCGACGCTCCGGACCGCGACCTGGTGGGGGAGGTAGCGCGCCTTCATCGTCCGGGCGCCGGGGCCGGGGTCCGGCGGCACGCGCCCCTCGACGGCGACGACGAGGTCGAGCCCGCCCGTGCCGAGCCCGAGGGTGCGAGCGGTCGTGTTCACGACGACGACGTCGCCGACCTCCGGGACACCGGTGAGGGCGGGGTACGCGATGGCGGGCGCGGGCTCGGCCTCGTCGGGGAGCGCGACCTCGAGGCGGACAGCCGCACCCGCCGCCTCGACGCGCGCCACCGTGCCACGGCGGAGGCGGATCGCGGGGGATGCGTCGGACGTCATCCCCCCGATTATCATGGAGGTCTCGCCGGCTGACCCGCCGGGTGAGCCGTGAGGAGGTACCGGACCCCCGTGGACACGCTCGACCCAGCCGTCGCCGCGCGATCGCTCGGACCGGATCTCCACGGAGCGCCGTGCCGGCCAGGCCGCCTGGGGTGCGAACGCGATGCGGGCGGATCCGTCCGGATCGATGGTGCCGGTCGGCGAGGCGACGACGTGGTCCGCGGCGCGGAACCCCGCGGGGGGCGCCGCGCTCGGGCCGATCGGCTCGCAGGTCGACGCGATGCGGGACAACCGGAAGGCGCGGATCGCATCGCGATCGCGGTCATGGCCGACCGGCACCATCGATCCGGACGGGTCCGCCCGTATCGCGTTCGCACCCCAGGCGGCCTGGCCGGCCCGGCGATCCGTGGAGATCCGGTCCGAGCGATCGCGCGAGGACGGCTGGGTCGAGCTCGAGATCCCGAACGGGGACCCGGAATGGCTCGCGTCGTGGGTGCTCTCGTACGGCGAGGACGCCCTCGTCCTCGCGCCCGACGACCTGCGCCGCGAGGTCGTCGCGCGGCTGGAGGCCGTCGTTGGCTAGGGGGGGCAAGGCGACCCCGCCCGGAGAGCGCCTGCGGCGCCTCCTCCTCGTCGTGCCCTACATCGTGCGCAACCCCGGGGTCGGGATCGATGCGGTCGCGACGATGTTCGCGATCCCCCGGGAGGAACTCATCGACGATCTCGGCCTGCTGTTCGTGACCGGCACGCCGCCGTACAGCCCGGGCGACCTCATCGACATCGACATCGACGAGGACGACCGCGTGACCATCACGATGGCGGACTACTTCGCACGGCCCTTCGCGATGACCCGACCCGAGGCGCTCGATCTCTCGTTCCGCCTCCGTGCCGCGATCGCGACGCTCCCGGCCGATCCCGTGCTCGCGGGCGCGCTCGCGAAACTCGATGCGATCCTGGGCGATGACGGTGCGGCGGTCCGCATCGACACGATGCCCCTCGGAGCGCCCGACCTCGTCGATGCCGTCGCGGCAGCCGCCGAGGCACACCAGGTGCTCCGCATCACGTACCACGCGGCGTCGAGCGGGGAGCGCTCCGAACGCGAGATCGAGCCCGAGGAGGTCTTCCTCGGCATCGGCGCGTGGTACGTCGACGCGTGGGATCGCACACGCGATGCCGAACGCCTGTTCCGGATCGATCGCATCTCCGCGCTCGAGCCGACGGGAGACACCTTCACGCCCCGGGGCCTCCGGGGGTCCGACCGCCCGCTCTACCGCCCGTCGCTCGACGACGCTGCCGTGCGCCTGCGCCTCGGACCCGCTGCGCGATGGGTGGCGGAGTACTACACCGTCGAGGACGCTGTCGAGGACGGCGAGGACCTGCTCGTGACGGTGCGCTCCTCGCACCGCGCCTGGCTGCTGCGGCTGCTCCTTCGCCTCGGGCCGCACGCGACGGTCGTGGACTCACCGGACGTCGCGCGCGAGGTGCGATCCCTCGCGGGCGCGCTCCTCGAGCGCTACCGGGGGAGCGCGCGGTGAGCACGCCCGCCGTCGTGTGGGTCGTCGTGGGGTTGGGGGCGACCGCGATCCTCGGCGTCCTCCTCGTCGCCCTCGTCCGACAGGCGATCCTCCTCGGCCGGACGGCCATGCGCCTCGTGCGCGAGGCCGCGGAGCTCACGGAGGGCATCGGGGCCGCCGGGAGGGCGCGCACGGGGCGACGCTAGACTCGGACCCGTGCTCAACATCGGCCCGCAGGAGCTCCTCCTCATCCTCGTGGTCGCGCTCGTCGTCGTCGGCCCCCAGCGCCTGCCAGAGCTCTCCCGATCGATCGGGAAGGCGCTCCGCTCCCTGCGGGCGGCGCAGGACGAGGTCCGCAAGACCGTGAACGAGGTGCTCGAACCGCAGGTGGTCGCCGAGGCGACGACGGAGGTGCGGAAGGCCCGCGACGAGGTCCGCGACGCGCTGCGACCGGATCTCGGTGTCGATCGCGCGTCGGCCCCGCGGGCCACCGCGGGACGTCCCCCGGGGAACGTCGCGGACGCCTCGCCGGCGACGGAGCCGTCCGAGCAGACATCCGAGCCGGCGACGTCGCCCGACGGTGCCCCGGCGACGGAGGTCGAGGGGTGAGCCCGATCTTCGTGCGCAGACGCGGCGGGACGCGTCGCGACCCCGAGGGGGCGATGACCCTCGTCGAACACCTCGAGGAGCTGCGGACCCGCCTCATCCGGTCGCTCGGCGCGGTCGCGCTCGGCGGTGTGGTCGGGTGGTTCCTCTACGACCCGGTGCTCGATCTCCTCCTGAAGCCCTACTGCGACTACCTCACGACGGTCCCGGAGTCGATCCGGCCACGGCAGGGGTGCGGGCTGTTCTTCATGGGCGCGCTCGATCCCGTCCTCATCAAGCTGAAGCTCGTCGCCTTCATCGGCTTCTTCCTCGCCCTGCCGTTCATCCTGTTCCAGATCTGGCGGTTCGTCGTCCCCGGGCTCACGAAGTCCGAACGCCGGATGGGGCTGCCGTTCATCCTCAGCTCGGTCATCCTCTTCGCGCTCGGCGCGCTCGTGGCGTACGTGACGCTCCCGCGCGGCCTCGCGTTCCTCCTCGGCTTCGCCGGGCCGCAGTTCGCGCCGCTCCTCACCGGCGACCGCTTCCTCGGGTTCGTCATGATGATCGCGCTCGCGTTCGGCCTCTCCTTCGAGTTCCCCGTCGTCCTCGTGCTCCTCCAGACCCTCGGGGTCGTGTCGCCCGCGCAGCTCGCGGCGCAGCGCCGTGCGGCTGTCCTCTTCGTGGCGGTCTTCGCGGCGATCATCACGCCCAGCAGCGACCCGTACTCGATGCTCGCCCTCATGCTCCCGATGCTCGTCTTCTACGAGGCCGCGATCGTCATCGGACGGCTCCTCCGTCGACGCGCGGCGCCGGCGTAGCGATGGCGATCGGCGGGCGCCGCCGGGGCGGACGACGGGCTGCATCTTCCGGCGCGCCCCGTACGCGGGTCACGGATCGAACCTCAGGAGACCGCGCGGCACGGAGGCGGGCCTTCGCGCTCGGGGCGCTCGCCGCCGCGGCCGTCGCGGTCGTCCTCGCACTCGCCGTCGTCGGTGCGGCGGACGCCGCCGACGGCGGGGGATCGGATGCCGATCGCGCGGAGGTCGCCGACGAAG
>JBJTIF010000156.1:0-2904 GCA_046094825.1 Actinomycetota bacterium
CGGCCCCGCGCCGGGCCCGCCGGCCCCCCCCCCCCCCCCCCCCCCCGGGCGGCGCCGCCGCCCCCCCGCCCCCCCCCCCCCCCCGAGGCCCTGAGGCAGTCGAGGAGGTGCCGCTCGCGGATCCGGCCGGCGTCGCTCTCCGCCACGAACCCGAGGGGGACCGCCCGTTCGAGGAGGAGGTCCTCGAAGTCGAGGAGGCGTGCCGCGCGGGCCTCGTCGAGGGCCACGCCGAGGCCCGCCGCCTGCGCGATCAGCTCCTCCGTGCCCTCGGCGTGTTTCACGTGAAACGTCCTCCGCGTGCCTGCGGGTCGCCGGGAGGCGCCGGATCGGGCGCCGGGGACCCGGTCGTCGGAGTGTAGGGGAGGGGAGGTCGCGGTGAGGAACGGGGGAGGTACGGGAACGGGCCGGGGAGCGCGGTGGTGGTGATCGGCCGGCGCCGGTGCGCCTGGCGGGGCGCCTAGAGGGCGCGGATGACCACGTGGCGGTCCGGACCCTCGCCGCGGGAGAAGCTCTCCACGCCGTCCGTCTCGGCCGCCACGTCGTGCACGATCTTGCGGTCGTAGGGGTTCATCGGCTCGAGCTCCTCCTCGCCCCCGTTGCGGGCGACCCGGAGGGCGATCTCCTTGGCGTCCCGCTCGAGCCGGTCCCGCTGGCGCTTCTTGTAGTCCTCGACGTCCACGACGATCCGCGGCCGCTCGTCCGAGCGCGTGGCCACGACGGCCCGGGTGAGGTCCTGGAGGGCCTCGAGGCCCATCCCGAACCGCCCGATGAGCAGGGCCATGTCGTCGTCGTTGCCGGTCCCGAAGATGTCCACGTACATCGTCCCGTGCTCGAGGTTCGGCTCGATGTCCGCCTCGATCCCCATGAGGGACAGGAGCTCCTCGAGGAAGTCCGCGGCGATCTCCCCCTGCTCCTCCAGCACCTCGACGGGCACGGGAGGGGAGGAGGTCCGCAGGCGCACACGCACGATCGCGGGCTTCGACAGGAGCCCGGACTTCGGCTCCTGGACGACCTTGACCGAGACCTCCTGCTCGGAGACCCCGAGCTCCTCGAGGGCGGCCTCGATGGCCTCCTCGACGGTCGCTCCGGACTTCTCGACCTCGTCCGCCACGCTCACTCGCCGCCCTTCGGGTCGCCGCCGCGGCCCTTGCCGCCCTTGCCGTCTCCCTTGCCGCCACCCTCGCCGCGCTGGCGCTGCTGCTCCTCGGCCTGCTCGATCATCCGCTGCATGAGGCCCTTCTTCTCGGGCTGACCGCCGGCCTTCTTCTTCGCGCTCGCGGCCTTCATGGACTCGGCCGTGGGGCGGTTCTTGAGCATGAAGTACTGCTGGCCGATCTGCCAGAGGTTCGAGGTGGACCAGTAGAGGACGAGACCGGCGGGGAAGAAGAACCCGAAGACGCCGAACATGATCGGCATCACCTTCATGATCGCCTGCTGCTGGTCCGAGGCGGCGTTCGAGGGGGTCGCCGCCTGCATCTGCTTCTGCTGGTACCAGGTCGTCGCGAACATGAGCACGGCGAACAGGTAGTAGGGGATCCGGGCCGGGATCCCGTCGCCGCAGTCGACGGGGTACGCGATCGCCTCCCCGTCCTCGTCCTGCACCGCCGGGTCGCGGAGGCTCGCGGTGCCCGTGCCGGCCTGGTTCGGCGCGCACAGGAGGTTCATCGACAGGAACGTCGTGCCGGTGGGCGCCGGAGCGGCGTCGGCGCTCGGACCTTCGGGCGGCAACTGCACCTCGATCGTCGTGCGGAGCGCGCTGCCGTCCGGGAGGTGCGGCGGGTGCTGCGGGTGCCGCAGGACCGAGTACATCGCGATGAGGATCGGGAACTGCAGGAGCACCGGCCAGCACCCGGAGAACGGGTTCACGCCGTGTTCCTTGTAGAGCCGCATCGTGGCTTCCTGCTGCTTCGCGCGATCACCCTTGAACTTCGTCTGGATCTTCTTCAGCTCGGGCTGGATGATCTGCATCGCCTGCATCGAACGGATCTGGCGGATGCCGAGCGGCAGCAGGACGAGCCGGATCACGACCGTGAGGACGATGATCGTGACGCCGTAGTTCGGGACGACGTCGTAGATCGCGGCGACGACCGTCCCGAGGAAGTCGAGGAGCGCCTGCCAGATCGCGACGGCGATCATGCGGGCACCTGTGTGATGGTGTCATACTGCGCGTGCCTGTGCGCCGGCGGGACATGGTCGACGCCGCCAGCGGTGAACGGACCGCACCGCGCGATGCGCCACGCCGCGAGCGCGACCCCGCGGATCGCGCCGTGCGAAGCGATCGCGTCCTCGGCGTACACCGAGCACGTCGGGTAGAAGCGGCACTGACCGCCGAGGAGGCCGCCGAGCGTCACGCGGTACGCGCGGATCGCGGCGGTGAGGATGAGGCGGACCGGGGCACCGAGGGCCCACGCGAGACGCGCGACGCGGCTCATGACGTCAACCCCGCACGAGCGACGAGTTCCCGCATCTCGACCACCAGCTCCTCGGTCCCTGCATCCCGGATGTCGGCGCGGGCGACGAGCGCCACGTCGACGTCCGGACGGATCCCCGGGGCGATGCGCCGCCAGGCCTCGCGCAGCACGCGCCGCGCGCGGTTGCGGACGACCGCCCCACCGACGCGCCGTCCCGCGACGAACGCGGTCATCCCGGTGCCCGGCGCGGCGAACACTACCACCCGTGCTCCGTGCGTCGGACGGCCGGTCTCGAGGACGCGGGAGACGTCGGCCCGGCGCGTGGGCGTCAGGCGGACAGGCGCGCGCGACCCTTCGCGCGGCGGCGGGCGAGGACGGCCCGGCCGGCGCGGGTGCGCATGCGGAGGCGGAACCCGTGCGTCTTCGAGCGACGCCGGTTGTTCGGCTGGTACGTCCGCTTGCCGCTGGCCATGCCGGGTTCCTCCGGTTCGGA
>JBJTIF010000157.1:0-12101 GCA_046094825.1 Actinomycetota bacterium
GGTCCGCACGTCCCCGGGGGCGACCGGCGCCCCGGTCGCGATGCGGACCGGCCCCCGGACGACGTCCGCGCCGTCGAGCCCGCCGTCGATCCCGAAGGCCTGCGCGAGCTTCGCCGGTCCCGAGCACAGCTCGCGCGGGTCGCTCCGCCCCCGCGCGAAGGCCATCGCCTCGAGGCCCTCGAGGGGGATCGCGGCCCGCAGGAGGACGGCGCTCCCCTCCCCCGCCGTGCCCGTCACGACGTTCACGCACCAGTGCATGCCGTAGGTGAAGTACACGTAGAGGTGTCCGGGCGCGCCGAACATCGAGGCGTTGCGGCGCGTGCGCCGTCCGCCGAAGGCGTGACTCCCGGGGTCGTCCTCGCCGTAGGCCTCGGTCTCGACGATGCGGGCGACGAGTCGGCCGGTCGCGCGTAGAACGAGCGTGGCAGGGCCGGACCGCTCACGCGCCCTTCGCGAGGAACGCGCGCAGCCGGTCGAGCGGCCAGGCGTTGATCACGTCGTCCGGTCCGAGCCACCCCCGGCCCGCCGTCGCCACGCCGTACCGCATCACGTCGAGGTGCCCGGTCGCGTGGCTATCGGTGTCGACCGCGAACTTCACCCCGAGCGATCGAGCCCACAGGACGTACTCGTCGCGGAGGTCGAGGCGGTCGGGGTACGCGTTGATCTCGAGCGCCGTGCCGTTCGCGGCCGCCGCCCGGAAGACCGCCTCGTGATCGAACTCGATCTCCGGACGCCGCTGGAGCAGGCGCGTCGTCGGGTGCCCGATGATGTGGACGTGCGGGTTCTCGATGGCGCGGATCAACCGCGCGGTCATCTCGTCGCGCGGCTGCGTGAAGTGCGAGTGCACCGAGGCGACCCCCACGTCGAGCGACGAGAGGAACTCCGGACCCCAGTCGACCGACCCGTCGGGCCCGATGTTCAGTTCGGATCCCTGGAGGAGCTCCATCCGGGGGTAGCGCGCCCGCAGGGCGTCGATCTGCCTGCGCTGCGCCCGCATCTTCGCGTCGGTCATCCGGTGCATCGCGAGGTCGGGCGCGTGGTCGGTCACCGCGTAGTACGCGTAGCCCTTCGCGGCCGCGGCGTCGAGCATGTCCTCGAGGGGCGCGGTTCCGTCCGTGAGGTCGGTGTGCGTGTGGAGGTCGCCCCGGATGTCGGCGAGCTCGAGGAGCGTCGGGAGCTCGCCCGCGAGGGCGGCCTCGACCTCGCCGCGATCCTCGCGCAGGAGCGGCGGGATCCACGGGAGCCCGAGTCGCGCGTACACCTCCTCCTCGGTCGCCGCCGCGATCCGATCGCCCGTCGCGGCGTCGAAGAGGCCGTATTCGGAGAGCTTCAGGCCGGCCTTCACCGCCATCTCGCGGATCCGGATGTTGTGCGCCTTCGAGCCCGTGAAGTAGAGGAGCGCCGCGCCCCAGACCTCCGGGGGGACGACGCGGAGGTCGAGCTGGAGGCCGGAGCCGACGACGACCGAGGACTTCGTCGCACCGTGCGCGAGCACCTGCCGCACGTCCGGGTGGGCGACGAACGCATCCATGATCGGCGCGGACGCCTCGGACGCCACGAGGAGGTCGACGTCGCCGATCGTCTCCGCCATCCGCCGGAGCGACCCCGCGTACGCGCTCCGCAGGACGCCGGGGATCGGCGCGAGGTCGGCGAGCATCCGCTCGGCCGTCTCGAGCGCGACGTGGACGAGCACCCGACCGCCGGCCTCCTGCAACCGCGCGATCCCGGCGCGGATGTTCGCCTCGGTCTTCGCGCCGAAGCCCTTCAGTCCGTGGAGCGATCCGGCGTCGATCGCGGCGAGCAGGCTCTCGACCGACGTGATGCCGAGCTCGCGGTGGAGCAGCAGCGCCTTCTTCGGGCCGAGCCCGGGGATCGCCATGAGGTCGCGGACGCCGGCGGGGATCTCCGCGCGGAGCGCATCGAGGTCGGCGATCGTCCCCGTGGTGAGGAACTCGTGGATCTTCTCCCCGATCGAGCGCCCGACGGAGGGGATCGCGAGGATCTGCTTCAGGTCCATGCCCGACAGGTCGCCCGCGTAGCCGCCGACCGCCTGCGCGGCCTTCTCGTAGGCGCGAGGCTTGAAGGGGTCCTCGGAGGCGATCGCCAGGAGATCGGCGAACTCGAGGAGGACCGCCTCGACGAGTTCGTTCGTCCGAGGCACTAGCCGAGCAGGCGCAGGAGGAGCGCCTTCTGCGTGTGGAGGCGGTTCTCGGCCTGATCCCACACCCGGGACCGCGGGCCGTCGATCACGGCGTCGGTGATCTCCTGGCCGCGGTGGGCGGGCAGGCAGTGGAGCACGACGGCCTCCGATCCGGCGAGCGCGACCTTCTCCTCGTCGAGGGCGTACGCGGAGAACAGCAGCGCGCGCTCGTCAGCCTCGGACTCCTGTCCCATCGAGGCCCACACGTCGGTGTAGAGGACATCCGCGCCCGCGCACGCCGCCTGCCAGTCGTTCGTGATCTCGATCGCGCCACCGGTCTGCGCCGCGATGTCGCTCGCGCGCTGGACGACCTGCGGGATCGGTTCGAAGCCCGGCGGGGTCGCCGCGCGCACCCGCATCCCGGCCTTCGCCCCGGCGAGCAGGAGCGAGTGCGTGACGTTGTTCCCGTCGCCGAGGTACGTGAGCGTGAGGCCCGCGAGCCCGCCCCGCGCCTCGCGCACCGTGAGGAGATCGGCGAGCGCCTGACACGGGTGCTCGAAATCGGAGAGCGCGTTCACGACCGGCACGGTCGCGGCGCGCGCGAGCGCCTCGAGGCGTTCCTGCTCGAAGGTCCGCAGGACGATCGCGTCGACGTAGCGCGAGAGCACCCGCCCCGTGTCCTCCACCGTCTCGCCCCGCCCGAGCTGGAGCTCCGTCGACGAGAGCGCGAGCGGATGGCCCCCGGCCGAGGAGATCGCGACCTCGAACGACACCCGCGTCCGCGTCGACGGCTTCTCGAAGATCATCGCGACCGTCCGCCCGGCGAGCCCGCGCGCATGGGCGCCCGGGTCCGCCTTCACCGCCGCGGAGCGGTCGAGGAGGTCGGCGAGCTCCTGCGGGGAGAGGTCGTCGATCGAGAGGAAGTCGGTGTCCACGGGCGGGAGTCTAGGTCAGGGCGGCTCAGCCGGCGCGGAGCTCGCCGCCGAGCTCGCTCGCGACCCGCTCGCGGATCCGGGCGACGGCTTCGTCGGCCTCCGCGTCGGTGAGGGTCCGGTCCGCCGCGCGGAGGTCGACGGCGTACGCGAGGCTCGTCGTCCCCTCGGCGAGCGGTGCTCCGACGAACCGGTCGAAGAGGTGGACGGCATCGACGAGCGGCGCACCGGCCTCCCGGATCGCGCGCTCGACCGCGGCCTGCGGGACGCTGGAGGCGACCACGAAGGCGAGGTCGCGGCGCACGGGAGGGAACCTCGGGACGTCGCGGACCGCGACCCCATCGGCCCGATCGAGCGGCGCGAGGTCGATCTCGGCGATCGCGATGCGTCCCGGGAGGTCGAAGCGGGCGGCGACGCGAGGATGGAGTTCGCCGAACCCCCCGATCGTCGCCCCGTCCACGAGGACGGTCGCGGACCGGGCGGGGTGGTAGGGCGGCGCGGGCGCGGGCCCGACGGTCCACGGGACGCCGAGGTCGCGGAGGAGCACCTCGATCGCGCCCTTCGCGTCGAGCGCATCCGCCTCGCGGCGCCCACCGTGCCAGGACGGATCGACGCCGCCCGCGAGGACGACGCCGACGCGTCGGCGCTCCTGCGCGGTGCCGTCGGCGAGCAGCCGGAAGACGGTGCCGACCTCGAAGAGGGCGACGCCGCGGACGCTGCGGGCGAGGTTGCGCCGTGCGGTCCGCAGGAGGCCGGGCAGGAGCGCGGTCCGCAGGTGTCCCTCGTCGGCGGCGAGGGGGTTGCGGACCGGGATCGGCGCGTCGTCGCCGGAGATCGTCAGGTCGGTCGCGGAGACGAACGGGATCTGCCGGACCTCGCGGAGCCCCGCGCGGACGAGCGCATCGCGCGCGCGGTCGACGAGCGCGTACCCGCGCGGGAGCCCGCCCGGCTGCGCGACGGGAGGGAGCGCCGACGGCACGGCGTCGTAGCCGCGGACGCGGACGATCTCCTCGATGAGGTCGGCCTCGCGCTCGATGTCGACGCGGTAGCCGGGCACCTCGACCTCGAGCGCGGCGTCCGTCCCCGCGACGGGCATCTCGAGCGCGGCGAACACCGCGCGGGCGTCGGCGGCGGAGACCTCGGTGCCGAGGAGCGTCGTCGCGCGCGCGGGGCGCACGACGACGCGGCGGCGGGCCGGCGCGGCGCCGACCTCGGCGGTGCCGCGCCGGACCGCCGCTCCCGTCCACGCCTGGAGGAGGTGGCACGCGCGGTCCGCCGCGACCGGCGGCGCCTCGGGGTCGACCCCACGCTCGAACCGCATCGACGCCTCGGTCGACAGGCCGAGGCGGCGGCGCGAGCGCTGGACGCCGCCGCGCTCGAACGTCGCGGCCTCGAGCAGGATGCGCGTCGTCGTCGCCCCCACCTCGGACGACCCGCCGCCCATGACCCCTGCGACGGCCACGGGGCCGTCCGCGTCGCAGATGAGGAGGTCGTCGTCGACGAAGGTCCGCTCGACGTCATCGAGCGTCGTCATCCGCTCCCCCGCGGTCGCACGCCGGACGACGATCTCCGGACCCGCGACGCGATCGAGGTCGAACCCGTGGAGCGGCTGCCCGACCTCGAGCATCACGTAGTTCGTCGCGTCGACCGCCGCGGAGATCGGCCGCATCCCCGCAGCGGTGAGCCGCGCCTGGACGGCGAGCGGCGACGCGACCGTCGGCACACCCTCGAGGACGCGGACGAGGTACCGCGGGCAGCGGCCCGGGTCGAGCACGCGCAGCGCGATCGCGTCCGCGACGGGCGCGGCGGACTCGCTGACCGCGACCGAGGGCGGCGTGACCGGAACACCGTCCGCCGCGGCGACCTCGCGGGCGACACCGAGCACCGAGAGGAAGTCCGGGCGGTTCGGGGTGACCTCGATGTCGAGGACCGCGTCGTCGAGGCCGAGCGCCGCCTTGAGGTCGTCCCCGGGCGCGAAGGTCCCATCGTCGGGGAGGAGGAGGATGCCTTCGTGCGAGCTCGACAGCGCGAGCTCCGCGGTCGAGCAGAGCATGCCGTTCGACACGACGCCGCGGATCTCGCGGCGCCCGAGCGGCTCGTCGAGGACGGGGACGCGCGCGCCGGGCTTCGCGAGGGGGACGAGGTCGCCCACCGCCATGTTCCGCACGCCGACGACGACCTCGAGGTCGCCGGCACCGGTGTCCACCCGCGCGCGGCACAGCTTCGTGGAGTTCGGGTGGTCGCTCACGTCGAGCACGCGGGCGACGATGACGCCGTCAAGTCCGGCCCACGGGTACACGACGGATTCGACCTCAGCGCCCTTTCGCGTGAGGAGCTCGGCGAGCTCCTCCGCGGAGAGCTCGGTCGGGCACGATTCGCGGAGCCACGACAGGACGATCTTCACGACGCCCCCTGGAACTGCTCGAGGAACCGCACGTCGCCTTCGACGAGGAGGCGCATGTCGGGGATCCCGTAGCGCACCATCGCGACGCGCTCGAGCCCCATCCCGAAGGCGAACCCGGTGTAGCGCTCGGGGTCGTAGCCGACGTTCTCGAGCTCCTTCGGGTGCACCATCCCGGCACCGAGGAGCTCGATCCACCCCGTCCCGCACGTCCGGCATCCGCTCCCGCCGCAGACGAAGCACGAGACCGCGACCTGACATCCGGGCTCGACGAACGGGAAGTAGTCGGGCGACAGTCGGACGCGGACCGACGCACCGAACATCTCGTGCGCGAACGCCTCGAGGGTCCCGACGAGGTGCGCGAACGAGATGCCCTCCGCGACCGCGAGTCCTTCGACCTGGTGGAAGACCGACAGGTGGGTCGCGTCGACCGCTTCGCGCCGGTACGTGCGACCGGGAGCGATGACGTAGACGGGGGGCTCGTGGGCCTCCATCGTGCGGATCTGCACCGCGGAGGTCTCCGTGCGGAGCAGGAGCCCGGGCTGTGCCGGCACGTCGACGAAGAGGGAGTCCTTCAGCGTGCGGGCGGGGTGATCGGCCGGGATGTTCAGCGCCTCGAAGTTGTGCCAGTCGTCCTCGATCTCGGGACCCTCGGCGACGCGGTAGCCCATGCGGGTGAAGATCCCGACGATCTCCCGCTCGACGATCGTGAGCGGGTGGAGCGATCCCGAGCGCGCGGCGCGACCGGGGAGCGTGACGTCGATCCCGTCCGCGGCGAGCAGACCCGCCTCCGACGCCCCCTCGAGGGCGTCGCGGCGCGCCTCGAGGGCCGCGTCGAGGTCGGCGCGGACCGCGTTCGAGAGCGCTCCGACGTCCCGGCGCTCCTCCGGTCCGAGGGAGCCGAGCGACCGCTGGATCTCGGTCCACGGGGCCCTACGGCCGAGCACCGCGACGCGCGCGGCCTCGAGGTCCTCGAGGGACGCCGCGGCGGCGATGAGCCCGAGGCCGCGGGAGCGCTCCTCCTCGAGCGTGCGCCGCGCCTGGGTCGGATCCACGATGGGCGCGAGTCTAGCGACTCACCGAGGCGCCGAGGGACGTCGTCGCGCCCATTCGAACAGGCAGACCGTGGCCGCCGCGGCGAGGTTCAGGGACTCCGCGCGACCCGGGATCGGGATCCGGACGACCGCGTCCGCGAGGCCGCGCGTCGCCGCGTCGAGCCCCTGGGCCTCGTTGCCGAAGAGGAACGCGAGGGGCCGATCGAGCGGGGCGTCGTAGAGATCGTCCTCCCCGTCGCCCGCCATCGCGAGGACCGCGCAGCCGCGGTCGCGGAGCGCGGCGAGGGCATCCGCCGTCGCCGCGCTCCGGACGACCGGGAGGTGGAAGATCGAGCCCGCGCTCGCCCGCACGACCTTCGCGTTGTAGGGGTCGACGGTGGACCCGGCGAACACGACCGCGTCGGCGCCCGCGGCGTCGGCGGACCGCAGGATCGTGCCGGCGTTGCCGGGGTCGCGGACCTCGTGGAGGACGACGACGCACGTCGGCGTGCGGGGCAGGGCGTCGAGCGCGACGTCCCGGTACGCGGCGATGCCGACGAGCCCCTGGGGCGTGACGGTTCCCGCGAGGCGCTCCATGACGGCCTCACCCACCGCGACGACCTCCACGCCCTGCCCGGTCGCTTGGCGCGCGAGCGGGTGGTCGGCCTCGCGCGCGAAGAGCGTGACGAGCGTCCCGGGGCCCGCCGCGAGAGCCTCGCCGACGGCCTGCGCGCCCTCGACGAGGAAGCGCCGGTCGGCATCGCGGTGCGCACGCGTGTGGAGGCGTAGGGCGGCGACGATGCGGGCGTTGCGCGTCGACGTGATCACGGGGCCTCCCGCGACCGGGGGTCGGTCAGGCCGCGGTGCCGAGCGCGTCCTTCGCGCGACGCGCGAGATCGGCGAACGCGTTCGGGTCGCGGACCGCGAGGTCGGCGAGGACCTTGCGGTCGAGCTCGATCCCCGCCACCGCGAGACCGTGGACGAACGTCGAGTACGACATGCCGTTCTGGCGCGCGGCCGCACCGATGCGCGCGATCCACAGGCGACGGAACTGCCCCTTGCGGTCGCGTCGGTCGCGGTACGCGTACCGCTCGGAGTGCATGACCTGTTCCTTCGCGACGCGGTAGCGACGCGAGCGCGAGCCGAAGTAGCCCTTCGCCTTCTTCAGGACCTCGCGGCGCTTCTTCTTCGCGTTGACGGAACGCTTGACCCTGGCCATGGCTCCCCTACTTCCCGAGCATCCGCTTCAGGGTGGTCGCCTGGGTGCCGGGCACCTCGGCGTAGCCCTCGATGCGGCGGCGGCGGTTGCCGCTCTTCTTCGTGAGCATGTGGTTACCGGACGCCTTCGCGTGCAGCACCTTTCCGTTCCGCGTGATGCGGAACCGCTTCGCGCTCGCCTTGTGGGTCTTCATCTTCGGCATGTGCTGCTCCTACTCCCCGTCCGTCAGCGTCGGCTCGGCGGCGGGCCGCTCCTCCCCCTCGGCGACCTTCCCCGGCTGCTTCTTCGTCGGGGCGATCACCATGATCATGTTGCGTCCGTCCTGCTTCGGTGCCGCGTCCACCACCGCGATCTCCCGGAGGTCCTCCACGAGCCGATCGAGGATCTTGCGACCGAGTTCCGTGTGGGACATCTCGCGCCCCCGGAACATGATCGTGACCTTCACCCGCGAGCCCGCCCGCAGGAACCGCTCGACGTGGCCCTTCTTCGTGGCGTAGTCGTGCGGGTCGATCTTCGGGCGGAACTTGATCTCCTTGACCTCGATCCGGGCCTGCCGCTTGCGGGCTTCCTTGAGCTTGATGTCCCGCTCGTACTTGAACTTCCCGTAATCCATGATGCGGGCGACGGGAGGGTTCGCCTGCGGCGCCACCTCGACGAGATCCAGGTCGAGTTCCCTGGCCGTGCGGAGCGCGTCCTGGGTCGCGACGATGCCGATCTGCGACCCATCGGGCCCGACCAGGCGCACCTGCGCCGATCGGATCCGGTCGTTGATCCTCGGATCAGCCGAGACCCCGCATCACCCCTTCCGACAGGAAGGCACCGGACCATCGCCGGTGCCCGTATGGAACCCGTGACCGCAACGCGGGGAGTATAGGGGCGGGTGCCGACGGGTGTCGATGGCGCCCCCGGGTGGAACCCGGCCCCCGGGGGCGGACATCGAGGGGGCTAGAGGCCCCGGACGTTCGCTGCCTGCTTGCCCTTCGGGCCGTCCACGACGTCGAACTCCACGGCCTGTCCCTCGTTCAGGCTGCGGTAGCCGTCGCCCTGGATCGCGGAGAAGTGGACGAAGACGTCCTCCGCCCCCTCGCGCGGGATGACGCCGAACCCCTTCTCGTTGCTGAACCACTTGACGGTGCCCTGCTCTGCCAACCCCGTCCTCCTGTGCGTGGGCCGTGCGGGCGCGGAGCGTAGCACGGTGCTCCTCCCGGCGCGAGGTCGGGGTTCCCGGGCCCCGGAGGCTCCCCCGGGGGCGGTGCCGGCCCGGGCCCGGGACGCGTCGGGGTGGCGTCAGGGTCGGCGCGGCAGGCGATCGAGGAGCGAGGCAACCTCGAGCGCGGCGGCGGCAGCGTCCCACCCGCGGTTGCCATGGGCGCCGCCCGCACGCTCGCGCGCCTGGGCGAGGTCCTCGGTCGTGACCACCCCGAGGAGGACCGGCACGCCGGTCACCTCCGTGACGGCGCGGATCCCCGCGGCGGACTGCATCCCGACGATCTCGTGGTGCTGGGTCTCGCCGCGGATCACGGCGCCGACGCACACGATCCCCGCGTACCGCCCGCTCTCGGCGAGGCGGCGTGCGGCGATCGGGAGCTCGAAGGCGCCGGGCACCCATGCGACGTCGACGCCATCGGCCTCGACGCCGGCCGACGCGAAGCAGTCGAGCGCCCCGGCGAGGAGCTTCGCGGTGATCGATTCGTTGAACCGCGACGCGACGACCGCGAAGCGACGGCCCTCGGCGGCGCGCTCGCCCCGGAACTCCGTCACGACCGCTCTCCGGAGGGTTCGAGGTGGTCGAGGAGGTGACCGAGCTTCTCCCGCTTCGTCCGCAGGTACGCGCGGTTCTCCTCGCGGGCAGGCACCTCGAGCGGCACCCGCTCGACGATCGACAGCCCGTAGCCCTCGAGGCCCGCACGCTTCGCGGGGTTGTTCGTGAGGAGCCGCATGGTTCGCACCCCGAGGTCCGCGAGGATCTGCGCCCCGGTGCCGTACTCCCGTGGGTCAGCCGCGAACCCGAGCGCCTCGTTCGCCTCGACGGTGTCGAGTCCTTCGTCCTGGAGCCGGTACGCGCGGAGCTTGTGCGGGAGCCCGATGGCACGGCCCTCGTGCCCCCGGATGTAGACGACGACGCCGCGGCCCGCCTGGGCGATCCGGGCGAGCGCCTCCTCGAGCTGGTCGCCGCAGTCGCATCGCAGCGACCCGAACACGTCGCCCGTGAGGCACTCCGAGTGGACCCGGACGAGGACGTCCGACCCGTCGCCGACGTCCCCGCGGACGAGCGCGAGGTGCGTGCGACCGTCGACGAGGCTCTCGTACGCGATCGCCTCGAACTCCCCGAGTGACGTCGGCAGGGTCGCGGACGCCGCGCGGCGGACATGGACCTCGCTCCGTCGCCGGTACTCGATGAGGTCGGCGATCGAGATGAGCTTCAGCCCGTGCTCGCGGGCGACGCGGGCGAGTTCCGGCAACCGCGCCATCGACCCGTCGGCGTTCAGGACCTCGCAGAGCACGCCGGCCGGGTAGAGGCCGGCGAGCCGCATGAGGTCGACCGTCGCCTCCGTGTGGCCCGCGCGCTGGAGCACCCCGCCCTCGACCGCGCGGAGCGGGAAGACGTGGCCCGGCATCCGGATCTCCTCGTGCGAGAGCGAGGCGTCCGCGATCGCGCGGACCGTCGCCGCGCGGTCGAACGCGCTCGTCCCGGTCGTCGTCCGGCCTTCGATGTCGATCGACACGGCGAAGGCCGTGCCGTGGCTCTCGTTGTTCTTCGAGATCATGAGGGGGATCTGGAGCTCGTCGAGCCGCTCGCGGGTCACCGGCATGCAGACGATCCCGCGCCCGTGCGTCACCATGAAGTTCACCGCCTCGGGCGTCGCGAGCTCGGCGGCCATGACGAAGTCGCCCTCGTTCTCCCGGTCGGCGTCGTCGACGACGATGAGCATCCGCCCCGCGCGGAGGTCCTCGAGGGCCTCCTCGATCGTCGCGAACACCGAACGGTCGGTACCGGTCCCCTCAGCCATGGTTCCTCCCATCGAGCATCGATTCCACGTACTTCGCGATGACGTCCACCTCCAGGTTCACCGGGTCCCCGACCCGGGCCGCACCGAGCGTCGTGTGGGCGAGCGTGTGGGGGATGAGCGCGATGTCGATCGTCCCGCCGCCGTGCCGCGCGATCGTGAGGCTCACCCCGTCGATCGCGACGGAGCCCTTCTCGACGAGGTAGCGCGCGAGGACCGCCGGGACGGCGACACGGAGCGTCGCGCCCGTCGGGTCGCGCTCGACGGCGACGACGGTCCCCACCCCGTCGACGTGCCCCTGGACGAGGTGTCCGCCGAACCGGCCGTCCGCCGCGAGCGGGCGCTCGAGGTTCACCGGATCGCCGACCGTGAGACGTCCGAGGCTCGTGCGAGCGAGCGTCTCGGAGGTGAGGTCGAACGCGAGCCCCGCATCGGGTCGCGCGACGACGGTGAGGCAGACGCCGTTCACGGCGACCGAGTCGCCGATCGCCGCCGCGGCGAGCTCCGCGTCGCACGCGACCTCGAAGCGCGGCGCGAGCGTGCGGACCGAGCCGCGATCCTCAACGATGCCCGTGAACATGGGCCTCCACCCGGAGGTCGTCGCCGAGGCGGCGGACGTCGTCGATGACGAGGCGCGCGGCGTCGGAGATCGGACGGAACCCGGAGCCGCCGAGTGCCCCGGGCGCGTCCTCACCGCCCACGAGGATCGGGGCGGTGTGGAGCACGATCCGATCGATGCGGTCGATCGCGAGCATCGCCCACGCGAGCGTCGGTCCACCTTCGAGGAGGACCCCCTGGACGCCACGCTTGCCGAGGTCCGCGAGCAGTTCGGCGAGGTCGGGGTGCCCGGCGGCATCCTCCGGCAGCTCGACGACCTCGGCGCCGGCGTCGCGCCAGGCGGCGCGGACGAGGGCCTCGGCGCGACGGGTCGTCGCGACGAGGGTGGGTGCCGCGGCGTCGAGCACGCGGTGCGATGGGGACACGCGGCCGCGTCCGTCGACGACGACGCGCAGGACCGGGTCGCCGACGTACGCGGGATCGCGGACGGTGAGGTGGGGGTCGTCGGTGAGGACCGTGCCGCTGCCGACGATGATCGCGTCCGCGGCTGCACGGAGACGGTGGGCGTCGGCGCGCGATGCCGCTCCGGTGATCCACCTCGACGATCGATCGGCGGCGGCGACGCGCCCGTCGAGGCTCGCCGCGACCTTCCACGTCACGTACGGGAGCCCGGTCGTCACGTGCCGCGCGAACGCGCGGTTCAGCGCGGCCGCCTCGTCGGCGAGGACGCCCTCGACGACCTCGACACCCGCCGCGCGGAGCCGCGCGACGCCTCGTCCGTCGACGACCGGGTTCGGATCGCGCCCCGC
>JBJTIF010000158.1:0-11573 GCA_046094825.1 Actinomycetota bacterium
GGGCCGGTCCCTGGGCCCCCCCCGAGTATCGCCGGCGCGCTCCCCCCCCCCGCGCGCCCCCGGGGACGCGCGGGGGCGGGCCGATACCATGACCCGACGGTCGGCGACGGCACCGTCGCCGGGAGGACCACCGGCGAGCGGAGGGGCGATGGGAGCGTCGATCGGGGCTCGGGACTGGGAGCGCTTCGCCGAGGCGTTCTCCGCGATCGAGCGCAACGTCGAGCGGGTGATCCAGGGCAAGGACCGGGAGATCCGGCTCGCCCTCACCGCCCTCGTCGCCCAGGGACACCTCCTCATCGAGGACGTGCCGGGCGTCGGCAAGACCATGCTCGCGAAGGCGATCGCGAGGTCGATCGACTGCTCGTTCCGGCGCATCCAGTTCACCCCCGATCTCCTCCCGACCGACGTCACCGGTGTGAACGTCTTCAACCAGGAGCGGGGCGACTTCGAGTTCCGTCCCGGCGCGATCTTCGCGAACATCGTGCTCGGGGACGAGATCAACCGCGCAAGCCCGAAGACGCAGTCGGCGCTGCTCGAGAGCATGGAGGAGGCGCAGGTCACCGTCGACGCGGTGACGTACGAGCTCGGGGCTCCGTTCATGGTCATCGCGACGCAGAACCCGATCGAGCACGAGGGCACGTACCCGCTCCCCGAGGCGCAGCTCGACCGGTTCATGATGCGTCTGTCGCTCGGCTACCCCTCGGCCGAGGCCGCCGTCGAGATCCTCGCGAAGCACGGCGTGCGCTCGACGATCGAGGACATCGGGCCGGTGACGGACGCCGCCGGCATCCGCGCGCTCATCGGTGCCGCGCGCGAGGTCCACGTCGCGCCCGGTGTCGCGCGCTACATCGTCGACCTCGCGGAGGCCTCGCGCGCGCACCGCGACGTCCACCTCGGGGCGAGCCCGCGCGCCTCCCTCCTGCTCCTGCGCGCCGCGCGCGCGTACGCCGCCGGCCACGGGCGCGACTTCGTGTCCCCCGACGACGTGAAGGCCCTCGTCGAACCGGTCCTCGGGCACCGCCTCGTCGTGACCGCCGACGCCGTCATGCGCGGGCGCGGTCCGCGCGAGGTCCTCCGCGACCTCCTCGGCGAGGTCGCCGTCCCGGTCGCCGGGACGGCGTGATGCCGGGACGGCGAACCGTCGCGATCGCGTTCGCGGCCCTCGCCGTCTGGACGCTCGGACGGCTCCTCGGGTCGCCCACGGTCCACGTCGTCGCGGTCGCGCTCGGCCTCCTCCCCCTCGTCGCCGGCCTCCTCGCGCGCCGCGCCGCGCCGCGGGTGACCGCGCGGCGCATCCTGTCCACGGAACGGGCCGTGCCCGGCGAGCGGGTGCACGTCGACCTCGAGCTCGAGGGCGGGGGGCGCCGCGCGATCCCGTTCCTGCTCCTCGAGGACTCCCTCCCCTCGGCGTTCGGCGGCGCCGCGCGCCTCGTCGCGACGCGGGTCCCGGCGCGCGGTCGCGGCACCCGGACAGTGTCGTACGCGATCGACGCGCCGCGGCGCGGGCGCTACGCGATCGGCCCGCTGCGCCTCGAGGTCGCCGATCCGTTCGGGTTCACCCCCGTGCGCGTCGACCTCGAGCTCCGCGACGAGCTCGTCGTGACCCCACCCGTCGAGGAGCTCCGCGACCTCGCGGGGTCACCGTTCGGCCAGGCGGGCGGCGCGGCGCTCGCGCGGCGGCTCGCGCGCGGCGGCGGGGAGTTCTCGCTCATGCGCCCCTACCGCGAGGGTGACGACCTCCGGCGGATCCACTGGCCGAGCGTCGCGCGACGGGGCGAACTCATGATCCGCCAGGACGAGGCATCGAGCCGCCCGCGCGCGACCCTCCACCTCGACACGCGCGCCCGGGCGCTCGGCGCGGCGGGCGGCGCGGTCTTCGAACACGCCGTCGGCGTCGCCGCCTCCGTCGGCGTCGCGCTCCTGCGGTCGGGGCTCGCGCTCCGCCGTTCGACCGGGCTCCTCGCGCCGGAGCCGACGACCGAGGATGCCTTCCTCGACACCCTCGCCGGGGTCGGCGAGGACGGGGCCGATCTCTTCGCGACGCTCGCGCGCCTGCGCGCGGCCGGCACCGCGGACGCCGTCCTGGTCGTCGTGACGGGCGCACTCGCTCCGGAGGAACTCGCGGCGCTCACGCGGACCGGCACGGCGTTCGGTCCGCGGCTCGCGATCCTCGTACCGCCGCACGGGGGCCGGGATGACGCCGCGGACGCGGCGCTCCACACGCTCGCGCGTGCCGGCTGGCAGGTCCGCGCCGTGCCGCCCGGCACGTCGCTCCGGGAACGATGGACGATCGACGCACCCACCCTGCGGGCCGGCTCCTCGAGCTGACCTCTCTCGCGATCCTCGTCCTCGCGGCGGGGACGGCGTTGTCGCGCGTGTTCCGGTTCGAGGCGGCGACCCGAGACATCGTCCTCGTCGCCGTCGTCGCGCTCGTCGCGTCCGTGGCGACCAACCGACTCCCCGCGGTCCTCGCGCTGCCGATCGCGACCGTCGCGACGGCGTGGGCCATCGCGTGGCGGACCGTCCCCGGGGCGCTCGACGCCGGACTCCCGACCCTCCTCGCGGGTCGTCGGCTCGTCGACGCCCTCGTCGCCGCGATCGAGGATGCGCGGATCGCGATCGCCCCGGTCGTCGTGACGCGACCCTTCCTCGCGGCGGCGCTCTGCGGCATCGGCGCGACGACGCTCCTCGCCCACGCGCTCCTCGTCCGCGCGCGCACGCCGCTCCTCGCCATCGCCCCGCCCCTGCTCGTCGTCGCGGTCGCGGACCTCTCGCTCGGATGGGACGCGCCGCCCGGCTCGACGATCGCGCTCACGGTGGCGTGCCTCGGTGTCGTCCTCGCCGACGGGGTCGGCCGGATCCTCGCGCACGGCCGCGTCGAACCTCCGCTCGGGCTGCGGGAGGCCGTCGTGGCGGCGACCCGGGGCGCCCGGCTGCCGCTCGCCGTCGTCACGGCCATCGCCGTCGCCGCGCCGGGCATCGTCCCCGGCGGCGGCACCGAACCGCTCCTCGATCTCACCGGTCGCCTCCCCGGCGTGACGCAGCTGCAGCCGTTCGTGTCGATCCGCGCCGAACTCGAACGCGACGAACGCCGCGAGCTGTTCCGCGTCCGGACCGACGGCGGGGAGGGCGCGTACTGGCGCCTCTTCGCGCTCGACCGGTTCGACGGGACGGAGTGGACCTCCTCGCCCGCCGTGCTCTCCGATCCCCTCGCGGGGCCGGTGGAACTCCCCTTCGCGCGGATCGATCCCGCGGCACCGCTCCTCGCGCAGTACGTGGAGTTCCTCACCGACGGCGTCGGCGGCGGCTGGATCCCGCTCGCCTACCCGGCCGCGCGCGTCGACGCGGAGGGGACGATCCGCTACGACGTCGACTCGGCGACCGTCCGCGTCGATCCCGAGCCCGAGGAGGGCGACCGCTACGCCGTCGTGACGGCGCCCCTGGCCCCGCGACCCGAAGATCTCGACGCGGTCCGGTTCCTCGACGCCGCCGTCTACGGCCGCTACACGGAGGTCCCCGATGGTTCCGCCCGCGGTCTGTCGCGGATCGCGGCGACGTGGACCGCCGACGCGACCTCGCCGTACCGCGCGGTGCTCGCGATCCAGTCGCGGTTCCTCGACGGGTCGTTCCGGTACTCCCTCGAGGTGCCCGAGGATGCGCCCGGGACCGACCCGATCCTGCGGTTCCTCCGCGAGACCCGCGTCGGGTTCTGCCAGCAGTTCGCGACCGCGATGGCCGCGCTCGTGCGTTCGCTCGGGTACCCCGCCCGGGTCGCGGTCGGGTTCCGGCAGGGCGAGCGGCGAGGATCGACCTACACCGTGACGAACCTCGACGCGCACGCGTGGGTCGAGGTCTTCTTCCCCGGGGTCGGGTGGCTCGCGTTCGAGCCGACGCCCGGCCGACCGAACCCCGCGGCGACGCCGGGCAGCTACCTGAACCCCGCGACCGGAGCGGCGGGCGACGGCGTGGACGACGGCGCGGAGGATGCCGGCGATGGCGCGGACGCACCCGACCGCGGGGATGCGGCGACGTGCACCGCGCCCGACGGGACGGTCCTGCCGGCGCGCCTGTGTCGCGAGGGGAGCGAGGCGGCGCCCGCCGCCGGGGGTGCTCCCGCGGCCGGCGGCGAGGACGCGGACGGTCGCCTCCCGATCGCCGCGGTCGTCCTCGGGATCGCCCTGCTCGCGCTCGCGTCGGTCCCCTCGCTGCGCGACCGCGCGCGGCGGCGGCGCGTCGCGCGCGCGGGCGACGCGCGAACCCGCACCCTCGCCGCGTTCGATGTCTTCGCGGGTGCCGCGCACGACCTCGGCCTCGGCCGCGATCGATCGGAGACGCTCCCCGAGTACGCGGCCCGGATCGTCCGACGCGAACCCGGGCTCGACGACGACCTCCGCGAGCTCGTCGCCACCGCGGACGTCGCGGCGTACGGACCGACCGTCCCCGACGACGCCGTGGCAGCGCGGGCGGTCACGACCGCCCGCGCTGCCACCGATCTCCTGCGGAGCTCGGCCGGCTGGCGCCGTCGGATCCTCGGCGCGTACGGCATCGGGTGGGGCGACGACGAGGGTGCGGATCGCGGTCGCCCCCGCGGGAGGCGCGGGATCGGATCGAGGCGCTCGACGGAGCGCTAGGAGGAGCGGCGTCCTCCGGAGACGCGGACGTGGACCGCGGCCTCGCGGAGGGCACGGACGAAGCGGTCGCGATCCTCGCGGAACTGCCCGGAGCGGACCTCGACGGTCGAGGCGACCTCGTCCATCGTGACGAAGAACGCCATCTGTCCCTCCTTCAGGAGGTCGATGATCTCGCCGTTGCGCTTCGCGACCTTGAAGATGCTCGAGCCGTCCGTCACGAGCCGGGTCTCCGCGAGGTGGCGGTCGAGGTCGGCTCGGCGGTTCAGGTAGTCGAACGCGCGCCGGATGCGCTGGAGCGACATCCCACCGTCGAGGAGGGACTTCACGCAGCGCAGGGCGACGAGGTCGCGGAACCCGTAGAGCCGCGGGACCCCGGGGCGTCCGCCGGTGGACTGCACGGACGGGATGACGAGGCCGATCTGGTCCCAGTAGCGGAGCTGGCGAGGGGTGCAACCGGTCAGGCGGGTCGCCTGGTGAGCGGTGAAACCCTCCATGCCCCGATGCACCTTCCGTCTCGAACCGTTCACCGGACGGGCCGCCGCGGATGGGTCGATCCGCGTCGTTCCTCGGTCGGTCGCAGGACCGGAGGAGCACCCGGGGGAAGGGACCCAAGTTGTACCCGCTCGCCCCGCGACCCCGCAACACCGCAGGTCGTGACGCGGAGCGGCGCGATGTGCTAGCGCATCCCCTCGTCGCGTCGCCGCGCGATGCGCGCGAGGAACGCCGCGAGCGATGGACCCCGCGACTCCTGGAGCGCCCGCAGTTGGTCGCGACCGAGGGCCGCGAGCGACCGGTACATGACGAGGACGGCGCCGAGGAGCACCCCGAACCCGATGACCGCGACGGGGATCGACACGGGGAAGGCCATGATGCAGAGGATCCCGACCGCGGCGGCGACCATCGCGATGCGCAGGCGCCGGATCACGTGGTCGTGGAGGGTGGTCCGCGCCACCGTCTCGGCGAGCCGGGGGTCCTCCTCCCGGAGACGCTGCTCGATCTCGTCGAGGATGCGCTGCTCGTGGGGCGAGAGCGGCACGTCGACCTCCTCCTGCGTCGCCCGACCCGCTCGGGCCGGGGTGCGGTGCACCGCCAGTATAGGGAGGCGCTCGGTCAGGCTCCGGGCGGACCCTCGCGGCGGCGGTCGAGGAGCGCCGCCGGCATCGCGCTCCCCCGTCCGAACCGGCGGTCGATGCGGTCGACGGCGCGTTCGACGTCACCCCACCGCTGCGGATGGAGGAGCGCGAGCTGTTCGGCGCCCGCGCCGACGAGGTTCGTCGCGGCGACGCCGAGGAGCCGGACACGGCGCGACGTCCCCGGGAGCGCGGCGTAGAGCTCGGACGCCGTCCGGTACAGGTCCGCGGCGACGTCCGTCGCATCGGGGAGCGTCCGCGAGCGGGTGAGGGTCGTGAAGCTCGCGAGGCGCACCTTGAGGACGACGGTCCGCGCGCGGTACCCGTCCTCGCGGAGGCGCGTCCCGACCCGCTGCGCGAGGGCGAGGAGTTCGCGGAGGATGTCGGCCTCGTCGTCGAGGTCGCGATCGAACGTCTCCTCGTTGCTCACCTGCTTCGGCGGCTGGTACGGGACGACCTCCCGTCCGTCGATCCCGCGCGCGAGCGCCTGGAGCGAGCCGGCCGCGCCCTCACCGAGGAGCCGGACGAGGACCGGGGTCGGCGCGTCCGCGAGATCGCCGACCGTGCGGATCGCGAGCCGCTGGAGGATCTCGAGGGTCTTGTCCCCGACGCCCCAGAGCCTGCCGACCGGCAGCGGTCGCAGGAACCCGGCGACCCCGTCGGCCGGGACGACGACCGCCCCGTCGGGCTTCGCGGCGGCGGAGGCGATCTTCGCGACGAGCTTCGTCGGGGCGACGCCGACCGAGCAGTTCACCCCGACCTCGGTGCGGACCGCCGCCCGGATCCGCTCGGCGATCGCCGGCGGATCGCCGAAGAGCCGGATCGCGCCCGCGACGTCGAGGAACGCCTCGTCGAGGGAGAGCGGCTCGACGAGCGGGGTCACGGACAGGAGGACCTCGCGGAACCGGTTGCTGTGGGCCCGGTACGCGGTGAAGTCTGGGGGGACGAACGCCGCCGCGGGGCAGAGCCGCCGCGCGCGGACGGTCGGCATCGCGGCGTGGATCCCGTGCGCCCGCGCCTCGTACGAAGCGGACAGGACGACGCCGCGGGTCCCGCCCGCGACGACGAGGGGGCGGCCGGCAAGCGTCGGATCCTTCAGTGCCTCGACCGAGGCGTAGAACGCGTCGAGGTCGACGTGGAGGATCGGGGTGTCGGTCGTCGGACCGCGCCGGACGCCCATCGGTCGCGAGCCTACCCCCGCCATCAGCCCGCGGAACCGGGGCTCGCGTGCCACAGGCGCCGCGACGCCGCGACGGGCGGCGGCACCCGGCCGCGGTCGCGGAGCGCCTCCGCGAGCCGCCCGTCGCGGCGCGCCCGCTGGAGCGCGGGGAGGTCCCAGACGTCCTCCGCGACGATCGAGACGCCGCGGACCCCGGTCCGCCGGAGCGTCCCGCGCACCGCGAGGACGAACGACCCGAAGACCGTGCGCGCGACCCGCGGCTGCACCGAGGCGAAGACGGTGACGTCGATCGGACCGGTCGCATCGTCGAGGGTGAGGAAGATGATCCGCTGACCGCTGCGGATCGCAGGCGTCTGCGAGGCGACCTTCACGCCGGCGACGACGACCCGTTCGCCGCCGCGGTGCCGCCAGAGGTCGCGGCCGCGGACGACCCCGAGGTCGGCGAGGAGCGGCTCGAAGAACGAGACGAGGTGCCGCGACGCATCGACGCCGAGGACGTCGAGTTCGGCGCGGACGCGTTCGGCGTCGGAGTACTCCGGGAGCCCGGGCGGCTCGACGGGGTCGACCGCGAGGGCGAGCTGCTCCCCCGCCCGGACCGGCGTCTCGACCATCGCGACGAAGAGGCGGTCGCGACGGGTGCCCGGCCCGACCCCGTCGAGCGCCCCCGCGTGGACGAGGGCCTCGGCGACGGGCCGCGCGACGGCGGTGCGCTCGAGGAGGTCGACGACGTCGCGGAACGGTCGGTCGTCGCGCGCGCGGAGGATCGACGCGATCTCGGCGTCGGTGATGCCGTGGACGTCGCGGAACCCGAGGCGGATGCCCCACCCGTCGCCGACGCGCTCGGCGGTGTACGCGGCCTCGCTCCGGTGGACGTCGAGCGGCAGGACCGCGATCCCCCGCTCGCGGGCGTCCTCGAGGACGAGCCGACGCGGGTACATCCCCGGCTCGTGGGTGAGGACCCCCGCGAGGAACGCCGCGGGGTGGTGGGTCTTCAGCCACGCCGACCGGTACGTCGGGACGGCGAACGCCGCGGCGTGGGCCTTGCAGAAGCCGAACGACGCGAACTGCGCGACCGCGGCCCAGATCTCCTCGGCCGCGCGGGCCGCGACGCCGCGGGTCGCGGCCCGCGCGAGGAACTCCTCCCGCATCCCCGGCAGGAGGTCCTCGCGGTGGAGCTGCCGACGGATCGCGTCGGCCTCCGTGAGGTCGTACCCGCCGACGATCGCGAGCGCTCGGAGGACCTGCTCGTGGTACACGATGACGCCGAACGTCTCCCCGAGCGCCGCGCGGAGCGCGGGGTGCGCGTAGCGGGGTTCGGCGTGCCCGTGCCGACACGCGAGGTACGGGCGGATCATGTCGGCCTTCATCGGACCCGGTCGGAACAGCGAGATCTCGACGATGAGGTCCTCGACGCGCTCTGGCTGGAGCCGCTGGAGGAGCTCGCGCTGCCCCGGGCTCTCGATCTGGAAGCACCCGATCGTGTCGGAGGCGCAGATCGTCCGGAACGTCGCGGGGTCATCGTCGGGGATCTCCCCGGGATCGATCTTCACGTCCTCGGTCCGGACGACCTCGTCGAGGCAGTGGCGGATCGCGGAGAGCATCCGGACCCCGAGGACGTCGAGCTTCAGGTAGCCGAGCCGCTCGACGTCGTCCTTGTCGGCCTGGATCATCCGGTAGCCCGCGTGGGAGCGCTCGAGCGGCACGCGGTCGACGAGGTCGGCGTCGGACAGGACGATCCCCGAGGGATGGAGCGCGAGGTGTCGGGGGAACCCGTCGAGGCGCTCGCAGACGCGGAAGAGGGTCTCGAGCTGCCCCGCCCCGAGGTTCGTCCCCGCGAGCTCGGGGAGCTCGGCGATCGCATCGCGGATGCCGCTCGCGCGGATGTGCGGGAACGACTTCGCGACGAGCCCGAGTTCGGTCGCGGGCAGCCCGAGCGCCGCGCCGACCTCGCGGATCGCGGACCGCGCGCGGTACGTCTCGACCATCATCACGCACGCCGCGCGATCGTCGCCGTGCCGTGAGAGCACCATGTCGTAGACGTCCTCCCGGCGTGCGGACTCGACGTCGATGTCGATGTCGGGGAGCTCGATCCTCCGGGGGTTCAGGAACCGTTCGAAGACGAGGTCGTGCCGGACGGGATCGACGTCGGAGATGCCGACGAGGTGACAGACGAGCGATCCCGCGGCACTCCCGCGGCATGCGCAGAGGATGCCCATCGCGTGGATGTCCGCGACGATGTCGGCGACGGTGAGGAAGTACGACGCGAACCCGAGGCGCTCGATCATCCCGAGTTCGTGCGCGAGGCGTTCGCGCATCGCCGGCGTGTCGGCGATGCCGCGACCGGCGACGCCCCGCTCGCAGCGGTCGGCGAGGACGGCGGTCGCCGACCGGCCCGGGGGCGTCGGGAACGTCGGGAAGCGGATGCCCCCGAGGCCGAGGTCGAACGTGCACGCCTCGGCGATCGCGAGCGTCCGCTCGCAGAGGTCGGGGCGTTCGCGGAACCGGTCGCGCATCTCCTCGGGCGACGCGAGGAACCCCTCGGCGTTCGTCCGGCCGGCGCCGTGGACCGAGAGCGGGACGAGCTCGCGCATGCACGCGAGGACGTCCGCGACGAACGCGTCCCCTCGCTCGAGGTAGCGGACGGCGTTCGGCGCGTCGGCGGGGGTGCCGGTGCCGTCCGCGAGCCGCAGGAGCGCCCGTACCTCCGCCGACGACGTGGGCTCGCGGTGATCGCGGACCGCGATCGCGAGGTGGTCGCCGAACGCGTCGCGGAACGGCGCGAGCGCCGCGCGGGCCGCGTCGGGGCGGCCCGCGCGGGCGAGCGCGCCGGGGGGCGAGGTCCGACCGAGGAGGCAGACGAGTCCGTCCGCGTGCGCGAGCACCTGCGGGACCCCGAGCATCGGATCGCGGCGCTCGCCGAGGAGGTGCGCGTCGCTCACGAGGCGGCAGAGGTTCGCGTAGCCCCGCGCGTCGCGCGCGAGGACGACGACCTCGCCCCCGGTCGCGATCGTGAGCGTCGCGCCGAGGATCGGTCGGACGCCCGCGGTCGCGCACGCGTCGACGAACCGCACGGCGCCCGCGAGCGAGTCGCGGTCCGTGAGCGCGACCGCGGGCATACCGAGGTCCGCCGCGCGGCGCGCGAGGTCCTCGGGGAGGAACGCCCCGTCCTTCAGGGAGAAGGCCGACCGCGTCTCGAGGTGGACGAACCCCACGTCAGTCCCACACCCGCTCGAGGTGCCACCGGTCGCGGAGGCGGTCGTGGTAGAGGTCCCAGACGGCCCCGCCGCGCGCCTCGACCCGCCAGTACTCGCGATCGTGGCCGTCGCTCCACCAGCGACCCTCGATGCGCCACCGTCCGATCACGTCGACGACCTCGTAGCGACGATCGCGCCAGGTGAAGGCCGCCGGCAGGCCGGCGTCGCGCTCGACGAGGACCTCGACCTGCTCGTCGTACCGCTTCACCATCCCCGTCCAGCCCCCACCCCCCTCGTGCCTGGAATCGAACGTATGTTCGAGAGGGGAGGCGGAGCCTAGCCCCCACCTCCGACATCGGTCAACGGGGGGTCCGGGGGGTTCCTCTACGCTGCGCCGGTGAGCGAGCCCCTCGTCGTCTGCGTCCCGAACTTCAGCGAGGGCCGCGACCCGCGGGTGATCCGCGAGATCCTCGCCGCGCTCCGGGCCCCCGGGGTCCGCCTCGTCCACCACCAGGCGGACGCCGAGCACCACCGGCTCGACACGACGGTCGTCGGTCACCCGGACGCGGTCCGCGCCGCGGTCCTCGACGCCGCGCGCGTCGCCGTCGCGCGGATCGACATGGACGCGCACCGGGGCGGACATCCGCGGATGGGTGCGCTCGACGTCGTGCCGTTCGTGCCCCTGCGCGACGCGACGATGGACGATGCCGTCGCGATCGCCCGCGCGTTCGCCGGGGACCTCGCCGCCGCGCTCGACCTCCCGGTGTACTGCTACGACCGAGCGGCCTTCACGGACGAGCGGCGGAGCCTCGCCGAGGTGCGGCGCGGCGAGTACGAGGGCCTCCGCGATGCCGTCGCGCGCGGCGAACGCCTCCCGGACTTCGGCCCGCGCGCGATCGGGCGCGCCGGCGCGACGGCGGTCGGCGCGCGGAAGCCGCTCGTCGCGTTCAACCTCTACCTCTCCGGCGAGGACGAGGAGGCCGCGAAGCGGATCGCCCGCGCGGTCCGCGAATCGAACGGCGGCCTCCCGGCGGTCCGGGCGATCGGCTTCGCGGTCCCCGAGCGCCGCTGCGTCACCGTCTCGATGAACCTCGTCGACCACGACGTCACCGCGCCCGCCGCGGCGTTCGCCGCGGTCGCCGAGCTCGCGACCGGCGAGGGCCTCGAGGTCCTCGGCTCGGAGATCGTCGGTCTCGTCCCCGAGGCCGCGCTCGCCGGCACCGACGTCGCGGCGCTCCGGCTCGAGGGCTTCGACCCCGACCGCCAGATCCTCGAGCGCGCCGTCACCGCGCCGACGACGAACGATGCGAGCGTCGGTGGCTTCCTCGCCGCCCTCGCCTCGGACGCGCCGACGCCCGGCGGTGGCGCGGCGGGCGGGGGGGCCGGCCGCCCGGGGGGCGGGCGCCCCCCCGAGGGGGGGGCGCGGCCCGCCGGGCGG